>NVWF01000046.1 GCA_002746155.1 Gammaproteobacteria bacterium | reverse complement strand
CTTTAGACAAGGTAGTGGATGACATTTCTAATTCCCAAAGGTTAGAAWAGATCACGTCTACCGATCCCAGTCAAATGTTTTTTACCTTTTGATTCAAAAAATTGAATAATTGGTTATTTATAACCCGTTTGCCCTGGTTCCAGAGCTCGTCTATTCTCCATGGGCAACAGACGAGCATGAAGCCGAAACCGGTGTACGAGCCAAAAAGTGGCGCATCGATTTGGTATTGTTCGTCAACGGCTTACCAATAGCTACATTAGAGCTAAAGTCAGAATTTAAGCAAGCAGTCCATAACGCCATTAAACAATATATAACTACACGTTTTGCCATCGATCCTGCAACCAAAAAGTCTGAACCCTTATTAACATTTAAGCGCGGCGCATTGGTACATTTTGCTGTCAGCCAATATGAAGTCTATATGGCTACCCGTTTAGAAGGAGACAACACCTTCTTCTTGCCATTCAACAAAGGCACTAGCGAAGGAGGTGCTGGTAATGATGTACCCGAAGACATTAACCAGTACGCCACTGATTATTTATGGAATGAAGTATTAAAGCCCGATAATATCTTGAATATTCTTGCTCGTTTTGTGCATTTGCAAATTGAAGAAAAAGAAGATTGGAAAGGTCTTAAGTACAAAAAAGAAACCTTAATTTTCCCACGTTACCATCAGTGGGATGTAGTCAATAAGTTAGTTAATGCCGCTCGTGATGAAGGCCCAGGTCATAAATATCTGATACAGCACAGTGCTGGTTCTGGTAAATCTAATTCCATTGCATGGTCAGCACATCAACTATCATCATTACATACTGAAGATGGGAATAAACAGTTTGACTCAGTTATCGTAGTTACCGACAGGACTGTACTGGACGATCAGTTACAAGAAACTATTTCACAGTTTACATCGGTAGAAGGTGTGGTTGGACGCATCAATCGTAACGAGGGAGATGGTTCTAAATCAGAAAAACTCGCCTCAGCCTTGGAAAGTTCACAGCCAATAATTATCGTCACCATACAAACCTTCCCTTATGTCTTAAAAGCCATTGAAAACAGCGTTAGCYTGAAAGAGCGTAATTATGTGGTCATTGCCGACGAGGCCCATAGCTCTCAAACTGGCAGCACTGCTCGCCAGTTAAAAGAAGTTTTAATGATTGATTCAAAAAGTGACGATGAAGAACTCTCTACTGATGATATATTAGATGCCGCAGTTGCCTCACGCCGTGCATCCAGCAACTTAAGTTACCTAGCCTTTACCGCAACACCTAAAACGAAAACCTTAGAGCTTTTTGGACGCTTACCAAAACCTGACGAAGCACCGTCCAAAACCAATAAGCCAGAAGCTTACCATGTGTACAGTATGCGTCAGGCTATAGAAGAAGGCTTTATTCTGGATGTACTGAAAAATTACACCAACTACAAAGTAGCTTATAACTTGGCTATGAAAATCGCCGGTCGTGATGAAGAGGTCGAAAGTAAAAAAGCCAAGGTAAAGCTCAATCAATGGGTGCGTTTACACGATTATAATATTAGTCAAAAAGTGCAAGTGATCATCGAGCATTTCAAAGATAACATTATGGGACTATTAGGCGGCCAAGCAAAAGCAATGCTAGTCACCAGTTCTCGTAAAGAAGCTGTGCGATATAAAATAGGATTTGATAAATATATCACTGAAAAAGGTTATCAAAAAATTCATGCCATGGTTGCCTTTTCTGGTGAGGTGGAGTTCAGCGAAAGTGATCCAAATAGTGCTGCCTTGATTGGCGAGAAGTTTACAGAATCAAATATGAATCCGAATCTCAAAGGCAGAGATATGCGTAAAGCCTTTGATAGCGATGATTACCAAGTGATGATCGTGGCAAACAAGTTTCAAACAGGATTTGATCAGCCAAAACTTTGTGCAATGTATGTAGACAAAAAACTCGGTGGTGTAGAGTGTGTACAAACCCTCTCACGTCTGAACAGGACCTTTCCGGGTAAAACAGAAACCGGTACTTACGTATTAGATTTCTTTAATGATCCAGATGATATTTTGGAAGCCTTCCAACCTTATTATCAAACCGCAGAACTGGCAGATGTTTCTGATCCTGATTTAATCTTTGATTTATTTGATAAATTGCGCGCCGCTGGAATATTTAATTGGCATGAAGTCGAACAGTTTTGTGAAGCCTTCTTACAAAAAAGCAAAAGCAATGCAGCGATCAGTAATATTTGTAAACCTGCTGTTGAGCGCTGGCAAAAAAGATACAAATCAGCCATTGACGCTTTTAAGCAAGCTAAAGATATTTTCGAAAGAACAAAAACATCAAACGACCCAGTATTGATAGCCAATGCCGAGAATAGTTTTAAAGAATGTAAGAAAGAAAAAGATGCTTTGGAAATTTTCAAAAAAGATCTCGGTACCTTTGTTCGCTTTTATGAGTTCATGTCTCAGATAGTCGACTACGATGACAAAGAACTCGAAAAATTGAGCCTCTATGCAAGAAACCTCAGACCCATGCTAAGAGAAAGCGTGACCGATGAAGAAGACATCGATCTCAGTAATATCGAAATGAGTCATTACAGACTTTCAAAAATTAGACAACAAGATTTAAACTTACAGGAAGATGAGACAGAGTATTTAGTACCAGGTGATGCACTCGGAACCGCTAAAGCAAAAGATAAGAATGAAGAATATCTGTCAGAAATAATCACACGACTAAATGAATTATTTATCACCGATGAACTCACCGATGCCGATATGGTTAATTATGCCTATACGGTTAGAGACAAGGTTAAAGAAAATAGCTTGGTGATGAGTCAGATTGCTAATAATACACCTGAGCAAGCTATGTTAGGCGACTTCACAAAGGCAATTGATGAAGCTGTGATGGATAGCAGTGATGCTCATCAGAATCAGATGATGCAGCTATTGTCAGACCCGAATAAAGCTGCTGGGTTTGCTCGGGTTGTGTTTGATTTGTTGAGTAAAGGATGAAGGAGTAAACAAAAGTGTCCAAGACAATAATATCCATACAAGGCAATTGAATGATAGAGAATTTTAAAGAAATACTACTTAAAGTGGAGAAGAAAGCTGACGATGATTTTTCTGGTATAGGAATTGTCTTGTATAGTGAGATTAAGGGAATTCCAATCTTCCCTCTTCATAACTATAGTTTCGAAGCTGAAGATGATGTTCTTGTGTCCACCTTTGTTGAAATTTCAAAGCTAAGTAATCCTTTTCATGATGGGTTCCACCTTATATCTTCTAGCTTGAAGCTGACACATACTTCGCAGTACTTCTCTCCTTCGATTGTTCCTGGTATTGAAGTAGACCGAGCTAGAGTAGCTGTTGGGGGAAGATATATGGCTGCACTTTTCGGTTCCTGCATACAAAACATTCTATTGACGGGGATAGTTACTAAAAGTAATGGAGTAGTTATTTTTAAAAATGGTATGGAAGTATTCTCTAAGGAACGAAAGTGATTAATTTATTACCCTTAACAAAAGTCATTACAGTTATCTCTGTATTATATGCAGCTTTAATTTCGATAATACTTATTTTTGTTTATGACGTTGATTCAGGTATTACTGTAGGTATTGTGTTTGCTATTAAAGGTGCTACCGTTTTAAATCTATTTTTACTAGGAGTCATTTACTTTGGATGGAGATGGCTTTGGAGGAAAATTCCATTTCTAAATAAACTACTGTTTCCTGATTTAAATGGCGAATGGGATATGACAATACATTGGAGATGGGATGATAAAAAAGGTGTAGCCCAAGCAACTGCACATATAAAACAAGACTTTTTAAAAATGAGTATGGAAGTTGCGTCTGAGGATTCAGATTCAAGCACTCTGTTGGCAAAACCTCAAAAAGATCCTGAATCAGGAAGAGCAATCCTATTTTATATCTATAGAAATACACCTAAGTTGAAAAATGGAAATAAAAGTTTGCCATATGACGGTACTGCAATTCTAAAGCTAGATCATACAAGCTTAAACATACTTGAAGGTAACTATTACACAGATCGCTCAACAAGGGGGTATTACGAACTAAAAAGAAAATATACTTAACAAGTTAGCTATAGCCTTTAGATTAATAAATGATTTTTATAGCAAAGTTTAAGCTATGCTATTGCTTTTTAAATATTTACCCTTATTGTTAATATGACAACAATACAAATGTGGACATTATTTTGATCAAATCTTCTGACGAAAAACATTTTCAGATATTATCACTTAGTGGTGGCGGGATCAGAGGACTTTACACGATACAAGTTCTTGCTACTTTAGAAGAGCAATTAGCTGAACATCATGAAGATGAAGGTTATTGTATCGGTCAGCATTTTGACCTTATTAGCGGCACCTCCATTGGTGGACTTATTGCTCTTGGGTTGGCTAATGGAGTTACTGCAAGGCATATTCTTAAGGTAATGAATGAAAATAGATTATCTATTTTTCCTGCAAAAAAAAGCATTTTAAAAAAATTTAGCGCTGCCTTTTCAACTTTATACAAACAAGAGCCTTTAAAGAAATTATTGAAAGATATATATGGTAATGCAACTATTGGTTCCTTAAATACACGCATTGTTATTCCAACTATTAATTATAGTAAAGGGCAAGTACAAATATTTAAAACACCCCATTGTAAACAGTTTAAATCTGATCATGTTCATAGCCTAGTAAACATAGCTCTAGCGACAAGTGCTGCACCTACTTTTTTTCCTATTCACGAATTTAATGATAGTTGGTATTTAGATGGCGGTTTAGCTGCGAATTCACCTGCATTTATTGCTATCCATGAAGCAAGTTACTTCTTAGGTGTTCCTTTAAATAAAATACGGTTACTTCAGGTTGGAACAATGGGAAATAAAACCACAACTAACCATAAAGGGGCAAAGAATGGAGGCTATATACTTCGTTGGGGATTTGGGAGAAAATTAATTGAAGTATGTTTATCAGCAACTGAAGGCTTACATAATTATTTAGCTACCCATTTATTAGCAGCAAACTCCGAACACCTTGAAATAGATATGAGTCCTAGTCAAGACCAGTGCTCAGTACTTGAATTAGATAATGCTTCAGATGAAGCGACAAAAACACTTATCAGCTGCGGAAAAATTAGTGCTCAAGAATATTGTTGTAACCCTATATTTGAAAAGATAATTGCTCAAAAAGCTAATCAACCTACATTTTTCCATGGTGCTAATCGTAATGTTTAATTAAGGAGTATTTATGCAGCAAAAATTTAAAGCACATCGGTTATTAACAAATGGCAATACAAATATAGCCTTGATTGATAAACTAAATATTACAGACACTGAAGATAAGCTACTTGTAGAATGTAGAGCAGACGTTCGAAAGTACCTAAAAGAAGGGTTTCAACAGTTAAGATCTAATGCTTCAATAAAATTTCAAGAGTTTGAAGATGACATTAGAAACTTAAATCCTAAATTTTGGACTCAGGGAAGCTATGCATATAAAACTATGAATGATCCCGCCACTAATCCCCCACAACAAATTGACTTAGATGATGGTGTTTATTTTCCAATGGCGCTGCTGGACGGTAAACCGCTTGCAGTCAAAAATAAACTATTAAAACTGATTAAATTAATTCTAACAGAATTAGCTGATAATAAAGGCTGGGGGGTGTCAGAAAAAACAACATGTTTACGATTGGAGGTTAATAGTCGAGTACATATAGACGTTCCTGTTTATGCTATCCCTGAACAAAAATATGTGATGCTCAAAGCAGCAATGGAAAGTCGAAACAACTTTGCAGATTCTTCAAGTGATTTGGAATTTATGTACTTAGATCCTGATGAGGTTCATCTAGCGCGCTGGGATAATGATGACTGGATAAAGTCAGATCCAAAAGAACTTCATGAGTGGTTTATTAGTAAAACTAAATTACATGGTAAAAGATTTTTACGTCGAGTTTGTCGTTATATGAAAGCGTGGCGAGATCACCAGTGGGATAAAGGTGGTCCTAGCTCCATTACATTAATGGTTGTAGTGGCTAAAGTTTTTGATGACAACCTGATGATTAACAAAAAAGAGTTTGCTTCGGATTGTGAGGCATTATTAGCTATTGCTAATGAGCTTCCTGCTATATTTAACACTGAAATTAAAAATCCAATTGCAGATGATGAGATTATTTTTCCAAGAGATATTAACCAGATTGAGGTTGAGGCTATACGTCAAAAAGTTGCAGAGTTTAGTAACTCAATCAATTCTTTGTGTTATAGCCAGACAGAACAACAAGTTGTGAATGAGTTTATGAGAATATTCGGAAGCAGATTACCAAATAAACCTGAATGGGTAGAGCGCTATACAGTTGGTGACGTTGTTAGAAACTCACCCCATGTTACTTCGACTGCCTCTACTGCATTCAAAGAAGAGCACCGTTCAGGATAAGTTATTGGAAGATGAAAAATTCTTTAAGGTATGTGCAAAGGTCATGGTTAGTCGTGGCCTTAGTATTGTTAATGGAAGAAAAGTATCATTTGCTTGGAACATAAAAGTTAGAAACACAACTTTTTCACTTGAAATAGGTCAATTTGATCCATCATTTATCAAGTTGCCTATTGTTACATTAAAATGCCTTCCGCCTGATTTTCCTGGCACGTTGACTCATGTAAATCCAGATCGAACTATCTGCTATATGGATAAGTCACTGGTTTTCCTAGATCCTTATAAACCTGATGCTGCACTAGATTATATCCTCAATGCTATAGAAGTAACACTGGACAAAATAGTCGATGACAAAGCTATTACCAATGATTTTGTTAGAGAATTTGACGCCTATTGGATTGCTCATGATAATTGCTATTTGTTATCTAAAGAGAAAAAAGTAAAGGCTAAATTTTTTGAACGTGAAGAAGCTTTTGATAAAGATACTAGTAAAGAGTGGCTTATTTTTGATGAGAATGATGAGGCTAGAAATAATAAATGGCTGAATAAAAGAGGTTTTATAGAAAATATTCGTGAAGTTCCTGTTATTACTGTTCGATTTACAGATATGCCAAAGCTTCCTGCCAGTGAAGTTGTTGGTTCTTGGCCTCCTAAGAATTGGCAAGTTTTTTTCAATTGGCTGTCCAACTATCATTCAACTCTCTCTAATGAATTAATGCGTAAGCTGTGTGAAGGTAGTGTAAATTCTCTTCAACAGCTCATTTTATTTAGTGTACCTAACATAGAAGGGAAGCACTCAAGCTGGTTTGCTGTTAGAGTTAAATTTACTAAAAAAATTCAAGATCTAGCTAGAAGGTACGTTGCGTCTAGAAAGCCAGGCAGAAAAAATAAAAAAGTGACTCCGAACACTGTAAGAACCATGTTTAAACGAGATCTTACTACCAACTTCTATCGGCTATGCGTACAAGATGCTTCAACTGACTTTATTCTGAACAGAAATTTACCGAAAAAAATAATAAAGAGTAAACGAATTGCTATTATTGGTTGTGGAACTATTGGCGCAACTACTGCGAACTTGTTAGTAAAAATTGGAGCGGGACATGGTAATACTGGGAGGTTGTCACTATTCGATAAAGATAAATTGAAAGCTGCAAATATTGGTAGACATCTTTTATGCGAAGAATACTTAGGTGAGTATAAGTCTCAAGCGACAAAACATTTTTTACAATCTAAATACTCTTGGAATATCAATATTACAGCTAATAATATTGATATTAGTTCTGTAAATGACTTTTACAAGCTATTGATGATGCATGACATAATAATTGATGCTACTGGTGAGCAACAGTTCTCCTCATTTATTAGTCACAATTATAGAAAAGCATTACAATCTCAAATGAATGTATCATGTTCAATTTTGTATGGCTGGGTTGATGCAAATGGTTTAGCAGTTAGAGCGTTACTTGATGATGGTAAATATGGCTGTTACAGATGCATGCTTCATAATGAAAATGGAGCCTTAAAAGAAAGGTTCCCATTAAAAGGGAAAGGAATGAAATGGCCCCATCATGCACAAAAACATTTTGCTTGTGGAGAGTCTTTTACACCATATACTGAAGGAGTGTCGTATTCCGCTGCGGGATTTTTGCAAGCGATGACAATTGATTATTTTGCAGAAACCCCATCACCAAGGTTTAGGCATCAAGGTTTCCATAAATCTATTCCTGCTACTAAATCTCAGAACATAGCTCCTTTGAAAGGTTGCCCCTGTTGTGGTTAAACTAACTGATTATTTTACTACTTTGCCCGGTTGTGGCTTTTTATTATTACCTATTGAAGTTTTAGATAAGATGAAAAGTCACTCTCAAAAACTAGAAAAAGACTTTGAGGCTGGGGGATTAATTATTGGGGCGCTAAGGCAAAAACAAGAAGAATTGTTTTCACTAAGCTCTCCACCTCATATAGAAATAACTAATGTTTCAGAACCTAGTTTAAAAGATATTAGAACACGTTTTAGTTTTGTTAGAAAAGGTAAACACCACCTAGATCTAGTCAAAAAGGCTAAAGTTAATTCTAATAATGATATTGATTATTTAGGAGAGTGGCATACACACCCCGAAGTTAATCCTTTGCCATCATCAATTGATGTTTATCATTGGGAGCTAAATTTAAAGGGAAGGCATGCAGTCTTGATTATTGTTGGAATTGAATCTGTTTGGACCGGATATTGGAATGGAAAAAAAGCAATTCATTTGCCAAAATTAAAACTTGATAGCTAAATGAAATATATAGCTGTAGATGGTGTTGATATAGGAAGAATGATAATGGCTAATTATTTGTCAAATGATATTGATGCCTTGCAATCATAGAGTCAATACCTTGAAGAATAGTACCTTACAAATTTATAATAAGTATACGTTATCTAATGAGAACAATTTGACTAGTCGGTGTTGTAATTTATGTCTTTTCATCACCCAACCCGCCATAAACAATCCATTAATGGGGCTTTTATCCGTTTTATTGTTTTGCAATAAACGTGACCAGCTCACTTGAAATGAAATCCGCTACTGCGCCGATTTCGGCCCCAAGAATAATAAAAATAGCAACTCAGCTATTCTAAAGTATTATCTTTTAGAGATATGTGTCCAATCAGGCTAAATCGACATAACACTCAAGAACTCGATAAACAGTCGCCCTTCACATTCCAAACATCTTAGCAATTTCAGTTTTAGTAACACCGTCAGACGAAGCCTTGAGTATTCCTCGCTGCATCTCGTCATTAACAACTGATTTACGGCCAACAGGAAGTCCTTTAGCTTTTCTAGCAGCAATTCCCTCTCGTTGCCGAGCCCTTATCATAGCTAGTTCAAATTCAGCTCAAGAACCGATGATTTGCAGTTGTAGTTTCTGAAATGGATTATCCTCACCTGTGAACGATAATGACTCCTTAACAAAATGAATATCAACACCTTGATCAACAAGTCGCTAACCAAGTTTAATAAGTCTGATAAATTCCTGGCGAGTCTGTCTATAGAATGGCAGTAAATAGCATCACCTTTTCTACAGTGTGATTTTAATTGTGACAAACCCTCTCGTTTGGTGCTGCTACCAGAACACTTATCGGTAAATATTTCATCGAAATCCATACCTGCTAATTGTCGATCAGTGTTAGGAATAATGATTAGATGTTGAATGAATGCTTAGGTATGAAGATATTCGTGAGATGATTAATATGAAAGCAGGATAGAGCACTGAATCAGATCTTCTTCAAATCTCCCTTACGTTGATGTCTTGCTTTCTGGTAATAATTTTCATGACTACCCAACTGCAAAAGATGAATCGTGATCTTTTCTTCATTCCAGTTATAACCAAGTAACCATTCTTGATTATTTATCTTGAATTTATGAACCCATAAGTGATTAAGATCACCTTTCTTTTGTTCGCCTAAACCCGGATCAGCGATGACCTTTTCTATTTCATTCTCGACTGATTTCTGAGTGGCCTCATTCAATTTGCCGAGTGCTTTGGCAAATCTACGAGTTTCATAGACAAGAACTTCAGCCATTTCTGCGAGTTCTACGTTTATATGGCTGTAGGTGTCCAGCGTCCATTTCAGCTTTCGCTAAGAGTGATTCTTTGATAAAGGTATAACTTAAATCTGGATTATTAATCACGATTTGCCCTATCTGACCAACATACTCAATTTGCTTTGGTAATGAGCGGTTAACAGCCGTCGCCTGTATTCTTTGCTCATCCACAAATTCATCATTTAGACGTACACTCTGTGCCATGATACTAACCTCCCATGTATTGTTAAATAAGTATGATAAATCTCATTGTTTTTTCATAATGCAACAATTTGTCGCATAGTGCAACAATTTAGTAATTTGCATGTAGGACTTAGCTATAGCTGCTATGCCTGATAGGCAACACATGAGCAGACAAATAACATTATACCAAAGAGTACCATGTACCCCGTCCAGCGCCATGGCGCGCAAGGTATTGATTTTTGTACAAAGATTTAATGTGATCTTTAATGGTGCTCCTGCTAATACCCGTAACTCTTTTAGTATCACTAACAGTCACCCGTCCATGTTCACGTGCAATTTCCAGAATTTGTACTGAAAGTTCAGGAAGCTCACCAATAATAACCCTCTCACGGCTGATTTTTCCATCAAGACTTTGCTTTTGTTTGCTAAGAGATTTTAGAAAATAGGTAACCCATGGTTGCCAGTCAGGTGTTTTGGTTCTGATCGTACCTTGCGTTTTACGTAGAGCGAGATAGTAGCCTTCTTTATTTTGTTCGATAACACTTTCCAATGAGCTATATGGCACATAATTATAGCCCGACTTTAACAAGAGTAATGTCGTCAAAATGCGGGACAGTCTTCCATTACCATCTTGAAATGGATGTATTTCCAAAAAAACTACCGTGAATACCGCAATGATAAGCAATGGGTGCAGCATTTTTTCTGTAAATGCAGTATCTGCCCAAGTGATGAGTTCCTCCATTAAGCGAGGCGTATCAAAAGGTGTAGCTGTCTTGAATATAACTCCTATGCTTTTGCCTTCTGATGAAAATGCTTCAACACTGTTTGAGAGCGTTTTGTACTCACCACGATGCCGCATGTCTTTTTCTGAATGTTTAAGCAGCTCTCCGTGAAGTTGTTTGATGTAATTGATTGTAAGTGAAATTTCTTGAAAATTTTCAATAACTGTCTCCATGACAGATGCATAACCAACAATCTCCTGTTCATCTCGGTTTGTGAAAGACTCGATATCGAGATTAGATAAAAGATTTTCAACCTCGCTATTAGAAAGCTTTGCTCCTTCAATACGGGTAGATGAGCCTATGCTTTCTATAGTGGCTACATGTCGAAGATTTAACAGTCTTTCGGGGGCTATACGCCCAATCGCTAGCCATGCCCCCTTGAATTCATCAAGTTCAGAGATTAGTGCTAAAATGGCATTTGTCACTTTAAGTGTTTCAATATTCACAAAGATATCCGATTATACCCAACTATATCCAATTCTACATCCGTTTCCATCCGATTAAATATCGCATGTCTTCATCCGTTTGTCCATCCATTTCCATCCAATTTTAATCTGATATTGATTGCAACTACCTTAATGGAGTTGATATTCGGTATCCCATAGCTTTATAACCTTTTTCTCTTTTACGAAACATTCTTGCCAGCATTGGAAGAGATGAGTCTACATAGTCATAAATGGTAACTTTATCTTTACCGACTGATTCTCGATGGATCCTACCTGCATACTGAGTGAGAGAACCCTTCCATGCTATGGGCATCGCTAGAAATAAAGTGTCGAGTCTTAGCAAATCAAAACCTTCACCGATATATTTTCCTGTTGCGACAATCACTTGAGCATCTGCAAGTTGTTCATTTGCATCTTTACGCTCCTTAGCTCTCATTGCTCCTCTAAGTACAACAGAATGTATATTATTATTTGATAGAAACTGGTTAATAATTTCTGCATGCTCTCTTCGTTCAGTTAAGACTAGAGGATGCTTACCATCTACTACTGTTTTGATAACATCCTCAACAATTTTCTGAGTTCGACTAGTATTCGCCATAAGCCAATGATAAGCATCACTGATACGAGGTCTTTCTTCACTGCTTACTAGGTGAGAAGGAGGCTGATCTTCCAGTTGAGTTACTACGACCAACTGTTCAAATTTGTCTGCATGATTTGATTTAGCTTTATATCGAATCGGGCCTGCTAACATAAAAATAATTTTCTGATGTCCGTCTTGCCTTTCAGGTGTTGCTGTAAGACCTACAACATATTTTGCTCTAACTTCATTAAGTACCATTTCAAACCGCGGAGCTGAAATATGATGACATTCGTCTATAATAATTTGACCATAATCCTGAACAAGCTGGTCTATTGTATTTTCTTTCTTATTGATGAGGCTCTGATACGTCGCAACATCTATTTGCCCAGTTGGTTTTCTTTTACCTCCACCAATAACTCCAATTTCAGCATCACACATAAATAACTTTAAACGTTCTTGCCATTGATCTAAAAGCTGTCGACTGTGAGTAAGAATCAAGGTATTAACCTTACGTTTACTAATTAATCCAATAGCAGTAATTGTTTTTCCAAATGCGGTAGGGGCATGTAAAATACCAGTATTGAATTTATTGATTACATTAACTGCCTTTGATTGCTCTTTACGTAATTTTCCATAAAATTTTAGAGATTTTAACCTTGTCCCCTGTTCTCTTTTATCATCAAATATTATCGAAATATTTTGATCGCTTAGAAGACTGATTACCTCGTCATAGCAACCTCTTGGCAATGATAAATAATTTTGTTCTATTCTCGCACAACTAATATACCTCGGTATGCCATTTGTTGAAAATCTCAGTGCTTGTGTTTTAAAAAATACTGGATTTGAGAAACTGGCCAACCTTTTCAACTGAGCAATGAGAGTTGCTGGGATTTCATCAAGATTAATGTAAATATGATTAGCTAATATCAGCGTAATTTCTTTAGGGCAATTGTCAATAATATTGCTTTTAATCTTCGCACCTTGCTCCCAGGGTGGTCGGTTGTCTGTGGCTTGCTGACTGTGTGGTCTTAACTGAACAATAAGATCATTTAATTGCTTCGATGAAAGTGAAGCAATCTGAGACAAAAAGTGCCACTGATCTGAGTATGGAATTAAATGTTCATCAACAAACAGGCTATTTCCTTGCCGTCTGGCATGAAATTGTAACGGTAGAGCAATCAAATTTCCAAAACCTCCTTCTGGCATAATATCTTGATTCGGGAAGAGTCTGTCATAGGAATCAAATGATAAATTAGGATGGATCTCCATTGCTTTATCCAGTAGTCCAAATCCTAACAATCTGGCATCTTTTGCAGATACTGCCTCTAAGAAAAATATCCAAAGATGTGCACCATTCCCAGAACGTGAAATTTCAATAGCATGAGGAATATGGTAATTCTTGCATGTCTTTGCCATCGCTTGAATATCATTTTTCCAATCATTTTTATCAAAATCTGCTACTAATAAATGACAGGTGTTTTCATGTAATAAGGGATATAAACCAACAACGAGTTTACCTGCCAAGTGATCGTAAAGAGTTTTACTATTCAAATCTTTATAATTTCTATTCTTACATTCGTTGCACTTTACTCTTGGCTTGTTACAAAGTTTTGGCTGCCATTCATTATGACAAGCAACAGAATAACCACTTCTTCCTTGTGAATTTTGCCAGCGTGACGCAAAAACATCAGCCCTACCTTTGAATAGGTTTTGAAACAGTTGTACTTTTTCTTCAGGTGAAAACGTTTGTTGAGCAGTTGTCGCTTGTTTGAGTAAAAGCTTTTTACGTAGTAATAGCTGGCTACGTTCTGCTTCTATTTCGGTAAGTCGTTGCTCAATGACATTTAAGGAATCAAAATTAGGAGGATTAGAGGATTGATTACTCATTAATTTTTGAATTTACCACCTGCTTTAACTAACTATGCGGCTAAACGTGCGTTCCACATATCATAGTCGAGCTGCATACCAGCCCACAACTCAGCTCGTCCTCCATTTTCAACACCTAGCCAATTCTCAATTTTCAATGCCATCTCAGGTGATATCGCCGACTTTTCATTGATCAGTCTAGACAAGGCGACTCTGGAAACACCTAATTGTTTAGCTGCTTCAGTCACTGATAGATTTAGTTCTGGCAAAATATCTTCTCTCAATATACTGCCAGGATGAGGTGGTTTGTGCATTATCATTTCAAATTCTCCTAATGGTAGTCCTGATAATCAACCAAGATCGGCTCACTACCTTCAAACATAAATGTAATCCGCCAGTTACCGTTTACTTTCACTGACCAGTGGTCTGCAAGTTTGCCTGCTAATGGATGTAGTTGCCAACCAGGAATATTCATGTCTTCGGGTTGTATTGCCCTGTCCAATGCAGACAACTGTCGCTTTATTTTTTCAGCGTGTTGCGGATTAATCCCTTTGGTTGAACCAGTATTAAAGAAGGACTTTAAAGCTTTATGCCTGAAACTTTTTATCATAGACATATTATATACTGTAACGTTACGCTATACAATTTATTGTACTTCATTCTGATTCTATTTCGTAAAGTCACTGATCAATAAAACCTAGGGAATCAAAATTGCCTGGATTAGAAGATTGCTCATTCATTGCTATTTACACTAAAAAGATCGGTTCACCAAATCACTCATTGATTCAGCGATTTCATTAAAATCCGGGTGTTCTTGTACCAGCTCGTTCAATTGAGATTGCATTTTTTTCCCTGCGGATAACACCTCATCCACGGCAAGATTTATATTTTTACCATTAAGACCACAATGTTGTCTTGCAAACTGATTTAATATTTTCCATTTTGGCCATCGTTTTGAGCCAGTCAAACTCAATGCCATAGTGTCATTTGGAATATAGGGAACTGTACTAACTATATCGAAAATTGGTGCTAGTTGACGTT
>NVWF01000045.1 GCA_002746155.1 Gammaproteobacteria bacterium | reverse complement strand
AGGCTTATTCTGGGCAGAAAATAACTTTGCAGCTGCCCTAGTTTCCGGTGCCATGAGTGTCGATGCAGCCATGGGTTCCAGTGCCCCTTTTGATGAACGTATTCACCTTGTAAGGGGACATAAGGGTCAGTTAGATGTGGCAAAAATCTATCGCGAACTACTACAGGGCTCAATCATTAGGAATTCCCACGCCGACTGCGATAGAGTACAAGATCCCTATTCACTGAGATGCCAACCACAAGTCATGGGAGCCTGTCTTGATCAGATGCGCTATACCGCCTCGRTTATGCTCACAGAAGCAAATGCAGTATCTGACAACCCACTGGTGTTTAGTGAYACGGGTGATATTCTATCCGGTGGTAACTTTCACGCTGAACCTATTGCCCTAAGCTCTGATACGCTAGCCACCAGCATGTGTGAAGTTGGTTCTATAGCGGAAAGACGAATTGCCCTGCTACTTGATARAAACCTCAGTAATCTWCCYGCYTTTCTRGTTGMAAATAGTGGYGTAAAYTCWGGSTTCATGATTGCTCAAGTRACRGCTGCAGCACTTGCCAGTGAAAACAAATCTCTCGCCCATCCCGCAAGCGTTGACAGTATCCCTACCTCAGCTAATCAAGAGGATCATGTGAGCATGGCAACCTTCGCAGCTAGACGTCTTAGTGATATCGCTGAAAATGTAACCGGTATTCTTGCCGTTGAATGTTTAGCAGCAGCTCAAGGCATAGAGTTGAGAAAACCTCTTAAAACTTCAGGTCAACTGCAAGACGTGATATCTGTTATTCGTAGTGAGGTTGCTTTTTACGAAGCTGATCGTTATTTTGCAGATGATTTAAACAAAATGTCTGAAATAATTAAAAGAGGTGAGCTCTCACGGCTTATTTCTATGGAGGTAATTTAATTAAATCGCAGATTAGAGTATTACCTGATGAGATTGCTCCTCTAGTTGACAGCAACTTTACTAAGAATATCTAAAATTATATCTAATCTATTTTGTTGGTAGGGATGGGAGCGTCTAAATTCACGAAACAGAATTAATTACGCGGCCATTATTGAGGGCTAATCAACAAGCGTTCGTTATCGAACGATAGCAGCTAAAATCGTTCATTAACGAACGATAAAACGGACATACTAAATACCCTGTAATCCATTGCACCTCCCGCAACTAATATCTTAACAGCTTAACTGCAGAGTTGGCACGATTAGTGGTAATAAAAAGTTATAATTACTAATACGGTACATTTATGGATCAGCCGCTTTCACAGGAAAAGTTAACTAGTTTGCAAAAGCAGATATGGCTACGAATTGCTTTCGCCTTACTTGTAGCCATGTCTTTACTTTATGGCATTAATTGGATTTCCACACCTTCCGTCGACCGAACATCTATACGAACTGCCAATATTGAAAAAGGTTCAATTTTCGCGTCAATCAATGCGGGCGGTATTATCGTTCCTGCCAGTGAAGAGACCTTGTCCAGTGAAAGTAATTCTCAAATATCAAAAGTATTTGTGCAACTCGGCCAAAAAGTTGAAAAAGGCTCCATTATTTTACAATTGGAAACTCGCGGGCTTGATTTAGCTATTGAGAATGTCAAAGAGAATCTTGCACTTAAAGAAATTCAAATCAGTGCCAAGCGTTTAAATTCTAAAAAGTCCATCAACGAAATTGACAGCCTATATCAGTTACTTGAGGTGGAGTTAGAAAGACACTCAGTAAAAGCATCCCGGATAAAGCAATTAAGTTTGACAGGAGCAGCAGCAAAACAAGACTTATTAGAGTCACAGCTTGACGTTAAGCGAACAAAAATAGAACTCAACCAACTAAAACAATCTATTCAGGATATTCACTCAACAGTTGCAACTGAAATAGAGGGTCTAGAACTAGAAAAGTCTATCCTCGGAAAATCACTAATAGAACAGCAACGTTTACTTCAAGGCACGACTATTCGAGCGAATAGAGTTGGCGTGGTCAGCTGGGTCAAAAATCAAGAAGGCAGCAGTGTGATTCTTGGAGAGCCGTTAGCAAGAATTTCTGACCATATTAACTTTAGAGTAGAAGCAAGCCTTTCTGACTTTTACGCACAACAGCTTAAATCAGGCATGCGGGTGAATATATCCTACAACAAAGACAACCTAGGTGGAGAATTGGAGACCCTATCGCCTACGATAGAAAACGGCGTAATGAAATTAATCATAAAATTAGACCAGCCGAGTAATCCAATGCTGCATCCAAACATTAGAGTTGATGTCGGATTAATCACCGAATCTGTCGACCAAGTTAATACCATTATGAAAGGCCCATTTGTAAATGGCAGTGGTTTACAAAATGTATATGTGATTCATGATGGTATTGCAGTGAGAACTCAAGTTGAGATTGGGCTTAGCAATAGAGACAAATACCAAATTATTGGCAACATAAATCCTGGAGATGAAGTGATCATCTCCGATGTCGCTAGTTATTTGCATTTAAAAGAATTTAAGATCAATTAAGAGGTAATAATTACCATGCTACATTTGACCAATATTAAAAAAACATACCAAACCGATAAAATTGAAACAACAGCCTTGTCAAATATTAATCTTTCGATTGATAAGGGGGAGTTTATATCTGTGATGGGGCCTTCCGGTTGTGGGAAAAGTACACTGCTTAATATCATTGGCTTATTAGATCAGCCAACCCAAGGCCAAATAGAAGTAGCGGGACAACAAATTACTTCTTATAAAGATAAGGACATTACGAAGATACGAAACGAGAAGATAGGATTCATTTTTCAGAGTTTTCATTTAATTCCAGATCTGCGAGTAATAGACAATGTTGAATTGCCTTTATTATACCGTAAGGTTTCCTCTAAAGTGCGACGCCAAATGGCCCTTGATGCACTCGACAAAGTTGGGCTGAGCGCTCGTACTATGCACTACCCAAATCAGTTGTCGGGAGGACAGCAACAACGAGTTGCGGTGGCACGAGCGATAGTCGGAGAACCAAGTTTATTATTAGCCGACGAGCCTACTGGGAACCTAGATAGTCATATGGGCGATGAAATTATGAATATTTTAGAATCTCTTCATAAAAAACATGGAACAACCATCGTCATGGTCACCCATGACGAAGCGATGGCTAATAGAACCCAAAGGATCGTACGTGTGTTTGATGGCCAACTTGTAGACTAAACTTCAACAGGAGAGAGTAATGTTAAAGAACTATTTAATAACCGCTTGGAAAGTTTTTTTACGACGCAAACTATTTACTTTTATCAATTTATTTGGAATTTGTATAACCTTAACGGTTATGGTTGTAGTAACACGTGTCATAGATAATCATTTGCATCCTATTGGCCCAGAAAAAACCAGTAAGAATTTTATTCTGGTGAGCAAATTACTAATAACCAATGAGGATCATAGTCATGTTAGTTCTTCCAGTCCGGGTTTCAAATTTATTCATGATTATGTTTTGCCACTCTCAACTCCGGAATTAATTACCGCTTTTACTAGAGAAAGTTTAGTTCCATTTTTTATTCAGGGAAAAAAAATCAATCACTATATGCGTCGAGTCGATGCTAACTATTGGAAAGTATTGGACTTCGAATTTGTTGCAGGAAGCCCCTTTAACCAAGCAGATTTTGATGTTGGTAAATTTGTCGCGGTAATTAATCAACAAACGGCCAAAAAACTTTTTTTTAAAACGAATGCCGTTGGTCAATCCATTATTTTTCAGAATCAAAAATTCGAAGTGATTGGTGTAGTTAAAAACGTGACTCGTACGGAGTTGGAAGCTTATTCTGACATATGGGTGCCTTATACAACCTGGCCAAAAACTAGTTACCGTCAACAAATGATGGGTAACTTTCGAGCTTTACTTTATCATTCAAATACTGATCGCTTAAAGGATGCTCAACTAGAATTTATCGATAGAGTCAAGAATGAATTTGTTGCTGTAGATCAGAATCAAACCATAGCATTTAGCAATGCTGATAATAAATTAGAAGAACTTGCTCGCGATATATTTGGCGAAGAACGGAGTTATGATAGTTACGTTCAAACACTCATTATAATGATTAGCCTTGCGTCAGTATTGTTTATGCTCTTACCGAGTATAAACATGGTTAATTTAAATATCAGCAGAATTATGGAACGTTCATCGGAAATAGGTATCCGAAAAGCATTTGGTGCTTCCACAAAGCAACTAGTATGGCAATTTGTCGTCGAGAATATTGTACTTACCTTAATCGGCGGACTAGTAGCATTTATTCTAAGTGAGTTGCTGCTCAGCTTCATAGAATCAAGCGGTTTAATCCCATTTGTGGAATTTAAATTTAACCTACGAATACTCTTAAGCAGTCTCTTCATAATACTTATTTTTGCTTTAGTCTCAGGCGTTTATCCTGCTTTCAAAATGGCTCGTATGGACCCAGTAATTGCTCTAAAAGGAGGCATGTAAATTATGTTAATGCATATGTTTAAAATTATTTGGAATAGAAAAAAGTCGAATAGTCTAATAATAGCCGAGATAGCCATAGCATTTATTGTTGTGTTTTCAATTGCTACACTTGGAATACGTAATTACAACTTATACGTTGAACCATTAGGTTTTGAATATCAGAATATGTGGAATGTTTCATTTTACGACGTCGGTGACAAGTGGCAAGATGAGCGTGACCAGCAACAACTTCGCCAACTTATTAATCTCTTAAAACAACAACCAGAAATAGAAAAGGTGCAATTATTAGAAAATCCAACATTTCGCAACTGGCTCCGCAAAACATCCTACGAAATAGATGGCAAGTCTATTCGTTTTATTCGTAATCAAATGGATGATGATGCACCCTTAACCTTTGGTATGAAACTCTTAAATGGACGCTGGTTTGGGCCTCAAGACAAAGGTCAGAATTATGATCCAGTTATCGTTAACCGGCAATTTGCTGAAGAATTTTTCCCTGGCGAAGATCTCATTGGAAGAAGTATCACTCGAAATGAGACAGAAGAGGACGCTTCTCTGAAAGAGCAAAGAATTGTGGGTATTTTTGAGAACTTTAGGCAGCAAGGTGAATTTTACAAGCGAACACCTTATGTGATCTATCGATACGATATTACAGAACCAAAGGGCAGTGAGATTCATAATATTGAATTAAAGATGATTTCTAGTACGACAAAGGCTTATGAAGAAAAGTTACAAAAAATACTTAAAAATGCTGCGCCAAATTGGGATTTCAAAGTTTCATATTGGAAAGACATTCGTCAAATATCATTACAAGAGACAATAATACCAAGTATTGGCCTAGCCATCATAGGAACATTCCTTATTATAATGGTAGCCATGGGACTATTTGGTGTTCTTTGGCAAAATGTAAGTAGTAGAACCCAAGAAATAGGTCTAAGACGAGCACTTGGCGCAACAGCCAAAAGTATACATATTCAAATTATAAGTGAATTGTTGATCGTCACCATGTTAGGTATAACGATTGCACTAATACTGCTCATTCAACTGCCTATCTTAGGTGTTTTTCAAGAACTAACCTGGGTTTTATTTTGGTCCGGACAGGCTGTTTCGATCTTGTTTATGCTGTTGCTATCTGTATTATGTGCCTACTACCCTGGTAAATTAGCAACTGCGTTTTCTCCTGCAGAAGCGCTTCATTACGAATAACTAATAACGATAACTGATAGCTAACACTTATGAATTTGATCGATAAAAGCCA
Source organism: Gammaproteobacteria bacterium (assembly GCA_002746155.1). Classification (GTDB taxonomy): domain Bacteria; phylum Pseudomonadota; class Gammaproteobacteria; order Enterobacterales. Next base: position 9,612 of record NVWF01000045.1, on the reverse strand, counting down.
AACCAATATTCTTGTTGTTGATGATGACACATCCGTTATCGCATCAATTGAACTACTGCTAAAGCAAAGCGGTTATCAAGTAACCAGTGCTCTTAACCCAAAAGAGGCTATCGCAAAATTGGCCGATAGCACGAATAAAGAGGCAGAGCCTATCCATCTGGTGCTGCAAGACATGAACTTTTCTAGAAGTACAAGTGGAAAGGAAGGTCTGCAGCTGTTGAAGGATATAAAGAGTAAATACCGCACGATTCCTGTACTTCTAATGACTGCGTGGGGGTCAATCGAACTAGCCGTCGAAGGAATTAAATGTGGCGCTAAAGATTTCTTAACCAAGCCTTGGGATAACCGCCAACTCATACGTACAATAGAAACTTGCTTACAACTTAACCTTTCCCAAGACCCTCAACCTACCAGCCGTCGCCAATTAGACGAAAGATTTGATTTCAAAGCAATTATTGGTGAAGACCCATTAATGCTAGATGTTCTTTCGACTATCAGTCGCGTAGCCACAACCAATGCTCCTGTACTTATACTCGGTGAAAGTGGTACCGGAAAAGAGCTAATAGCAGATGCTATCCATAATAATTCATCCAGAAAACAAAATGAATTAGTTAAAGTTAACCTCGGCGGTATGACCACTAGTCTATTTGAAAGCGAAATGTTTGGACATGTAAAAGGTGCTTTTACTGATGCAAAATTTGATCGTCTTGGACGCTTTGAGCTAGCTAATGAGGGGTCAATATTTCTTGACGAAATTGGTGATCTTGATCCGACATCTCAAGTCAAGCTTTTGAGAATTTTGCAAGACCAAAGTTTTCAACCGGTGGGCTCATCTAAAACGCGGAGATCCAATTTCCGGGTTATTTCAGCAACTAATCGGTCGCTTAATGAAATGGTCGCTAACAATCAATTTCGTGAAGACTTATTGTACAGGATTAATTTAATTACAATTGAACTTCCACCACTTCGTAAGCGACGAGGTGACATAGGGTTACTCGCTAAGCAACATCTAGAGCGAGTTGAAAAACTATACGTTTTAGACACAATAACAATCGAAGATGAAGCAATCCGATGGTTAGAAAATCAACCCTGGCCTGGTAACGTAAGGCAGTTAACTCAAACCATCGAGAGAGTGATATTGATGACTGCTTCACAAACTCTTTCAACCGGAGACTTTGTTTCCATTGCTGGTAAAGACATAGGTCGAAATAAACATTCTTTCGACAATTCTAGCAAGGACGCAGGCAGTGAAATTCAAGCAGGTAATATGACCCTCGATGAAGTTGAAAAGCTGATGATCGTCAAGGCACTTTCGGCCTACAAAAAAAATATTACTAAGGTAGCTGAAGGATTGGGAATTAGTCGTTCTGCACTGTACCGCAGACTCGAAAAGTATGGCATTGATTTGTGACCTTAAAAACTAAACTTTACACAGTCAGTCTATTACTGCACGGACTACTGCTTAGTCTCGGCATTATCTTTCGAGCGGAGCTAGGCCTGTGGCTTATTGGTGTCGAAATTCTTCTAGTCGTGAGTATGCTGACCTTTCTCTGGTTGATCCGAAAAAGTTTACAACCACTTGAATATATTAAAATTTTTTCCACTATGCTGAAAGAGAAAGATTTTACCTCTCGTTTTAGCTCCTTAAATCAGCCTGACCTTGATGGTCTTATTGAACAATTTAATATAATGCTTGATCGATTGCATAAGGAAAGATTAAGCATCAGTGAACGAAAGCACGTATTCGAGAAACTCATGGCAGAATCGCCTATAGGAGTGGTACTACTTGATTATAATAATAATATTAGTGACTGCAACCAATCATCGAAAAGACTATTGGAAAATGCTATTGAGCAGCCGTCCGATAGTGTAGAAATACCCTTTACATTTAAACGTCTTAGTCAGTTTTTCGAGTTAGATAAAATAGCTTTTAATCAACAGCAACTTATTACAACCGACGAAGGTCAGCGTTTGAAAATTGGTCATTATCGTTTTCGAGACAGGGGCTTTGAGCGCTCATTTTTTCTTATTCAAGAATTAACCCAAGATATTTTGAAATCCCAAAAAGATGCCTATGAGAAACTAATTCGGTTGATGTCCCATGAGGTAAATAACACTATTGCAAGTACTAACTCACTTCTTGAAAGTTGCCTATTTTTCAAAGATGAACTTTCAGTAGCTAACCAGAAAGATTTTGAGAAAGCAATTAATGTGGTGATTGATCGAAGTGCCGGTTTAAATCAGTTTATGCAGGGATATGCTAATATCGTTAAATTACCACAACCTATAAAGTCAGATTTTAACTTATCCCAATTGATCGAAAACTTAGCAATCCTTTATTACTCTCAATGCCATAAAAAGGGGATCGTTCTAGAAACGGTATTGGAGAAAGATTTACGGGTTGTCGCTGATCCTCATTTGATCGAGCAGGTACTAGTTAACATAATTAAGAATGCCATAGAAGCTATTGATGCTAATAAGGAAGCTAAGCGCGAAGAACGAATCCTATTGATATTAGAACAAAAGGCGAACACTATTAGGTTCGAAATTAAGGATTCAGGTTGTGGGATTAGCGATGAATTGAAACATCAACTTTTCACGCCTTTTTTCACCACCAAGGCAATGGGCCAAGGTGTTGGTTTAATGTTAATTGATGAGATTTTGAATGCTCATAAATTTCCATATAAATTAGCTAATAATATTTCTGATGATGGTGCCTGTTTTCGGATTAGCTTTCGCTAGGCTTGTCCAGATGACACTATAATATCTAACAACAAACATCGATCATGAATTTATCCCTGTATTCCTTCAAAGGGATCCGTTGGAGCTAGTGGAGATCTAGCCCCCCTCGCCCACATGAGCTGCGCGTTAATTGGTGAATCTGACGTTCGCTTCAAGGGTGAAATAAGACCTGCCGCTGAAGTACTTGCTGAACAAGGGTTAAAGCCTGTATCACTAGGACCTAAGGAAGGGTTAGCCTTATTAAATGGCACTAACGTTTCCACGGCTTTAGCGCTAAAAGGCTTATTCTGGGCAGAAAATAACTTTGCAGCTGCCCTAGTTTCCGGTGCCATGAGTGTCGATGCAGCCATGGGTTCCAGTGCCCCTTTTGATGAACGTATTCACCTTGTAAGGGGACATAAGGGTCAGTTAGATGTGGCAAARATCTATCGCGAACTACTACAGGGCTCAATCATTAGRAAYTCCCACGCCGACTGCGATAGAGTACAAGATCCCTATTCACTGAGATGCCAACCTCAAGTCATGGGAGCTTGTCTTGATCAAATGCGCTATACCGCCTCGGTTATGCTCACAGAAGCAAATGCAGTATCTGACAACCCACTGGTGTTTAGTGAYACGGGTGATATTCTATCCGGTGGTAACTTTCACGCTGAACCTATYGCCCTAAGCTCTGATACGCTAGCCACCAGCATGTGTGAAGTTGGTTCTATAGCGGAAAGACGAATTGCCCTGCTACTTGATAAAAACCTCAGTAATCTACCCGCTTTTCTGGTTGCAAATAGTGGCGTAAATTCAGGCTTCATGATTGCTCAAGTAACGGCTGCAGCACTTGCCAGTGAAAMCAAATGCCTCGCCCACCCCTCAAGCGTTGACAGTATCCCAACCTCAGCTAATCAAGAGGATCATGTGAGCATGGCAACCTACGCTGCTAGACGCCTTAGTGATATTGCTGAGAATGTAACCGGTATCCTTGCCGTTGAATGTTTAGCAGCAGCTCAGGGTATAGAGCTAAGAAAACCTCTTAAAACTTCAGGTCAACTACAAGAAGTAATATCTGTTATTCGTAGTGAGGTTGCTTTTTACGAAGCTGATCGTTATTTTGCAGATGATTTAAACAAGATGTCAGAGATTATTAAGCGAGGTGAGCTATCTCGGTTTATTTCTATGGACATAATCCGTAGCAACTGATTATTTTAGGACTAATGAATTAAATGGGAAAAAATGGGGTCGGTATGTCTTAGCTTATTCCATGACCAATTTTCAAGCTTGTTGCTATCCAGTAAAGTTTGAGACCTCTTGGCTTCACCGATCAATGCAAAATATCGGGCTTTCGCATAAACAAGTCCTGGCACGCGATCCGGATCTTTTGTAAACCCAGTAATATTTTTCCAAGCTTTCGCCAGGTTTTCTTTGCTCTTATCTTTTTGCTCTGTTATTTGATAACAATAGGCGAGGTTAAGTTCATGGGAGATCCCCACCCCATAGTCATCAATTAGACTAAATAATTCGGGTTTATTCAAGTACATACTTTCATAGTGTTTTATGGCATTAATACAGTCATTTTGCCAGAATGAATGAGCACCTGGGAGCAAAATGTGTCGATCACTTTTACTGTGGTTATTTAACTTTAAGATTAGCGCGCTATTGCTATTAACTTGCAACCAGTTTTCCATCATCTTGGCTCGTTTATAGACGTAGACATCAGAATAATAGACATCAACCCTGTCTAATTCGTCTGTGGCTTTGTTCCAGAGACCGTTTGCCTGCAAATTCAGAATCTTTGCAAAGAGTAAATAGGGATCGGTTTTTGGCAAAATAGCATTTGCTTTTTTAACTAATTGATCAGCTTGTGCCATATTATTGAGGGTTCTATAGACAAAAGCCAGACCAAGTAAACAGCCAGTATTTTTTGGTAGGATGGTAAGACAATACTCATAGCTTTTTATAGCGTCATCAATTTTTCCCAAATTAGTCAGTGTATCGCCTATGGCAAAATGGCTCATTGGCGCTAAAGGGTTATATTCGAGGGTCTTGATAAAATAAGGTAGTGATTGCTCATAACGATGTTGACTCCAAAGCAAAAAGCCGAAATTATGCAGTGCAATTGTCAATCGAGGGTTAATAGCCAAGGCTCTTTTATAATTACTTTCAGCAGAATCAAAGGCTGATCTATAGGTGTACATTAAACCTCTTGCAGCAAAGGCCTGGGCTAAATTAGGATTAAGCTTAATCGCACTATTGATATGGGTGGTAGCCTGGGCAAAGGCTAATTTTGGCTTTAATATCCCTCTTTGATATAATAATAAGCTAACCGTTGCAATTCCTGCATGGGCCAAGGCGTAATCCGGTGCCAGTTCAGTCGCTTTTTTAAAGGCCATGAGAGATTGTTGCAGATTTTTAGCACCGCCTAAATTTGCGTAGGTTTGAGCCTTAAGAAAACTTTGGTAAGCTCCTAGGGCAGCCGGGTGGTAGGGTGTTAGGTTTTTTGAGAAGGCCTTTTCATTAAGCCCAAATGAGCCTGCAACTGCTTCGCCAATTTGCTTTTGCAGCTCAAATAATCGCGCGTCCGTAGCGCGAAATTCTTTTGACCAAAGGTGAAAATCGGTACGTGCATCAATCAACTGAATTGTCACAAGAAAATCTTTGTCTTTTTGAATAGAACCCTCAATAAGGTAATTAACATTGAGCTTTTTTGCGATATCTTTCAGGCTTAATGGACTATTTTTAAATCGTGAAGAAGAGGTTCTCGATATAACTTTAAATTGTGTCACCGAGGCAAGTTGATGAATAATCTGCTCTGTTAAGCCATTTGCGAAAAAGTTATATTCCGCTGTTTTTGAGAAATTGTCTAGGGGCAATACGGCAATTGAATATTGCTTGTCAGAGGGGATATTAACAGTAAAAGGTTGAATAAAATAAGCAATAGTACCGAGCAAAAAGAATAGAAGGATCACCGAAAGACCTATTTTCCATTTCCGCCGGCGGTAAAGGTTATTGGGTATTCTTTGGTTATTTTGGGGTTTCAACCAGGTGATAGGCGCATTTATTTGATAGCCTAATTTTGGCTTGGTCTTAATATATTCGTCTATTAGATCGTCTTTTAAATGATTTCTTAAAATCGAAATACTGGTGCTTAAGGCATTATCACCAACAACCTGTTCTCCCCAAACCTTATCAAAAAGCATTTTTCTGGAAACCACTTTGCCATTTGCTTCGGCCAAGACGCAAAGCAATAGCATCATTTTAGGCTCCAGTTCGATGACTTGACTGGTTGTTTTAATGGTTTTGTTAGAAGGAAAAACTTGCCAAGATCCAAGAGAAAAATCAGAAAATGACACCAAATCTCGAACAGAAAAATATTGGTTTATCACTTTACTCCCAGGTTCAACACTAGGTTTCATGTTTACTCCGCGGTTGGAACTCAAGTACTAGAAGTAAATTCTATCAGTAATGGCACTAATGTTACAGCTAAGTGTCCTCGGTACAGATACCTGAACTTAATTGTAAATTAACAAGATCATAAGGTTTCCCAAATCTTTTCCTAAGTTTAAATCCGAACATTTGTTGTACCTTTACTGTCTAGTGGTAAGGAGAACCATACAAATGAAATGCCCAGTTTACCAAATAGGACTAGTAGAAGATGATCCATTAACAAATGACCGTATTCGAGCTGCTATCGATAAGCATTCCGATCTGTCTGTTGTGGCTGTGGGTCATAACTGTTTTCAAGGTAGGCAATTAATTAGGCAAAACAAACTCGACCTTCTTCTAGTTGATTTAGGTTTACCTGATGGACATGGTTGTGAGCTGATCCGTCTTGCTCAGTCTATATCGCCTGCAACTGAAATTATGGTGGTGACCATTTTTGGCGATGAAAAAAATGTTTTGACTGCTATAGAAGCTGGCGCAACTGGCTATTTACTCAAAGATGGTGATACCACTTATATTGGCCAGTCGATCAAACAAATTATTAATGGCGGCTCGCCAATTTCAGCCTCAATTGCCAGACATCTGCTTAAACGATTTCATCCAATGGCGAACAAATCCCAAACGGTTCAATCCTGCACTATTCAACCCTGCACCAATCAATCAAAGACTTCGCTATTAACAGCAAGAGAAAAACAAGTTTTACAATTGGTCGCTAAAGGATTTTCTTACTCAGAAATATCGTCTAGCCTGGAAATATCGATACATACCGTCACCAGCCATATAAAGCATATTTACAAAAAGCTCAGGGTACATTCCGGCGGTGAAGCAGTTTTTGAAGCAATGCAACTGGGTTTAATTGCCAATTTTCAATTCTGAGTTAAAACAAGTAGCATAAAATGCCTAAACGCCGAGTTGTTTATGTCAAAATCATCCTCGCTTTTTTATTAGCTATTGTGTCACTGTATCTATTAATCGCCTTTACCAATAATCTGTCCAATCCAAAAGTTGCGGTTGTAATCAGCAAAATGCAGTTTCAGACTAGTCTGGCGACGACGCCTCCTCTACCAAATTCCATTTGGCAGACTGTACTACTCCCTGATGACTGGAGCCTTCGTCAACAAAAAGAAGCAAATGCTTGGTATCAATATAAATTCACTATTGAGGTGCCGCCAAATCGGCTTTGGGGTTTGTACTTACCCAATATAAGTGACAATGTTGCTATATACCTTAACCAAAATTTACTTGGCGGTTCTGGACAATTTGACCAACCTGTTTCGCGAAATAGTAATCGACCTCTTTATTATTCCATTCCTAATGGTCAAATTATACCTGGCGAAAACACCCTCCACGTCAGATTAAAGTCTGATCCTGCACAAAACGGTTTATTGTCGCCATTATATATGGGACCCCATATACACCTTTATCCTTTTTATCAGGCCAAGTACTTTTTTCGCTACTCCTTAACTCAGTTTATTGTGATCATTCTTATTGTCACTAGTATTTTAATGCTTATGTTATGGTGGCATCGACGCCATGAATCACTCTATATTTGGTATGCACTGGCATTATCAGTTTGGACTATCCATAATTTAAACTTGATCGTCATTAATATTCCTGTCAATGCCAGAGCATGGGACTGGTTAATATTTGTCAGCATGCTTTGGTTTCCGGTATTTGCAAACTGTTTTGTGCAACGTTTTATCGGCCTTATTAATCAAAGAGTTGAAAAAACGTCCTTTGCTGTTGCGCTGCTCCTCAGTTTATTATTAGTGGTTCTACCCACTGATTTTTTTTACTGGACAGGAACCAAAATTACCAATTCTGCTGCCTTAATATTCGGTCTCTATCCTATCTACAGACTTTACCTTCATATACAACTAAAGCGTATTGAAGAAGGTTATCTGCTCATCTTTACCGGTTTTATGCTAATCGTTTTTGGCTTGCATGATGTGCTGCTCGTCAATCGCTTGATTGATCGTCATCAAGGTCTGCTGATGCACTACAGTGCGCCGCCTGGATTATTACTTTTTGCCTATATCCTACTTAAACAATTTGTTGAGGCATTAAACGAAACCGAAGATTTAAATAAAAATTTAGCTTCACAGGTTGCGCACAAACATCAGCAACTCGAAACGAGCTATAAACAACTTAAAGCAATGGATCGGGAAAAAGTGCTCGCTGAGGAAAGGCAACGATTAATGCTGGATATCCACGATGGAATGGGTGGCCAGCTGGTTTCAATCATCGCGCTTTTAGAGTCGCAATCTGTAGCCAACAACACGATTAAAATGGCACTGCATACAGCTTTAGATGATTTAAGGCTAATGATTGATTCCATGGAGGATGTGAATGGTGACCTACGATCGATACTTGCTATGTTGCGTGAACGCCTGGAGCCAAGATTATCAGCTGCTGGTATAAAGATAGAGTGGCAGTTAGATGATTTGCCGGCGTTGCCAGATATGGGGCCGGAAAAGTCACTTCAATTACTCAGGATCTTTCAAGAGGCAATAACTAACGTACTCAAACATGCTAGAGCGACATGTATTATCCTTCGAGCGGGGTTATCGTCAGACAAAAGCGGCTGTCAGGGAATCTTAATTGAATGCCGCGATAATGGTCAGGGGTTAAGAGCAGGCAAGGCTAACCCTTACCACTCTGGTCGGGGATTAGGTAACATTCAAAAACGAGCAGCAGTCCTTGGTGGTGTTGCAAAAATAAAAGATCTACAAAATGCTGGCGTCATTGTTAGTTTGTGGATTCCACTTCAACAAGCTATCACCAATTCATGGGATAGGCAGCAAGGCGACTAGAGAACATAATATTTCCTATAGTAATCTTACCGACAATCTTATAGGAAATATTGTGCTTTTACGTTTTGTTAATCAGCTAGTCTATGCTCTTCGATTCCAAAAATGTGCAATTTTTTTGATCCTGCCAGTATTGTTGGGTGCAAATTATCTAAAAGCGGCCCCCTTAATAAAATTGAACTCACTAGCAGACGCAAAGATTGAACTGCTGGGTAAGTTTGGCGAAAATTGCGCTGGATGTGAGATACGAGTTAGCTATAGTCCTCATTTTATCTATGCCTACAAGCCTGAACTATGGACGCCAAACCGACTGGTTTTTAAACTAAAAGATTTCGGACTATCAACAAGGGTCAGTATTTCAGTAAAAACCGCTACAGGCATTAGCGCGCCAATCAGACACGACATAAAACTGAAATTTGAAAACAATTCCTCTAAAAATGATGGCTTAAATAGGATCTCAAAAGCCCACAAAGATCCGTTTGGCGGTAAGGGAATAGATCGATTTGATGTTAGCAGTCAAAAACCATTTTGCAATAAACAGCAAGCCGTTTTTCATTCGGCGAAATTGTTAATTAAATCAAATGTATACCAAGCCATTTCAAATGCACGAGGCGGTCTATGCCTTCTATTT
>NVWF01000044.1 GCA_002746155.1 Gammaproteobacteria bacterium | reverse complement strand
CTTGAGGGAAAGGATTTGACGATGGGGGTGAGTAAATCGAGCAGTAGCCCTGCCTGTGTTTTATGCTCAACGCTATCACCAACTTCACTGATATCCATTAACTTCGATGCATACAAACAAAGCGCTAAGCTTCCTTCAACATAGGATTTTTGAGCGAGTAACATGCGTCTTATGTCGGCGTGCTCAATCAACATCACAGGTTTGCTTAAGGGGTCGCGATTTGAAGGCAAGCGTCCTTGGGGACGGCTTCTAGCATAGTCAAGGGAGCTAAGATAGCCACGATAACCAATCATAGCTGCGCCAAGACCAACTCCAATACGAGCTTCGTTCATCATCATGAACATATATTTCAAGCCCTGATGAGCTTCGCCAATTAGGAAGCCATGGCAATTATCCTGCTCTCCAAAATTTAACACAGTGGAGGTAGTGCCACGGTAGCCCATTTTATGAAGTAGACCTGAGAGAGCTACATCGTTTTTTGATAAGTTTTTGCCCTGATCATCCACCAAAAATTTAGGCACAATAAATAATGAAATTCCCTTTACTCCAGGAGGAGCATTTTTAATTCTTGCAAGTACTAGGTGAATAATATTTGTACTTAACTGGTGATCGCCACCAGAGATAAACATTTTCTGACCTTTAATTAAATAACTTCCATTTGATGTAGGAGTTGCTGTGGTTTTTAAATCGCCAAGAGAGGAACCAACCTCTGGCTCTGTTAATGCCATGGTGCCGAAGAACTCACCCTCTAATAAAGGTTGTAGATATCGTTGCTTTTGACTTTCTGAGCCAAATTTAGCGATAAGATTTGATGCAGCGGTTGTTAAAAATGGATAACCTGAAGTTGATGGATTAGCTGAAAAGAAATAGCTCTGACAAGCGGAAGCTATTAGGGAAGGAAGTTGCATGCCACCATCATCAAAGCTATGTTTTGCGCCAATAAAACCTGCTTCAACATATTGCTCAAGTGCTATTTTTACCTCTGGGATAATAGTAATAGAGTCCCCATCAAAATGAGGTTCTTGTTGATCGGCCTTGGCGTTGTGAGTTAGAAAATATTTTTCAGCAATTTTTTCAGCAGTTTCTATAAAAGCATCGAAGCTTTCAACATTATGATCTTGAAAATGACCAAACTCGGTTAAAGATTTTGCATCAAGTACATCATAAAGAAGAAAATTAAGGTCACGCTTACTTAGTAATGGTTCCATTATTTTTCCATGGCAAGAATTAAAAGTTTATTATGCAGCAAGCAGCTTGTAATGTATTTCTTTAGATAATATTTGTGCTAGTGTTGACTCTACGAGCTTATTTACGTTAAATATCAAAAAAGGGGTGGGTCTTGGATAATTATGGCTTTTACTCAATTATTCCAATTCTTATCACACTGTTAATAGCTGTTTGGACAAAAGATGTCATCGTTGGTTTATTTACAGGACTATTTTGTGGTGTTGTGATCCTAAACGGCATCAACCCTGCCATGACCTTAAGCCTAATGGTCTCAGATTATTTCGTTCCACAAATGGTATCACCGAGTAATTCAGGTATTCTTGTATTGATGTGCTTTATCGGTGGATTTGTAGCACTCATAGAAAAATCCGGTGGTGCTATGGCCTTTGCATCATCAATGACATCCATCATAACGAATCGTTTTAAAGCCCAAATAGCGGCCTGGTTAACGGGAATTGGTATCTTCTTTTCTGATCTCGGTACACCTTTAATTGTTGGTCCAATATTTCGCCCAATCACAGATAAATTAAAAATATCACGGGTTAAATTAGCTTGGATTATTGATACTACCGCCTCGCCCGTTGCAGTGTTAGTGCCCTTCATAGGTTGGGGTGTTTACTCAATGGGCTTAATTGAAAAACAGTATCTTGAAATTGGTATAACTGAGACAGCTTTTGATGCCTATGTGGCTGCAATTCCTTTTCAGTTTTACTCTATTTTTGCTATTTCGATGGTGCCCTTAGTTGCCTATTTTGGTTATGAATTTGGCCCCATGGCTCGGGCTGAATTAGAGGCACAAGCTAAGACAGAAACAGCAGATCCTAGCTCAGAATTTGATAACCTATCCCATCCTAACGCTAAAGCAATTTTTGTCTGGTTGCCACTAGCTGTGATGGCTTTTGTACTGTTATATTTACTCGTTCCCCTAGGGTTTCCTTTGGAGTCCGTACCTTCGCTCGCCTTTAGAGGCGCTCTTTCAAGTGCCTATTTTTACGCAGCCGTGAGCCTAATCAGCTTGATGATGTTTTATGGTGTGAAAAGCTTTCAGGAAAGTATGCTTATCTACTTTAAGGGTGTTGGTAAGATGACTAGGGTGTTAATTATTCTAGTGCTCGCCTGGTCCTTGAGTTCATTAGGTACCGATCTGGGTACTCCACAATATATAGTCTCTTTGGCTGAAGGCACTTTCGCTCCTTTTCTAGTACCTGTTATTGCCTTCTTATTTGGCGCGGCCATGTCCTTTGCCACAGGTTCTTCTTGGGGCACCTACGCCATAATGATGCCCTTGACCATAGCGGTGGCGGAAGCCTTAGGTGCACCCATGCACGTTTGTATCGGAGCAGTATTATCGGGTGGTATGTTTGGTGATCACTGTTCACCCATATCCGATACAACCATTTTATCAGCCTCGGGTGCTGGCTGTAGTCAATTTGATCATGTGAGAACTCAGTTGCCCTATGAGATTTTCAACGGCTCAATTTGTGTACTTTGTTATATCATTGCTGGCATTACAGCAAGTGCCCTTGTATTTATCCCAGGATTGATTATGCTAGGCTTTAGTTTGAGACTAGTGAATAAATTGATTGGAGTTAGGGTTTAGGTTCTAAACATTCTAAAAGAAATTATTATGACTGATCAAATACATCGTTTTATTTTTGACAAGTATGGCATAAGAGGAGAGATGGTTAAGCTCTCGACTTCTAGTCAGAGAATGGTACAGGGGCATCAGTATCCGCTTGTTATCAATAACCTGTTAAAACAAGCGGCTGCAGTTAATGTGTTATTAGCAACCACACTTAAGTTTGAAGGTCGAATATCGATTCAGTTACAAACTGAAGGATCGCTTAAGATGCTAGTGGTGCAAACTAGTCATGACTTGGGTTACAGGGGTGTGGCTCAATATGATAAAGAGATAGACTACTCAGGTTTATCCTTCAAAGACATAACCAGAAATGGTCAAATGTGTATTACTATCGAGCCATTAAAAGGTAAACGTTACCAAGGCATTGTACCTCTTGAGGGAGATAATTTAGCTCAGAGCATTGAAGGATATTTTAAGCAATCAGAACAGTTAAAAACTAAAATTTGGCTTTATAATGATCATCACCAAGTTTTTGGATTAATGCTTCAAGCTTTACCGGACATGTTAGACGATGATTCATTCCAACACCTTGTTTTTTTATCCACAACATTAACCGAGAAGGAATGTCTTACTGTTGATAGTGAAACCCTACTCCATCGATTATTTCACCAAGAGTCAATCAACAATCTAGCAGTTGATCCCATTGAGTTTAGTTGTGGCTGTAGTCGCACTAAAATGCTTGATTCACTCACTTTGATCAGTGATGAGGAGATCGAAGAAATCATACTAGAAGAAGGTAAACTATCCATGACCTGTGAGTTTTGTTTGGATAGTTTTGCTTTCAGCGATATGGATATAAAACAGCATCGTAGTTTAGAGGGTAATTCTACAGAGCACTAGAATGTTAGTTTAATGGTAGTTATTTTTCTAGAGCCAACCATTTTGATGAGCAATTCTGGCTGCTTCAATACGATTTTTTGCATTGAGTTTACTTGCAGCGGATGAAAGGTAGTTTCTAATGGTTCCTTCCGTCAGATGAAGTTTTTGAGCTATTTGAGCCGTTGTCGCGCCGTCTTTTGCAAGTCTTAAGGCCTGTCTCTCTTTGTCAGTTAAAGGATCAAGTTCCATCCATGACTCTTGCATTAACTCAGGAGCAATTGCCCTGCCACCTGCAGCTACTTTACGAATGGCCGTTAATAATTCATCGCTAGGCGAATCTTTTAAAAGATAACCTTTTACACCAGCATCCATAGCTCGTCTGAGATAACCTGCCCGGGCAAAGGTTGTTAGGATAATGGTTTTAACTTTTAATTGCCGGTTAGAAATCTCCTGCGCCAATTCGATACCTGTTAATTCAGGCATTTCAATATCAGTTACAAGGATATCAATTTCTTCACTAGTTGTGTCAAGTAAATAAGTTAAAGCATCTTGGCCATTTTTTGCCCTGTGCAATACCGCTATGTCTGCCTCTAAATCCAGTAGGCTTGCAAGAGTACTGAGTAGCATGGCTTGATCTTCAGCAATTAACAGTCGAATCATGACGATGTTCCACTAGGCACAGAGATAGTTATTTTTGCACCCTTGTCTTGCTGAATTGAAAAGTTGCCACTTAGCTTGTCTAACCTTTCGTTTATGCCTTTTAATCCAAAGCCATGGGTTGCCTTGTTATTGAAACCTCGCCCATTATCATTAAAATGCAAAATTATTTCGTTGTTTATTTGGGTGATATCGGCGCTTACTTGTGTTGCATCAGCGTGTTTTAATACGTTGGTAACTAACTCTTTAAGTATTATGGCGAGTTCCTTATTGATGACTTCGCTGATAGAAAACTGATCAAATTGATAACTAAACTCGACACCATTACTCTCAAGGACATATTTAGCATGGGCAAGTTCGGCCTTAAGATCACTAGCTCTAAATCCACTAACAACTTCTCTAATTTGTTTTAGAGCATTACGAGAAATCGTCTCAAGCTCTGCTGCTTCCTGTTTTGCACGTTCACTGTCTTTATTAATTAGCTTTCCAACAAGCTCAGCTTTAAGTGTAATGACTGAAAAGGTGTGGCCGATGGAATCATGGAGATCTCGGGCAATTCTTTCTCGCTCGGCAATTTTTGCTAAATCATGGGTCTCCTGCCTTGAAAGAATGAGTTCTTGGCGGTTTTTAAACATTTCACTTTGGTGGATATTTAAGCCACCAATCATCCAAGTGAAAACTAATGCAATACCATAAAAATAGATAATTAAATCAAAATACCAACTGAGAAGAATAATCCATATTGAAATAACAACCAAAGCAAAGATTGCCTTTCTTGGATTATTTAACGTACAACAGAATGCCGCCGCGTATATAAAAAATACACTAGCTCCGACATTAAATGTTGCCAAGTATGAGCCAATAAGAAGAATTCCTAAAATATTTCTCCAGACTGTTTTTGCGGATGCCCAGTAGCCATTGAAATACAAAGGCAGAAATAAGAATACTCCGAGAACACTAACAAGGATCTGTTGTTCAGTCGGATTAGAGGCAAATAGGCTAAGGAAAAATATTGCAAGGTAAATAAGCCAGACATAGGGTGTAATAGATAACCCTTGGTTTTGTGGCAATAAAAACCTGTGTATTTGTTGGAATAATAATTTCATGGTTCTAATTTATCTACTCAACCTTAAGGTTGTCAAATATAAATGTAAACTCACCTGAACTTAATGTATTCACAAAAGAGATATTGGATATTATGCTAAGGTCAGTATTTGTATATTTTGACAGGTCTATACGATATGTCTTCCAACTATCGCTCAGGGTGATTTTTTGGGTTGACGGTTGAAAACTTCCTTGTTGAAAAAGTATAATGGAAAGTTCGTTGATATTTTTCACAGACTTAGCATCGAAAATTAGTGTTTTGAGTTGTGATAAGTTTGCCGCTTCAGAATAACTCTTACCTGGAATAAAGGCTAAACCACTCCAAGGGTAGGGAAACCCGGTTTTAATTTCTCCAGTCACTCTGAGAAAGCTATTATTATCTTCAGAATCAATGGTTATAGACGAAATAGATTTGCCTCCTGCATAGTGATCAGCTGTCGCAGAGATGCCCGCTCCAAATCGAGTTTTTAATGTACCTAAATTAAAATCACTTATCATCCCTGCTACAACGGTTTCTGATAATTGATTAGAAGATTGACTAGAAGGTGGATAATTAATTCGTTTAACTAACGTGCCATTTTTCCATATTGCATTGATTTTTTTGCTATCAGAAATGTTAGTAAAAGGATTGCCATCTAGTAATATCATAGTAGCCAAGGCACCTTGTTCTATCCTGCCTCTAGAGCCAATAGGAAATATGCTCCTAACAGCTCCAGTTGCACTATGCATAGCCTGTTCGTTTGTTAGTCCTGCATCAACCAATAATTCTAATTCGCCATGTAAACTAATGCCATGGCTGGTACCTGGGTTAGGTGCATCGCTTCCTGCTAAGATTGTTATACCTGCAAGACTTAATTTTTTAACGCTTTTGGCAGCATTCAAGTAGGCAGACTTTGGAATTCCAAAATCGGGAAAACGTGCTTTCAATTGTGCTTTTTGCGAAGGGCTTAAATAATCCTTTAGGTGTACATCGTTAATTAAATTATTAGTTTCATTTTTACCTACTAATGCTGATGACACAGATAAGGTTGGGATCATAAAAGCCTTATTTTTTTTCATAAGATTGACTAATTCATCATCAATTATCTGATCCATAAAACTATGAATAATTCCATCAGCACCATCTTCAATTGCATGCTTTGCCGATAATAAGTTATCAATATGAACCACTAGAAGTTTATGGTTATGATGTGCAGAAGTAATCAGTGCTTTTAAGATCTCTCGACTGATTGATGGATAAAATTGAAGCTTACTGTCAGCTGCATTATAGACGGCTTTAATATAATCAGCGCCCTCTGATATTCTATCGAGAACAAATCCTTCCACTTCACTAACATCAGTTAGTACCGGAATCTTAATGCCATATTCAGTACCATGACCATTGGGTGCGGTGGCTAAAATTGTTGAAGAAAATAAATCTGCGCTAGTTGTATGAGAAACTTCAGAACGGTTTTTCTGGTGAGCATTAGTTGTCTTAGGTGAGCTGAACATATCAAGTTCAGTCGTCACACCAAAATTTAAAGCCTCAGTTAGTGCAGTACCCCATACATGGGTATGAGAATCAATTAAACCAGGGATTAGTGTCTTACCTTTGCCATTAATCTCTGGGTATTGCTCAGGGTTTTTAATATTCTTTTGAATGTTTTCAATTAAATTATTTTTTATCAAAATATCAGTTAGTTCAATTAGACTCTCTCCGTTATAAACTCTTACCTCTCGAATAACAAAGGAGTGACTAGGCTTTGCAGATTCAGTTTCTGTTATCTGCTCACTTTCTTTTTTATTAGATGGCTCTGGAAGCAAAATAAAAAAAATGCTTATGAACAGAACACCAATGGTTAATCGTATTTTCATTAGCTTTTGTCCTTTTTATAATAAGCCTTGGCTGCAAAAAACATAAATAATATAAAATATGCAGCTAATACACCCAGATGTAAAAATACGCTATCTCCAATATCCATTGATACCACTTTTAGAGAAAGTTGAGCCAGATGATAGGCTGGTAGAACATTTGCGATGGTTTTCATTAGTTCTGGAAACATCATAATAGGAATCCATAGCCCAGATAAAAATGCCATAGGTAGATAAATTAAATTAACTATTGCAGGAGCCCCGCTTGAGGATACATAAAGTCCTATAGCAAGACCAATTGCACAAAATGGTAGGCTGCCCAGAATCAATACAGTAGCTAGTAATAACCACTGGGATGTAAAAAGTGCCACTCCACCAAAAACGGCTGCCATGGTAAATAATAAAATAACGGTGGCAAGTGAAAAAAAGAAAGTGACGGCTATTCTAGCGATAATGTAAGCGGATGCCGGCATTGGTGAGACTTCTTTTAAGTCGAACCAACCTTGGCCACGTTCAATCGCAATACCAACACCAAAAGAAAACAAGGCGGGCCCTATGACGCCAAAGGTGCCATAGGTTGCTAATAAATAAGTTGGCATCTTAGGTCCCATAGTGAAAATGATACCAAAAAAGGTGTAGAACATAATTGGGAATATTAGAGCTGGAATAGTAAAATCAGGTGTTCGCAACACTCTAAGGATTTCACATTTAGCTTCCATAAAATAAATTCTAAGCAAGCTTGGCTTAGTTAGTAGTTCGGTATGTTGATTGGTAACAATGGAATTCATCATTATCTCTCCTTGTTTAAATGGTTAATTTCATGCAGCTAGATTATTTGTAGTTGACGGTTCATTTAATTGTATAAAGGCATCTTCTAGAGCTGCAGCTGTGATTGTTAATTCAGAAATGTCTTCAACGAGATCAAATATGATCTTCATAGAGGCAGCAGTATTTGTAGTTTTTATTTCAAAATAAGTGCCAGACTTTGCAACTTCAGTAGTAGCTTCAAGTTCACTTAAAGCGCTTAGTGGAAGAGAGCTTTTAAAGATAATTTTTTTGAAATTTACAGCTTGTTTAATTTCCTCTGGTGTACCTTCTTGAATTATTTGCCCATTGTTCAACATCACAATGTGATCAGATAAATGATCTGCTTCCTCTAGATAATGGGTAGTCAAAACGATACCAGTGCCTTGTTGTTTTAATCGATTGATAGCTTTCCATAAGTTTTTACGTGCTTTTACATCAAGACCCACACTTGGTTCATCTAAGAACAATAATTTAGGGTTGCCACATATTGCTAAGGCAAATAATAATTTCTGTTTTTGACCGCCGGATAAGTTTTTGCTAAATCGATGTTCAATATCGACTAGATCGGCTAATTCGATGAGTGTTTGATAGTCCATTGGATTGGAATAATAGCTTTGAAAAAGCTCAAGATGTTCTTTTATTGTTAGGGTATCTGGTAGTGAGGAAACTTGAAGCATCGCACCACATTTACGTTTTACAACAATATCACCCGGAGCTCTAGAGAAGATCTCTACATGCCCCTCACTAGCACTTAGGCGCCCTAATAGAATATTTATCAAGGTGGTCTTGCCTGCACCATTTGGTCCAAGTATAGATGTCACTTGGCCTGATTTGATGCATAAATTTATATTCCCTAACGCTTTAGTATCTTTGAAATATTTTGAAAGATTTTCAATTACTGCAATACGATTAGCTGGCTCATAAGAGTTCATATTTGTTACCTAGCTTTATAATAAGTAGAGCTAGTATCTCGATTTTCATCGAAACAAGTAATTGAGGAATGTCATTGACTAGTGATGACAATTGTCATTATTTACTGAACAAATAGAAATATGATTCAAACTTTACTATATTAGAATCATGTTTTTGAGATGATGGAATAAACAAAATGAGTCAAACCATTGAAGCTATACCCTTACTGAGTTTAGCCATAGCTTTTATTCCGGTCGTTGTGAGTATATATATCTTATTCAGATGGCCATTTATAATTCGTTATTTGCTGTAGGCTTAGTTTCACTATCAGGAATGATGACAGGACAAATATTATCAGCTATATCGCCACTTATTGCAGTACGCTATCAAGTCATGGTTATGTGTATGATATTTGGATCTTCTGTTATCAACTCAGCCCGCTTTACTTACTTTGATTAAACCCGTGTTTAAAAAACACCTTCACAAGAAAGCATCACCTATCTAAAGGTTCTAGCAATCTTAAAGCTTTCAAATGATTGTGATTGTGATTAACCGTGGATTAGTCTAATATTGTATAAAAAACATACTAATAATAAAAATAGGAGTAAGTCATGGGACGTTTCTTCATATTCATCTACGGTATTATCGCATATGCAGTTGGTATGGGAGGGTTGGTCTGGTTTATCTTATTCGTCGGTAGCTGGGACTTTCTACCTCTTCACATAGATTCAAAGACACCTGGTGAGCTCAATCAGGCTTTATTAATTAACTTTGCAATCATCCTCTTGTTTGGAGTACAGCACTCGGTTATGGCCCGTCCCAGTTTCAAGAGTAAGTGGACAAAAATTATCCCAAAGTCAATGGAACGCAGCACTTATGTGCTTATTACTGGTTTACTTATGGCGTTATTTTGTCTTCACTGGCAAGCCATTGAAGGTACTGTTTGGCAAGTTGATAATGTGATTATTCAACAAGTGTTGATTGGTCTCTATATGTTAGGTTGGGTGATCGTTGTTTTGTCCTCATTTTTAATCAATCACTTTGAGTTATTTGGTTTACAGCAGGTCTATTGTAATCTCACTAAAAAAGCTGAACCTGCGGATAGTTTTACCGATAGATTTTTCTATAAAATTGTTCGTCACCCACTCCAGTTTGGCGTGTTAATGGGAGTATGGGCGACTCCACACATGACAATGACTCATTTAATGTTAGCTGTACTGCTGACTATTTATATTTTCATTGGTCTTCACTATGAAGAAAAAGATCTTGTTAAGTCACTGGGTGACAAATATGAAAATTACCAAAAACAAGTTCCTATGTTAATTCCAATACCAAAAAGTAAGCAGAATTAATTGCTCAGAATTTATTATCCAATGATGAAGGTTTTATTGTTTGTTACTTGGATAATAAATTCTAATACTTTAATTTACGCTAGTAAAAACTCATCGGTCGTTACTCAACAATCTACTGACCAAAAGTCAGAGTTTTTGAGAGTAAAGCGGACAGTGGATCATAAGCCCTTATCTCTAGATACGGTTATAGCAAAGTATCAAGTTTCCCTAGGTGACGAGAGTGAAGAGAGTGAAGTAACTGTTGATCTAGTGGCTGTAGTGCATGTTGCTGATGCAGAGTATTACAAAAAGTTAAATAGAATATTTGAAACTTATGATGCTGTGCTTTATGAATTAATTGCACCTGAAGGCACTCGACCAAAATTTGGTGAAAAGTCAAAGTCAAGCCATCCCATTGGAAAGCTTCAGCTAGGCATGAAAAATATGCTTGACTTGTCATTTCAATTGTCTGAGATTAATTATACCAAGTCTAATTTTGTCCACGCAGATTTAAGCCCTGAACAATTTTCACAGAGTATGAAAAATCGAGGTGAGTCTTTTGTTGAAATGTTGTTTAAAGTGATGCTTCAATCTATGGTTCTGCAAAAAAGTAATGAGGGCATTTCAGATGGAGAAGTGATATTAGCTTTTATGTCACCGAATCGAGCCCTCAGCTTGAAAAAATTACTAGCCAAGCAATTTGAAAGTTTTGAATCAACCATAGCAATGTTTGAAGGGTCCAGTGGTTCAACAATTATCAGCGAGCGTAATGCTCAGGCCATAAAGGTTTTATCAAGCCAAATTGCTTTAAAAAAGCACAAGATTGCAATATTTTACGGGGCAGGACATATGCCTGATCTTGAGAAGCGGTTGATCAATGATTTCTCCATGGAGCTAGTTGATAGAACTTGGATACCTGCTTGGGATTTGACCGGCAAGTGAAGATAACCCTGCCTATGAAACGTTTAGTGTAGAAGTAAATTGTTTAATCTTGGCTTCAGATAAGGTTTGATGCTTGCTGGTTATTTTATCCAAGCTGATGCTTGATCCTTTGTTATTTGAATTCAGGTTAAAAGATAAAAACTTATCAAGTGATTTTTTCAAATCAACCATGAAAACATCAACTTCTTCAGTTTCTAAATGAAGATGAAGAATATTTAAAATACCTAACTTCCTATCCATTTTTACGTCCATTCTACCGGCAAATTTCCTGCCCCATAATAGTGGAAGACTGAAATAGCCAAACTTTCTTTTATTAGCAGGAACATAACATTCAATTTGATAATCATAGTTGAAAAGTTCTTTGATTCTTTTACGTTGTATAAGAAGATTATCAAAAGGTGAAAGTATTTTTACTTTTTTACTAGTTAACCTTTTCTTTAATAAATTATTAAGTGTAGGTAAAGCAAAGTAAGTTTGATTATTTATAGTCACCGTAATTAACAAGCCATCCTCACACATTTGAATGCAATGATTTCTTACTGATGATTTAAGCCCTTTTAGCAAGTAAGTCATTTGTTCAGCGGTTCCAATTGCATTGGCTTTAAGATAGTTAAGGATTAAATGTTGAAAATACTCTTCTTTACTTGGGAAGCTAGTATCGATAGAGGATGGCAGTACTCGTTCGGTCAGATCATATACTTTTTGAAAGCCACGTCGTTGAACAGCCATCAACTCGCCTTCCATAAATAACTGCTCGAGAGCTTTCTTTGCGGGTTTCCAGTCCCACCAACCCGTTTTAGTTTTTCTAGTATCTTTGAAATCTTTTGCTTGTAACGCACCATCCGTTTTAATTCTTTCTAAAACCAGTGACATACTTTTTTTATCTTTCTCGAACCAATGCATGTCTCCCTGTGCAAAAGAGATTTTCCTTGGCAGGCTATAGCGATAATTTACCATGGGTAAGTAGGATGCAGCATGTGACCAGTATTCGAATATTTGTTTGTCCTCTAACAGCTGATCTAAATGAGCTGGGACATAATTTTCAGCACGATTCCAGATAGTGTGATGATGGGCACGTTCTACTACTGAGATAGAATCAATTTGAACATAATTGATAGACTCTATGGCTTTATAGGTGGCTTTTTTTCCACTACCTATTGCCTTTTCTTTATGGATGCCTTGGCTTAATAAGATTACCTTTTGTGCTTCTTTTAAGCTAAGTGAATTTTTCATGTGATAACCAGATTCCATAAAAGTTTAATTATCAATAGTAACATTACTTCAAATCCTATTTTTGGCAATAACACAACTTCTGTAGTCAACTTTGAGCTGAGTAGATAGTTTTAACTATCAATGTTATTATTTTCATGATGAAAAGTTAAATTAAATGGTGTTAAAATGAAAAAGTATTCTCTTTTTTGTTTAATTGTACTTCTGAGTATATTCTCTACTATTTCAGCAAAAGATTTACGCAAGATCATCGATGAAAATAATAATCAGTATATGAAATTATTTAATGCTGGGGATGCTGATGGATTATCTCTGTAACCATCCCTTTTTTAGATCAACTTTAAATAGAGTTTTCCTGTCTTAGTGCTTCATAGATCTTCGGTGGAAGATCATTGAGTGACTCATGTGGCCTTTCGTAATTATATTCAATCATCCAACTATCGGTTATTTCCCGTACTTCAGTCAATGATTTAAATAAATAAAAATCAAAGACCTCATTTCTATAGGTTCGATTAAATCGTTCAACGAACGCATTCTGTGTCGGTTTTCCAGGCTCAATAAAATCAAGTTTTATTTGGTGTTCTTTTGCCCATTCAGCTAAAACTTTGGCAATAAATTCTGGCCCATTATCCTGTCGAATTCGTTTAGGATAACCTTGATAGCCAGCGATCCTATCAAGAACTCTTATGATCCTCAACGAGGGTAAACTGTAGTCAATTTCAATGGCCAGTGATTCACGATTATAATCATCTATCACATTGAAAGTTCTAAAACTGTGACCACAAGTTAAGCTATCACTCATAAAGTCTATCGACCAACATTCATTCTTCGCCATTGGAACCGTCAGTGGCTCAGGGTTTCTGCTGGGCAATCGTTTCTTGTGCTTGGGTCGAAGGTTCAGCTTCAGACCACAGTATATCCGGTGTACGCGCTTGTGATTCCAAACATAACCAAGGTTTCTTAAACGCTTAAATAACTTCCTAAACCCATAACAGGGATGTTTTGCCGCCAACGCGACCAGTTCATCAATGATTTCGCTATCATCAACCAGTTTGGCCACATAATAAAACGTACAGCGGCTGATTCTGAATGCATCACAAGCCAACACAACCCCTAAACCTAGCTCAGTAACAGCATACTGAGCTAGCCGTTTACGCTCTGTTGGCTTTACAGCTTTTTTTCAATGACATCCTTTAGAGCCATATTCTGTAAGCTAACATCGGCAAACATTTTCTTTAGCTTACGGTTCTCATCCTCGAGAGCTCTTAGACGGCTAAGCTCAGAAGCTTGCATGCCGCCGTACTTGGATTTCCATTGATAATAGGCGCTCTGACTAATGCCATGCTTACGACAGAGCTCTGGCACGGCCATCGCTCGAGATTCGCCTTCTTTTAATAATGCAAATATTTGATTTTCAGTAAATCGTTTCTTTTTCATCGGTAGTTCTCCAGTACAGTTAATGTAAATGGAAAACTCCAAATAAGCTATTCTGATTTTAGGGGATGGTTACATCTCAACTCTTCACAGTAGATGCTCTCTATTTAATGGATGGCTTTTCAATAGTAAAAGGTCGGGAAGCAATCGCTAAACAACTCAAAATTGAGATGTCTGCAGGCCCTGCAAAAATAACATTAAATACCTTAGAGATATATCATGATAAGACAAGCATTACCGAAGTTGGTACTTGGGTAGTTACCATTATAGATGGAAGCACTGAAATAGTAATTCCTGGTAATTATTTGGTTGTTTGGCAACTACAAAAAGATGGACGATGGATGATTTATAGAGATGTTATTAATCATTCTGGTAATCATAAAATATAATAAAAATCAAAGTTGTAACTCTTAGTTAGTATTAGTTGTTATTGCCATCCAGTGACTTAAAAGAGACCATAGCCTGTGTAGTAACAGACATTAATTTTCTTCATATTATTTCCTATATTAAAACTCTTCTTTTTTATCAGTATGTTAGGTTTTGTTGAAACCAACTATAGCTTCGGGGCTTGATGTGCCAGAGTTTTACCTTAGTGATAATGGTAAAATGCTCATAAGTAAACGGTTTGATATTAAAGCAGAGTAGGCGTTAAGTTTTGAAGACTTTTGTGTCTTACAAGGTAAAACCACAAAAGAAAAGTACGATGCTAGTCTTGAGTCCTGCACTAATACTATAAGACAGTATATTTCACCGGTTTATCAACAAAAAGCTATGTACGATTTTTTTAAATTAACGCTAGTTAATATACTGATACGAAATGRTGACGCTCATCTAAAAAACAGTGGGGYGCTTTATAATGATTTATATCAATATAAACAAGGTGAGCCTCCTCAAGTCAAACGTCAATTAGCACCAATTTTCGATATAGTTAGTACAGTTCCCTATATTCCAAATGACACTATGGCATTGAGTTTGACTGGTTCAAAACGATGGCCAAAATGGAAAATATTAAATCAGTTTGCAAGACAACAATGTGGCCTTAATGGTAAAAATATAAATCTTGCTGTGGATGAGGTGTTATCCGCAGGRAARAAAATGCAATSKCAAYTRAAYGASCTKGTASRAGAACAYCCKGATTTTAAYRAAATCGCTGAATCAATGAGTGATTTGGTRARCCGRYCTTTTTAGTGTAARWAGCAATGARTRAKCMATCYTCTAATYCWGSCAATTTTGATTCMYTARGTWYYATTGAYCARTGRCTTKRYGAAATWGWWWMRSAAKSNNNTACAATAAMTYRWMWARCGTTTATCCCTTATTACATGCCATTTATTAGTAGTGGACTTTGATAAAAAGGATGGATAATTGGATGCAAAATGCAGGATTATCATATGATGATTAAGACAAGTAATAATACTTTGTTATTGGGTATAATCAGGCATACGAATCGGATATTTTATTGAATAATAAGGATCAAGTGAGTTGATAACACTTTGTTTACTATCCCCAGTACCTTTCCCATAATATCTGGGTAACTTGCAAACAAGAATCTTAACTGGAATGAAAAGCTCAGTTCAATTAGCATTCT
>NVWF01000014.1 GCA_002746155.1 Gammaproteobacteria bacterium | reverse complement strand
AAACACGGGATAATTCTGCCAGCCTTCTAAGAGGGCTGGCATCAAGCCCCTTCAAGGGGCAAATCAAAACCACCTTCTTAGAAGGTGGATATTTTTTAAACAGTTCATCATCGGCTGTTTGAATCTTGAATCCCTGGTCTCGTTCACTGGCTAACTGAGTAAACTCACCAGCAACATCGAAATGTATTTTTGCCATTTGTTGAACCTCAACCAGAGAAAAGGTTGGCAGGTTTCGATCAAGTAGTTGCTCAATATTTTTCTTACTAGGCATATCAATATCCATAAATATTTAAATGAAAATGCGAAAATAAAAGTATGGCTAAACACCCAATAAAGAGTCAAGCATTAATATTTAATCTTATAGTGTATTTAAAACTTCAATTAATTCCTGTATTTTATTAGTCTATTGAAATTTAGAGTTTACAATGATCACATTTTAAGGAGTTATTCAAGATGGTCAAATCAAGAGTATTGCTAAGCATCTTTTTATTGATTACAGGGTCAATTCAGGCCGATCTACAGGATGATTTCTGGAATAAACTAGTCAGTCTAGAAGGTCTTTCTTTCTCTGGTAATCTCACTGTAGGTACGGAAGCTGGAGATAAAGATTTTATGGCAGGTGAAGTAATTATGCATGTCTGGAAAGTAACAGAAACAGAGATCCGCATACCTTTTCACATTGGAGAGAATCATTCTCGGACCTGGGTTATTACTCGAACTAAAAATGGACTTAGACTAAAGCATGATCATCGCCACAAGGATGGCAGTGACGATGATGTGACTCAGTATGGTGGTGACACCTTTGCTAAAGGAACACCAATAAGGCAAGAATTTGCAGCCGATAAATATACAGGGGAGCTCTTAACAGCGTCTGCTAAAAATATTTGGGCGATGGAAGTCGAACTAGGTAAACGTTTTGTTTATGAGTTACGACGGGAACATCAAGATCGTTTCTTCCGTGTTGAATTTGATCTCAGTAAACCTGTAAAAACGCCAGTGCTAGCTTGGGGAGATAAATAACTATCTTTCTTCCCATTGAATGAGATGGTTATGGACAAGGCTTAGTATAATGATTATTCTACAGTTGGTTTAACGACCAACTGATCAATTAACTGAACTATACATTGAACTATAAATGATGGAGATTTAACATGGCTGGACAAGGTTCTGGTGGAAATGTATTAGCGGCTATATGTAGTTTTTTTATACCTGGCTTAGGGCAACTGGTGCAAGGAAGACTTATGAAGGCGATTATGTTTTTCTTGGTCACAGTTGTCGGTTATGCGTTAGCAATGACCGTAATATTATTTTTCATGTGGTTTGTTGCCGCCATCTTCCATTTGTGGGCAATCATTGATGCTGCTACCTATAGAGGCGCAAATTAATGAAGCGTCTACTTATTATCGTTTCAGTACTTTTTCTCTTTTCTTGTCAGAGCGCCTATTACTCTACCATGGAGAAGTTCGGTATAGAAAAGCGTGATATATTGGTTGATCGTGTTGAAGCTGCAAAAGAGTCACAGGAAGGTGCTCAAGAGCAATTTAGCTCGGCGCTAGAGCAATTTATTCAATTGACTAATTATCAAGGTGGTGAATTGCAAAAAGTGTATGAGAATCTAAAAGAGCAATTTGAAAATAGTCAATATTCCGCTGAGCTAGTATCAGATCGCGTTGACAAGGTTGAAACCGTCGCTGATGATTTATTCGATGAATGGAATGAGGAAATTAAACAATACTCCAATAACAAACTACGCAGAGATAGCCAAAAAAAGCTTAATAATACCAAGAGAAGATACAATTCTTTACTAAAAGCAATGCGTAAAGCAGAGTCTAAAATGGCACCGGTTTTAACGGCAATGAATGATAATGTTCTCTACTTAAAACATAATCTTAATGCCAATGCGATTAGCGGCTTGCAGGGTGAATTTGGTAATATCAAGCAAGATATTAATCAACTAATCAAAGAAATGAAGATCGCCATTGAGCAATCAAATGACTTCATTTCTAGTATGAAAAATTAGTCAGGGTAAGGCTATGATGTAATACTCTAGCTAGTGACTTCGGCAGTTATTAAGTAAGTTATTTAGGGACATACTAAGTTATGCAAGTAATAATTCGTATAATCAGCGCTACTTTCATAGCGACTATCTGTATATCACTTTGTTTTGGTAATTATTTATTTGCTCAAGACAATATTGATAATAAAATCATCTTGCTGACCGACCATTTTCCTCCTTTATCTTATCAGAATGAGAAGGGTGAGTTTATTGGAACTGCCGATAAAATTATCCACAAATTGTTTAAAAACGCCAATCTACATTATCAGATAAAAAGTTATCCTTGGAAGAGGGCATTGCAAATGGTCTCAAAACAAGAAGATGTCTTAATTTATCCCTTATCTAGAACTGAGAATAGAGAAGATGATTATGTTTGGATAACCCCTTTATTTAGCTTGAAAATTAAAACTTATGGTTTAACCAAGCCCAATGCAACTTTTGATATTACTAAAGGCAATCATCAATTCGCTTGCATAAAAACAACCATTAATTGCTTAGCAGTCAAT
Source organism: Gammaproteobacteria bacterium (assembly GCA_002746155.1). Classification (GTDB taxonomy): domain Bacteria; phylum Pseudomonadota; class Gammaproteobacteria; order Enterobacterales. Next base: position 95,971 of record NVWF01000014.1, on the reverse strand, counting down.
AGCCTAAAAATACCTGAGTCTGCACTATCTGAGATTAGTAATATTAGCACTGTACAACTGGTCAAGATGGTTGCTAAAAAACGTGTTGATTTTATTATGATGACAGAAATCGAATTTGAGTATGCTATTAAGATTTTAAATCTTGACCGAAAAACATTTACAAAAATTGAAAAATACAACTATGTTGCAACCGATTATTTAGCGGCTAGTAAAGGTTTCGATCAAGATATTATCGAAAAAATTAAAGCAGCAGTTACTAATTAACCGTAACTACATTATGAGACAAGTTTACACAAGGTGTTTAATAATCTTGCTATGTCAATGGGTTTAGATATATGAGCATTCATACCAACGTCTAGTGACTTTTGAATATCTTTTTCCATGACATTTGCAGATACAGCAATTATGGGTAAATTCTTTAAATCTTTATGCTGGCGAATTTTAGTAGTGGCCGTGTAACCATCCATGACGGGCATTTGAATATCCATTAGTACTGCATCAAAAGGTTTGGAGTCGAACTCCTGTTGTAATAGTTTAATAGCTTCTTCACCGTTCATGGCTGTCGTGATGATTATCCCCGACTTAACGAGTATCTTGCTGGCAATGGTTAGGTTAACTAGGTTGTCATCAACGACTAGTACTCTTTTTCCCCTTAGTATTTCAAGATCGAAAGTGGATGTTTGTTGTTTTGTTTGATCATGTTTTTGAAAGTCCTCGGTTTCATGTTTAAGGGATAAATTGCTAAGTGATTGTTCGCTGAGTGAGAGGTTGTTAAATCTTGATGTGAAATGGAACTTGCTTCCTTTCTCTATTTGACTTTCTACCCAAATTTTTCCCTCCATCATTTCGCATAAATTCTTACAAATTGCCAAACCAAGTCCTGTACCACCATATTTTCGTGTTGTTGATGAGTCTGCTTGACTGTATGTTCGAAACAACCTTAGTTGTTGTTCAAGGGTAAGTCCAATGCCAGTATCTATAACTGTAAAATGAAGATTTAAAAAGTCTTCATCTTGCTGAATATTTTTTACTTCTAATATAATTGAACCTTGTTCAGTAAATTTAACTGCATTGATACATAAGTTTAGAATGATCTGGCTTAGGCGCAATGGATCGCCAACAATATTTTTGGGTACGTCCTTTGAGATACTCAATAAAAATTGAATGTTTTTTGAGCCTATTTTCAACTTAATTTGTGACTCAATATCATTTAAAAGATCCAATAAATTAAATGCTAAGTGTTCAATTTTTAATTTACCCGCTTCAATTTTTGATAGATCAAGAATATCATTGACTAGGCTTAACAGAGATTCTGCAGAGCGATTAAGAAGTTGCACTAGGTGTGTTTGTTCACTGTCGAGAATTGAATCTTCTAATAGATGAGTTAGACCTAGAACAGCACTTAGTGGTGTTCTAATTTCATGGCTCATATTTGCTAAGAAATCGTCTTTAGCTTTATTGGCCTTGATGGCCGATTGTTTGGCATTTTCTAGTGATTCTGCGAGCTGGTTTTTTTCGGTAATATCAAGGTGCAATTTTTTATTAGCACGAACAATAAAAATGATGAGTAGTGTTAGAAATCCTAATAAAGGCATTGACCAGAGCACAAAGGTGGAAAAAGAAGTGCCGAGATTAATATTCAAGGCTAGCCAACGATTAGCAATTTCTGAGCGTTGTTCGGGACTAATACTATCAATAATGTTGTTCAGAATAGGTACAAGAGGTTCCAAGCCCTTTCTTACACCCAGTGAGATTTCTAATTTGTAAGGAGTGGAGGTGGCTATCTTGATGTTATTGAAATTACTGTTATTCATTTCATGAGTTATAATGGCAATATCATGTACAAAGGCATCTAGTTCACCTTTATTAACTTGTTGTAGAGCTTGATTAGCTGATTCAAAAACGATTAAATTAAGGTCTGGATGATTCTCTCTCAGTAAGTCCTCGGTAAAGTAATTTTGCACCACACCCACTTTCAGTTGTTTTGCATCATCTAGATTAGTTAGAAATATACCGTTTTTTTTTGTAACAACTACAATAGGAAATGATATATACGGCTTGGTGAAATTAATAAAAGCTTCGCGCTTGGAAGACTTTACAATTGCTGGCAGGATATCAATTGTTCCCACTTTTATTGCTTGAATTAATTCTCCCCATGATAAGTTTTCCTGAGAGACTAGTTGTATATTCAATTTTGATTTGATCACTTTTATATAACTAGAACTAATACCTGAGAATTCATTATCTTCATTGATAAATTCGATAGGAGGTGAATGGTTATCTATACCCAATTTAAAAATAGGATTTCTTTCAATCCATTTTTTTTGTTCAATGGACAGGACTTGCGATGTGGAATCCAATTTTCGAGAATGAAAAGATATGATGTCAGGTAGCCATTTTTCTTCTATAGAGATTAACTTATTAATAGGTATGTTTTTAATACCCCTGTTAATAAGAGCTAATAATTCAGGGTTACCTTTAGGGATTAGCGCATGGATGCTGTCGGTTGTTAATTTCTCAGAACTTAACTCGAATACTTCGGGTAATCCCATGCGACCTAACTCAGCTTCAATATGAGGTATTTCAGAAAAAATCGTATATAGTTCATTATTCAAGAGCGCCTTGATGGTGTCTTGAATATCATCATAGGCAACCACCTCGAGGTAGGGATAATGAGTTTTAAGATAGTATTCTTGATAGGTTCCTCGTCCAACACCAACTTTCTTACCGTTTAATTTATTGATGAGGAGAATTGGCGACGATGAAAAAAATAATCCTGTGTTTACTTCATACAGGGGCAGTGAAAAATCGGACCACTCTAGTCGGTCTTCATTCATGGAGAGACCTGCATGAAAATCAACGCGATTATGTTTGAGATCATCAATATTGCCAGCCAAGTCTTTGATGTCAAATTGAATGGAAATATTATTAATATCTGACCAAAGCTGCCAAAACTCAACACTGAGCCCGGTGGGTTTCCCATTAGGTAATAACATAGAGAAAGGGGCATTCGATTTGATTAAAGATATGACAAGTGGTTTATCTTCTGCATGAACAGTGAAGATTGTTAACTTGGAAAGAATAAGAAATATAAACAATAACTTGAACATGCCAAGGCGACTTGAGCGTAAATGTTGTTTACAAACCACTTCCATTAGATCCATTTCTCTCAATACTTTGATTAAATACGGTTATTTATTTTTACCAAACATTCGCTTCAAGGTTTTATCTTTATCGTAAAAGTGGTGTTTTAAGGCTGCCAAAATATGTAATACAATTACAACAGCAAATACCAGACCACCTATCTCATGCACTTCATGGAAAAAATGATTCAGTTGTTCATTCTTTTCAGCAAATCCCTCAATTGTAAATAAGCCAAAGAAGCTAACATCATGCCCTCCTGAAAGTGACATAATCAATCCCGCTATTGGCATGATTAACATCAATAACATTAAAATCCACTTGGTAGCATGACTTAAACCAATATCAGCCTTAGACCAATTTTCCAGTGGCTTTGGCTTGTCATTAATAAATAGCCAAATCCAACGAAATATCGCTAGTCCAATTATAATCAGTCCAGTGGCCTTATGGATAGCATAAATTCCCCACTTTTCATCGCCATCCTCCATTCCTGTCATTGTAAAACCTACGGCTAACAGAGTTATGATTATCAATGCCATAAGCCAGTGAATAGCAATTGCAATGGACCCATAACTTTCATTGGTATTTTTAATGCTCATTTTTAACCCCTTTAATTGTTATCTTGTTGCTAACTAATTATTATCTAACATAATTATATATCACATAGTAGGTAAAACTGCTAATTTATACCCTTTGAATTAATGCAAGGAGATATGGGCAAGATGTCTGAACAAAACACCCATACAACAACAATAACGGATGTAAAACAACTGAGTACTTTTGCCGCTATCGGTAGTTTATCCTATGTTTTTTGGATCTGTGGTGGCATGGAAATGATTGAGCGCCTTGCATACTATGGCGTACGTTCATTATCTAGCCTCTATGCAACAGATAGTACTGCCAATGGTGGTTTAGGGCTTATTGAGAGTGACCTGGGTATTATCTTTATGATATGGGCATTAGTTCAAACTTTTCTTCCTGTTTTTTCAGGAGGAATTTCAGATCGATATGGTTATAAAGAAACTATTTTTGCATCCACCGTGTTTAAAATTATTGGTTATCTCATCATGGCATTTTATCCCACCTTTTGGGGATTTCTAATCGGTGCAGTTGTCTTAGCCTTTGGTACTGGAATTTTCAAGCCCGGTATACAGGGCACTATCGTAAAGTGCACTAATAGAACCAATAGCTCAATTGCCTGGGGAGTATTTTATCAAACCGTAAATATAGGGGCGTTCCTCGGACCATTAATGGCTGCCCAATTAAGGCAAATGGAATGGCAATATGTGTTCTTCGCCTGTGCTGCGATCATTTCACTTAACTTTCTAATGCTACTTACCTATAAAGAGCAAGGAAGAGAAGAGCGTCTTGCACATAGAGCAAAAGTGGCTTCAGGTGAAATTAAAGAAGAGTCACTTTGGAGGGATAGTTTAAAAGAGTTAAAAAATCCTATACTGCTCTGGTACATGTTTCTCTTTTCAGGTTTTTGGTTCATGCTAATGGCCTTCTGGGATGTAGCTCCTCTTTATTTCAGAGACTGGGTAGATACCAGTGTTATGGTAAAAGATTTGTTTGGTGAAAAAGGCACGCAAAATGCTTTCTTCATTTTCTTCCTAGGTATGGATCAGGATGGTATGTCCATAAAACCAGAAGGTTTGGTTAACATTAACGCTGGTATTATAATGATGATCTGCTTCCTTGTGGCTGGATTTTCAGCAAAACTAAGAGCGACTACTTCCATGGCAATGGGTACTTTTCTAGCCTCCTGTGCCTTAATCATACTTGGCGGTTTCAACTTTGTTTGGGCAATCGTCGCAGCCATTGTAATCTTCTCATTTGGTGAAATGCTTTCAAGTCCTAAATGCAGTGAATATCTGGGTAATATTGCACCTCACCAGAAAAAAGCCATGTACCTAGGCTTTACTCAAATACCTCTGGGTATCGGTTGGGTAGCTGAAGGTTATTTAGGTCCAACTCTTTATGGTGAGTTTGCCTCAAAGGAAAATTTATCAAGACAACTGTTAATAGACGGTGGCGAAGATGTCAGTGCTGTCCCCATTGGTGAAGCTTTTTTAAAACTGGTTGAAGTAACCGGTCAAACTGCTGAATCTCTGACAGCTTCTATGTATGCAAGTAATGATATTGGATATGTTTGGTACTTAATGGGAGTTGTAGGGCTAATCACTACCTTTGGACTTTATGTTTACGGTAACTGGACCTATCGATTTGCCCGTGAATTAGAAGCTAAGTCTTGTTCTTAAACTGGGTTAATATCTTATCGAGATGATTTGCAAAGGCTTGACGATCACTCTGGCTTAGGGGTGGCGGACCCCCAGAGTTGACTCCACTTGAACGCATGGTATCCATAAAGTCCCTGATATTAAGCCGTGCTTTTATATTTTCTGTAGTAAATAGTTCCCCTCTTGGACTGAGGGCGATGCCTTGCTTTTCGATAATTTCATAGGCAAGGGGGATGTCTGAGGTAATCACTAGATCCCCCTCATTACATCGCTTTACAATCTCATCATCAGCGACATCAAAACCAGATGTCACTTGCAGACTATTGATAAAAGGAGAGGGTGGCGTTTGAATATATTGATTAGCTATGAGGGTTAACAGTATTTTTGTTCGTCCAGCAGCTTTAAATAGGATTTCTTTAATCACCACAGGACAAGCATCGGCATCAACCCAAATTTTCATTAGGGGTTAATCAGAATAGATATGATAGTTAAGAATATCCTTCCAAGTAAGAAGACCTTCTATTTTCCCGTCGTCATCCACAACAGGTAAGCAAGAAAAGTTATTCTCTAATAGGAGGATCGAAGCGGTTTCTATGCGAGTGCTTTGAGCTATAGTAATTGGATCAGCAGTCATGATATCAGCTGCAGTGCTATTCAACAATTCTCTGTCGCAATCTCTTTCGTGTTCTGTGCCAATGAAGGGGCTCAATCTCTGAGTAACGTCTCTATCAGATATTATGCCTAATAGCCTATTATCTGCATCAACCACAGGTATGTGATGATAACTGACTTTATCAAAGGTGTTGGATAATGACTGCAGATCTTCATCTGCAGTTACTGTATTAAGATTTTGTGACATTATTTGATCAACTAGCATATTTTTCTCACTCAAGTTTAATTAAATTGAATCTCATAGTTTTCACAACTGATTACCGCTGCATCGTGTTCTCGTTTGCTCACAGCATTAGCTTCGTTTATGGTAATATGAACATTTGGATATAATTTTTTATTAATGTTAATTTTAACATTTTTACTCAGATAGAGTTCTTTTTTAGCTAGGATTAGTTCGGCTTCCAATGATAGGACTTTATTTTTCAGTAGTTTGATTTCATCATGAATTTTTTTAGCTTTTTGTAAAATAACACTGCCGACTTTAGCGGGTGAGCCTTTACTTTTTATTCTATTGAGTACTGTTTTTAAAAGCGACATTTCACTTTTATTACGTTTAAGTGCGTTAATAATTTTTTTGTTTTTTTGCTTTACATCTTTCAGCTTACCACAGATTAGATGGGTAATTACATAGGCTTCACTACCAAAAATATTAGCTGCCATTCCCATATTCGCTATAGCTTCGCCTCCGATTAACACCCCTTTACCATTATTGTTTCCAATGATAATTTCGCCACCCGCCTTTAAGTGACTATGCATAGTATAGGTCTCAATTAAAATGTCTTTTTTGGCTGTGGCACAAATACTATTACAGTACTTAACAGTAATGGTGCCTTGTGCAACTAGACTACATTCAGGAGTGAAATCCTTATTGGAGTTATGATCATATAATTTCGTACTTAAGATACCAGCACAGACAGTGATATCATTTCCAGCAATTAAACGGGCATTTTCTACCATGCCCTGAACGTGAATGTCACCAGTGGCTTCAATTACAACATTGGGCATAACTTCGCCGGTAATTTCAACAGAACCATCAAAATAGATATTGCCGCTTCTTAGGCTTGCATTTTTAATGGTGAGAGTGTCATCAATATGAACGCCTTTATCACTCGCAAAAGGATGGCCTTTTTTAGCTGTAACAAGCAAATCAGAGTTTGAACTGTCGATAGCAACTGTATCATCCAAGGTGAAATCTATTTGCTTACCATCATCGCCATCTATGTCTTCGCCAAAAACTGTACTTCCCACGGTTGCTTTTGTGTGAGGGATACGCTTCATCACAGGGCTATTAAGTTCTATAGAAATATAATCATGTGTTTCATAATGATTAATATTGCCATCGTGACTTCCCATGAGATCTTTTTTAGTATCTACTTTAAAGAGCACTTCAAATCTTGAGTCTTCACCATTTATTGGCTCAACACCAGTGGCTATGGGTAAAACTTCATTTTCATGGTTCGCTAGACTCAGCATTAATTGTTCTTTATCAATAAAGTCAGGTTTTACATTTGCTTCAAGTAAGGCATCAAATACCTCATCAAAGATGAGTTCTTTACCTCCTTGAGCTGATTCAACTTTAATGGCCAAGTTCATCTGGTTTTTATCTACGACTAATTCAAAAGAAGCATCTGAATGTTTTTCTATGGAAATTTCTTCATCATAATTCGATTCAGAATTTGATATTAAATTGAGCAGGACATCGTCACTCAACTGATGCTGGCTTAGCTCAGCTTTTCTAAGTTCTTCTTGTATGGTTTCTTGATTTAAAGGTGTGTCTAAGATATCTGCAGTAAAATCTGCTTTTAGCATTTGCTCTGAAATAAAGAATCTAACCCCAGAATAGGAATTTTTTGATGATAGGGTGTTTTGTTGTTTAATTTCTTCATTCATATTTAGTGTAAGTATAGCAGTATTGAGCAACTGCAAACTTTGATTTATGTCATTGCAACTAATTAAATGGTCTAAGACTGGTTTATTGTAAATATTTACAACTTGGTAACGGCTTTGTCTGCAATTTAATGTAAAATAATAAAGAATCTAATTTTATTGAGACCATTTAGCATGAAGTTTTTCCAATCAATATTTATATTACTGTTGTTGCTATATTCAACTAACACTGGAGCTTGCATTAGTCCTATTGCAGAACCAGAAGATAATATTAAGGCCTGTCAGGATGAAGCTAATGCTGGTAGTGAGTATGCCCAGTTTATGCTTGGCTTGATTTATTATAATGGAGATTTAATCAAACAGGATATTATCAAGAGCCTAATGTGGTTCACCCAGTCAGCAGAGCAGGGGTTTGTCTATGCCCAGTACAACCTTTCAGTGCTTCTCGTTTCGGGTGAAGGTATTCCTAAAAATACAAAAGAAGGTGTTAAATGGCTTATCAAGGCTGCAGAACAGGACTATGAGAGAGCTCAGTTTAGTCTTGCCCAACGTTTTGATTATGGCGAAGGTGTGAGGCAAAGCCCAGCGCAGGCTGCTAAATGGTATTTGAAAGCTGCTGAGCAAGGACATTCTGGTGCTCAAAATAATATTGGCACCATGTATGATACAGGTGTAGGTGTATTAAAGAATAAAAGCCGAGCCCATATGTTTTTTTATATGGCCTCGTTAAAAAGTGAGCAGATCAGTGTGAAAAACTTAGCCTTAATTCGTCTTGAGATGACAAAAGAACAAATTAAACTAGCCGAACAGTTTGCTCAAGAGTGGATGGAAAACTATCCCTAATCTTTAAGCCACTTATCTAGCTCGTCTGCTCCACCAATATTCACTCCGTCAATATAGACTTGTGGGGTTGTATTTTTACCGGTTACTGCTGAAAGAGAACTGTAACTTAGGCCATTCTTGCCTAATTCTATTTCCTCATAGCTTAAATTATGATCCTCAAGTAGTTGTTTGGCACGAACACAATGGGCACAACCCGGTTTTGTAAATAGACTTACTTTAGGGGCTTCCTTAGCTGAAGGGGCTAGGTAGTTGAGCATGGTATCAGCGTCTGATACATCAAAGGGATCACCTGGGATGTCTGCTTCGATGAACATTTTTTCTATGACGCCATCGTTAACTACCATGCTGTAACGCCAGCTTCGTTTACCAAAACCTATGTTCTCTTTATCAACCAACATGCCCATGGCCGAAGAAAATTCACCGTTACCATCGGGTAGGAAGGTAATGTTTTTTGCGCCTTGGGTTTCTTTCCAAGCATTCATCACAAAAGTATCATTGACGGATAAACAATAGATATCACTGATATTTTCTTTTGCAAATAATTCAGCAAGTTCATTATAGCGAGGTAAGTGCGTTGAAGAACAGGTAGGCGTATAAGCACCGGGCAATGAAAATAAAATAACGCGCTTTCCAGCAAATAACTGCTTATAACCCCAGCTCATCCATTGGTTGCTTTCCTGTACTTTGAAATCTACTTCAGGGACCTTTGTACCTTCTTTATTGTCTAACATGTTTAACTCCTAGTTAATATTATCTGAGATGTGTTTGCTTTATTGATGAGTATTATCCATCATAAATACATATTGTTAAAATCGTTTGTTCTTATTGTTATGATAGGTTTTGACTATAGAATAAATCTAGTCATAATGTAAACTCTCTCAATAGATATCTAGCATTATGGAGGTATACAATGAACAGTTTAAGAGATTATCACTATCTCATCGCAGTTTCTGAGACTCTGAATTTTGGTAAAGCTGCTGAACTTTGTCACGTCAGTCAACCTACTTTATCGGGTCAATTAAAGAAGCTTGAGCAGACGATTGGTTTTGCAATTTTTGAGAGAACTAATCGTCAAGTAACCATTACCACTAAAGGCCGTATTATGCTTGAAGCTGCCCGTGAAGTTGTTGCAGCACAAAAATCTTTTAAGCAGAAAGCTAATGAGCTATTAGAACCCTATCGGGGTGAAATACACTTGGGACTTATTCCTACACTCGCACCTTATCTATTACCTCTTATAATGCCTGTGCTAAATGCACAGCTTAATAAAATGAGCTTTTATCTTTATGAGAAGCAAACAGAAGAGTTACTTTTTGAATTAAATCAGGGAAAACTTGATGGGCTAATACTTCCATGGCTTCCGGAAATGCAAGGTTATCATCGATATGATCTCTTTGATGAAAGGTTAATGTTAGCCCTACCTAGTCATCATCCATTAGTGAGTAAAGCTAATATATCCCTTGATGATCTAAATGGACAAGACGTTCTAACTTTACAAGATGGGCATTGTCTTAGAGAGCAAACTCAAGACTATTGTTTTTCAGCTGGTGCAAAAGAAGATAAGCATTTCAGTGCCACTAGTATAGAAACTTTGCGATATATGATTGGAACTGGAGTTGGGTTAACACTGATACCTGAATTAGCGGTAAAAAATAGAGACGATAAAAATATTATCTATCGACGGTTTAATGGAATTGAGCCACATCGAAAAATTGTCTTACTTACCCGAAAAACGGCTGCTGCAAGTCTTAATTTACTGAAAATTGCAACGATTATCAAAGGCATCAACTTTGGAGAAACAATTTAACAATTTAAGCATTTAACAATTTAAGGCAATAGGGCATATCCTTCGTTTTGTAAGATAAGCAATTGAGTCATAGCGGATAAAGCCAGTTTAACTGGCTTGATTAAATGTTTTTGAGTAATTGCTTTTGGGGTAATTATAGGGTTCGGTTTATCCATTCAAGTAAAGTATTTATGGTGACAGGTTTAGTTAAAATAGTTTTAATGCCAATTTTGTTGGCTAATTCCTCATTAAGATGTTCACTGTAACCAGTACAAATAATAATAGGTAACTCAGGCTTTACACTTAGCATTTGTTTTGCCATTTCATCACCAGTGAGAAACGGCATGGTCTGGTCGGTTATGATTAACTGATAGTCATCTGGCGCGGTTAAAAAGGCTTGAAGAGCAACCTGACTATTGTCAAATCGGCTGACGTTATAACCATAAGAATTAATAATTTCCTCAAACAACAAGCTTAGAGGTATATCATCATCCACCACCATTATATGTTCACCACTACCAATGGAAATAATTTCATCTGGCAGTAAGGAATCAATTGACTCTGTTTTTTCTTGTTCACTTATCGCTGGAAAATAGAGTTTAAAGCTAGTGTCTGGGTTCGGTTTAGTTAGAACAGATACATGGCCTCCACAGTCGTGCAAAATGCCATGTACTACGGCAAGGCCCATACCAGTTCCTTGGCCAATCTCTTTGGTGGTAAAGAAAGGGTCAAATATATGATTTATGATCTGCGAGGAGATACCTGAACCTGAATCTTTTATCTCGATACAAACATATTGACCGCTAAAAGAGTCGTGGCAAGACATGCATTTATAGGAGTCTAACTTCACTTGAAGCAATTTGATGGAGATCTCTCCAACATTACTTTTCATAGCATCTTTAGCATTAATTAATAAGTTCATGATTAATTGATGTAGAGCGATGGGATTGATACGTATTTTATTGATATCTTTTTCAAAATGATGATTAATTGTTATGGAAGAAGGAATAATCGATTTAACAAGTTGCATTACTTCTTTAATGACAACTTTTGCATCAATGGAGATATTTTTAGAAGGTTCACTGCGACTAAATATCATCATCTGACTTATCAGGTCACGAGCTCTCTTAGAGGCTATGACTACTTCGTTGAGATAATCATCTAGCTTTTCATCGTTCTTTTTTGCAGCAAGCCTTTTCGCTAAACTGGTGTAACCAACAATTGAGCCAAGTATATTATTAAAATCATGGGCGATACCTGCTGTTAAGTGGCCGATGCTATCCATTTTTTGACTATGGTAGAGCTGTTGCTGAATTTTTTGTTGATTATCAGACTGATGCTGTCCTTCAATTGCAACAGCTGCGATACTTGATGCCATGGCAAGGATTTGATCAATAATTTCCCTAGGTATTAAGTTATCTTGAATATAAAGGCAGATTACTGCATTACAGTTTTGAGTATTATCAAAAATAGACTGGCCACAAAAGGCCGATATATGCAGTGGTTCGAGCATTAGATTTGCAGATTTCCAACTGTGTTCTTGTGCAATATTATCAATATACAAAGCATTCTTTTGACGTCTAGTTTGCTGCATTTCAGAGTTGCTATCCTCAATAGTAATGCTGTTGAGGATATGTATTAATGTAGGTGGAAGGCTTTTATCGTAGTGCAAAGTTAGATCTTTTTTACTAACACTATTATTTTGTAAGTAAATAACACAATACAAGGATGATTCTATTTCATGAATTGCAGTACATATTTTAGATAAGATACTACTGATATTTTCATGTTCTATAATATTTTGCAGAATTTGCCTCATGCGCTCCTGCATTTCACGCTGGATAACTGTCTGGGTAATATCCTGATGCATACCGATCATTTTATAGGGTTGATTCTGGCCATCAAAAAAGACTTCTCCTTTGGAAAGTAGCCTGCGTTTAAAAGGGCGTTGTGTGTTACAACGGATCTCCACTTGATAAGCTTTACCATATTTCATTGCCGCTTTTAATTTAACAAGATGATTAGCGCGATCGGGCTTATAAATATGTGAAAAAAACTTAGTATTTGATAGGGGTGATTCTACATCATCTATATCGATGAGTTTAATAGCGGTATCTGAAAAATGGATTGTCTTCTTTTTAATATCCCAGTTCCATGATCCAATCTTGGCTGCTCTTTGACTAATAAATAATTCTTGTTTTATTTTCTGACCCTGCTGTATTATTTTTCGGATTGCGATAAACAATGCTAATAGCAGAATGAAACTAACAAAAATTAAAGGAAGATTGTCAACATATTGAGCATAAGCAGGCTTAGTGGAAATCAAATAAGAAAGAAGAGTTATCCCAGCTAGCAGAACAAAAAAGATAATATTGATAAATTTTTTCAAACCATAAAACCTTTTAGAGAATGATGCTAGTTACTTAGAAATTCATTACAAAAATATACTATCACAAGTGTCTGTGTTTAGTGTAAATGTGCTATTGCGATTTTTGCGATTTAAGTTTTCAAATCTACTATTTCAGACTACAATACAAACACAAAGTTGCTCACAAGTGATGCCCCTAGAAAGTAATTTATAGGTTATTTAAAAGCTATTTAAAGGTAAGAAAAATGACTAATAGTAAGCCAAGACAAATATTTATTGTTGATGATGACTCTCAACTTCTCTCCTTATTAAGAGATATCTTTGAAATTGAAGGCTGGTCAGTTGTGCTTGCCAAAAACATAACCCAAGCAAAAGAGTTACTAGAAAGCTGTAAGCCTAACTGTTTTGTTATTGATTTAAAATTACCCGATGGTGATGGAAATGAGTTTATTAAATACCTCCGCTCTAAGCAGAAAGCACCAATTCTTGCCATTAGTGGAGAAGGGCAGAGTGAACACAACTTTGCCTTGCCTGCAACGAGTCAAATGGGGGCTGATTACCATCTGAGTAAGCCCTTTGAGCCTGATGAATTAATAATCGAATGTAGGCGTTTGATGAACTTAGACAATACAACAGCGTAACTATAATGTTTATTTACCTATCACAACTTGTCTAAATGGATATTCTGACCAATACTTTTCTATATTAAATGAATTTAGTGACTTGTATACGCCCATGTCAGGAAAACCCAAAAATCAAATATTGACCCCAAACCAAGCGGCTGAAATTTTAATGGTTTCTCCTGCAACAGTTAGACTATGGGCGGCAAAAGGACATCTAAAGGCATTAACAACACCAGGTGGCCATCGTCGGTTTAGAATGTCTGACATTAAATTGTTCGCCCAGGCTCAAAGCATAACCTTAAATCTTGAAGAAGATGATTTAGTATCAATACTAATTGTAGATGATGATACCCAATTTTCTGGATATCTTGCAGAACTCTTACCAAGTTTTGATGCTAGAATTTCGGTGCAAATTGCTAATGATGGCTTTGAAGCTGGGAAATTGGTTCATATCTTCAAACCCGATATGATTCTAATGGATTTGATGATGCCATCCATGGATGGATTTGAAACGTGCAAAAGTATTAAGGACGATCCTGAAACAACCCATATCCGTGTGATCTGTATGACCGGCTTTGGCAGTCAAGATAATATTAATCGTATTTTAAGACTAGGTGCTGAAGCCTGTTTAACTAAACCTATCGATGAGGATGAACTAGAAAGTTACATCCAATTACTATTAGAATAATCAAAATTAGCTATATTTGCCCTTAACAGTTATCCTTTAATTGAATAACTTTAAAGGCTATGCAAAATGTCCGCTAAACGAATATTATTAATTGAAGACGATCCCTCGTTCCATGCCTTCGTTAAAGACGCCTTAGAAAAAAAAGCCTATACTGTTAACTCAGCTTATGATGGTGTTCAGGCAACTCAGATACTTAATAAAACTGAACCCAATCTAATTCTAGTGGATCTACTGCTACCTGAGAAGGATGGCATTCGATTCATAACCGAAACTAAGCAATCCCATCCATCCATCCCGATTATTGCCATGTCAGGGGGAGTATCCCAATATTCACCCTCTTTTTTAAAAGCAGCTAGATCTCTTGGAGCCAGCCATATCCTAGAAAAACCCTTTGTTTCTAAGCAACTTTTGGAGCTGGTTGATAAGTGTATTAATGGAATATAAAGTTTTTTTATAGAGCCCTTGCAATCCCTCCAAGTATCTGTTTAAATTGCGCGCTTCTGAAGTAGAGAGAGCATTATTTGCTTTGCTAATAACTAGTTGATTTTTAAATGTATTTTTACTTTCAGGTGCAATGTTTTTTGAATAATTAGTTGTTTAGCAGCTATAAAAAGGCATGAATAGAGTGATTTTAGTCATTTTATTGAAAATGCGGAAGTGGTGAAATTGGTATACACGCTGGTTTTAGGTACCAGTGCCGTGAGGCGTGAGAGTTCGAGTCTCTCCTTCCGCACCAAATTTAAGTCATAATACTATTCAGTGACTAGTCAAAGTAAACTGGGCAAAAACAATCCCAATCTGAGGTGTAATTCCATGCAAGTTTCTGTAGAAACAACCACTGGTCTTGAGCGCAAGATGACCGTCGGTATCCCTTCAAGTAGTATTGATTCTGAAGTTAATAAAAAATTACAAGAATTATCACGCACGCAAAAAATGGCGGGTTTTAGACCTGGCAAGATCCCTATGTCTGTTATCAGGAAGCGTTTTGGTGGACATGTACAACAGGATGTTATGCGTGAAGCTATGCAGCGTTCATACTTTGATGCTGTAAATCAGGAAAAGCTACAGCCCGCAGGCCAACCTCTTATTGAGCCAGGCGCTATTGAAAAAGGTAAAGATTTTGAATTTGTTGCTACTTTTGAAGTTTTCCCTGAAATCTCTATAAATTCATTTGCTGATCTTAAGATTGAGAAGCCAGTAGCTGAAATCCTTGACAAGGATCTTGATACCATGTTGTCTACCCTGCAAAAGCAGCGTGGGACTTGGGAACCTATCAAACGTATGGCCAAAAAAGAAGACATGGTCATCATCGATTTTGACGGAACCGTTGATGGTGAATCATTTGAGGGTGGTAGTGCAGAAGATTTTTCTTTGATTCTAGGTTCTGATTCCATGATCCCTGGTTTCGAAAAACAGTTGCTTAAAGTTAAGAAAGATGCAGAAGTTGATGTAAATGTAACCTTTCCAGAAGATTATCAGTCTACTGAAGTTGCAGGAAAAGATGCACTATTTAAAGTGGTTGTAAAAGAAGTTAAGGGACTTACATTACCTAAGCTTGATGAAGAATTTGTTAAACTTTTTGGTATAGATGATGGCAATGTTGAGCAATTAAAAAAAGAAATTAAAAACAACATGCAGCGTGAATTAGATTTAACGCTAAAAGCTAAAGCAAAGTCTAATGTTCTAGAAAGTCTAAACGAAGCCAATGATACTGACTTACCTAGAGCACTTATTGATCAAGAAATTGATGGGCTACGTAAACAAGCCATGAATCAATTTAGCCAAGGACGTGAAGGTAATGTCGCAGATTTACCTGAAATGCCAGCAGCATTATTTGAAGATCAAGCTAAAACTCGCGTTAAACTAGCTTTGCTTGTTAGTGAAGTGATTAAAGTTAATGAAATTATCGTTGATCCTGACAGGGTCAAAGAAACCATCGAATCTGCCGCAGCAGCTTATGATGAACCTGAGCAAATGGTTAGTTGGTATTATTCTAATCAACAACAACTCGCTCAAGTTGAATCAAGCGTTATTGAAGATCAAGTTGTCGATTTCATACTTGATGCAGCTAAGGTTACTGAAAAGAAGTTCTCATTTGACGAATTAATGAATAAACAGACCTGACATTAGACGATGTTTTTCGCTATGCTGTTTTTCGCTATGTTATAGTGCACTAAGAACCCTTTTATGGAAGAACTGTTAATGAATGATTTATCTGCAAGTGATACACAAGGTTTAGGGCTAATTCCTGTTGTTGTTGAGTCAACAGCAAAAGGTGAACGGTCTTACGACATTTATTCACGACTTTTAAAAGAGCGCGTCATCTTCTTGGTCGGACCCATAGATGATCATGTAGCGAATATCGTTGTTGCTCAAATGTTATTTCTTGAGTCAGAGAATCCTGACAAAGACATTTCTCTTTACATCAATTCACCAGGTGGTTCTGTGACTGCTGGCATGTCTATTTATGACACTATGCAATTTGTTAAGCCTGATATCAGTACTCTTTGTATTGGTCAAGCTTGTAGCATGGGTGCTTTGCTTTTAACAGGTGGTACTAAAGGTAAGCGTTATTCATTGCCTAATTCGCGTATGATGATCCACCAACCCTTAGGTGGTTTTCAAGGTCAGGCCTCTGATATTGAAATTCATGCTAAAGAAATTCTGGCATTAAAATTAAAACTTAATGAAATAATGGCAGAGCATACAGGTCAAGATCTTGAAGCAATATCTAATGATACCGATCGAGATAATTTCATGAGTGCAGACGCTGCTGTTGATTATGGTTTAATTGATAAGGTTCTTAGAACTCGAGATTAAAAGCTGGGTTGTGAGCATTTATTGCGGGCAACCTAGACAAATTCCCTAAAAAAGTGCATTTTTGCGCACTCTTTCCTTGCACATTAAGACGATTCGTTGAAAAATAGGCATATAATTTATAAATGTACTTTCTTTGCGCCCAGAATGAGGATATTCAATGAGCGATGATCACAAAAGTAGTTCTGATGATAGTGGAAAGTTACTCTACTGTTCTTTTTGTGGAAAAAGTCAACACGAAGTTAGAAAGCTAATAGCTGGGCCTTCAGTTTTCGTCTKTKWYSMWWKKGKYGAKTTRTRKAMYRWKAWKMYKRKRGMWSMRRKKMWRSWWRSMYCKWCRRMGKYKRWASMRRYKASTTTACCGAAACCCATAGAAATCCATCAATCACTCAATGAATACGTTATTGGTCAAGAATTGGCAAAAAAAGTATTGTCAGTTGCCGTTTATAATCACTATAAACGTTTGAACTATGATGGCCGTGCTTTGCGTAATAAAGAAGAAGTGGAACTTGGTAAAAGCAATATTTTATTATTAGGCCCAACAGGTAGTGGTAAAACACTACTCGCTGAAACCTTAGCAAGACTTTTAAATGTTCCCTTTACGATTGCCGATGCCACGACTTTAACCGAAGCTGGTTATGTGGGTGAAGATGTTGAGAACATCATCCAAAAACTCTTGCAAAAATGTGATTATGATGTAGAACAAGCTCAAAACGGTATTGTCTACATAGATGAGATCGACAAGGTATCCCGCAAGTCTGAAAACCCATCCATAACGCGTGATGTTTCTGGTGAAGGCGTACAACAAGCTTTATTGAAACTTATTGAAGGAACAGTTGCCTCAATTCCTCCCCAAGGTGGACGTAAGCACCCCCAACAAGAATTTTTACAAGTTGATACCTCCAATATTCTATTTATATGTGGCGGAGCCTTTGCAGGTCTAGATAAAGTCATTCGAGATCGCACTGAGAAGGGTGGTATAGGTTTTGCGGCAGAGATCCACAGCAAAGATGAAACAAAAACTTTTGGTGAAGCTTTAAAATCCGTAGAACCTGAAGATTTGGTTAAGTACGGTCTGATTCCAGAGTTTGTTGGTCGACTTCCCGTGATCGCTACCCTAGAAGAGCTAGATGAAAGCGCGTTAATTCAAATTTTAACGGAACCTCGTAATGCTTTAACCAAACAGTATAATCGCTTATTTGAGATGGAAGGTGCCACACTAGAGCTACGTGATGATGCTCTTGCAGCTATCGCACGTAAAGCTATGAAGAGAAAAACAGGGGCTCGTGGGTTACGCTCTATTCTAGAAGATGTGCTACTAGAAACCATGTATTCGCTCCCTTCAGAAGAAAATGTTACGAAAGTGGCGATTGACGGAGCGGTAATTGATGGTGAATCTGAGCCATTACTTATCTATGAAAGCAGCGAATTGCCAGCAGAAAAAATAGCATCGTCTGAGTAAAACATTTCCAAATATCAATATTCGCCACATTTATATTTTTCCGCCTAGTTGAAGGGCGGAAAAATAGTCCCATACTAATTATAATAAATTACTATTAAGAGAGTCTGGATAATGGAAAAAATATTGGATAAGCAGGATTTTCCCGTTTTACCTTTGCGTGATGTAGTGGTTTTTCCACACATGGTAATACCTTTATTTGTGGGTAGAAGTCGATCAATCGAAGCATTAGAATTAGCAGCTAATTCTGACAAACCTGTTTTACTCGTCGCTCAAAAATCTGCCTCAGAAGATGAACCTTGCCTAGATGATGTCTATGCAGTTGGTTGCCTCGCCTCGGTTTTGCAATTATTAAAACTTCCCGATGGTAATGTAAAGGTCTTAGTTGAAGGAATTCGACGCACCAGAGTAAAACAATATCATCAACATGACGATGTACTCATAGCTACAATCGACGAATCTGAAGCTGAAGTGGCTCCTAATGAAGATGAAAACGTCTTACTTAGAACGCTATTAAGTACCTTCGAGAATTACGTTAAATTAAATCGTAAGATACCTCAAGAAATACTCAACTCTTTAACGGGTATAGAAGAACCTAGCCGTTTAACGGATACCATCGCTGCTCATTTGCCACTAAAAGTGGAGCAGAAACAAAAGATTCTAGAAATGAATGTTGTCACTGAGCGTTTAGAGCATCTCATGGCCTTGATGGATGGCGAAATTGACATGATGCAGGTGGAAAAAAAAATCCGCAGCCGTGTCAAAAAGCAAATGGAAAAGAGCCAGCGAGATTATTATCTTAACGAAAAGATGAAGGCAATCCAAAAAGAGCTAGGTGAAACTGAAGAAGGTGTCAGTGAATTTGAAGATTTAGAAGAGCGAATAAACAAAGCTGGTATGTCCAAGGAAGCCTTAACTAAGACTAAGGCCGAATTTAAAAAACTTAAGATGATGTCTCCCATGTCTGCAGAAGCTACAGTAGTGCGAAGCTATGTCGATTGGATGTTGAATATTCCTTGGAAGAAAAAATCAAGGGCTAGTAAAGATTTAGCTGCAGCTGAGAAAATATTAGAGCATGATCATTATGGCTTGGAAAAAGTTAAAGAGCGCATTTTAGAGTATCTAGCAGTGCAACAAAGAGTTAACAAACTTAAGGGACCAATTTTGTGTTTAGTGGGACCTCCGGGAGTTGGTAAAACTTCCTTGGGAGAGTCCATTGCAAAATCAACTGGACGAAAGTTCGTTAGGATGTCCTTAGGTGGCGTAAGAGATGAGGCTGAAATACGAGGTCATAGAAGAACTTATGTTGGTTCTTTACCTGGAAAAATCATTCAAAAAATGGCTAAGGTTGAAGTAAAAAACCCAATGTTTTTACTTGATGAAATAGACAAAATGACTAGCGATATGCGCGGCGATCCGGCATCAGCTCTGCTAGAAGTACTTGATCCTGAACAAAACTCTACCTTTAATGACCATTATCTTGAAATTGATTATGATTTATCTGATGTGATGTTTGTCGCAACGGCAAATACCATGAATATTCCTGCACCCTTGCTTGATAGAATGGAAGTTATTCGCTTATCTGGCTACACAGAAGATGAAAAACTTAATATTGCTACCCGTTATTTACTGCCTAAGCAGCAAGAAAATAATGGATTGAAAAAAGATGAACTATCAGTGAGTGAAGCAGCTATTCTTGATATTATTCGCTATTACACTCGGGAAGCCGGTGTCCGTGGGTTAGAGCGTGAATTAGCAAAGCTTTGTCGTAAAACCATTAAGAAAATATTATTAAATACCAAATCAAAATCTAAGAAGAGTTTATCGGTTAAGATTACACCTAAAAATTTGGGTAGTTATCTAGGAGTTCGCCGCTCAGATTATGGTAAAGCCAACGAAAAGTCCGAAGTTGGTCAAGTAACAGGTCTCGCCTGGACAGAAGTTGGTGGTGAACTGTTAACCATTGAAACCGTTACAACTACGGGCAAGGGTAAAACAACATTCACTGGTTCCTTGGGTGATGTGATGACGGAGTCAATTCAGGCTGCTCTTACAGTGGTACGCTCCCGTGCCGAAGTTTTAGGTATTGCTAAGGACTTTTATGAGACTAAAGACATCCATGTGCATGTTCCAGAAGGAGCTACTCCAAAAGATGGTCCCAGTGCAGGTATTGGCATGTGTACGGCTCTTGTTTCATCTTTAACGGGCATAGCCGTTTCTTCTGCCGTTGCTATGACAGGTGAAATTACCTTGCGGGGAGAAGTACTTCCCATTGGTGGCCTAAAAGAAAAATTATTGGCAGCACACCGAGGTGGCATTACTCACGTATTAATTCCAAAAGACAATGAACGTGATCTTGAAGAAATACCTAAAAATGTTATTAAAGACATAAAAATTACACCGGTACAATGGATAGATGAAGTGTTAGAAATTGCTCTAACAAAAAGACCTGTTCCAATAATTTCATCAAAAAATGCTGGTGATAAAGCCAAGCAAAAAATCAAGCAAAGTGGAGTTAGTGAAGTAAATBCTCATTAGGACATAAAAAACGATTATTAGATTGACATCCTCAAGTATTGATTATTTTATAAAATTGATGCTTTTATAGTCGTTTATGGCCAATAAAAGCCATATTTTTCGTGGCTTTTAAGAGAATTTGCATTTTTGTCAGATGTTGCTTGACAGGTTGTTCTGACAGTTGGTATAAACACTACACCGCACAGGGAGGCAGGATAAAAATAACCAGAGACATCTCTGATATTACTGCCAGAAAATTTAATAACTCTCTTTAAGGGGAACATTTGTGAATAAATCTGAATTGATTGATGCTATTGCATCGGAAGCCGACATTTCTAAAGCATCAGCTGGTCGTGCACTTGACTCTATGCTTACTTCTATTACTGGTGCTCTTAGTAATGGTGATTCTGTATCTTTAGTAGGTTTTGGTACTTTTAGTGTTAAGCAGCGTGCTGCACGTATAGGACGTAATCCTCAAACAGGTGAAGCTATCCAAATTAAAGCTGCTACTGTTCCTGGTTTTAAAGCAGGTAAAGCATTGAAAGAAGCAGTTAATCACTAAAACTGTATCTTGAAAAACTTGGTAGAGATATCCTATCTCTACCAAGAATAACTCTCCTGGTTTCATCATTTAAAATTCAAACTACAATGGTTGTTACTAGAGTGTTTATGGAGTGGTAGTTCAGTTGGTTAGAATACCGGCCTGTCACGCCGGTGGTCGCGGGTTCGAGTCCCGTCCACTCCGCCAATATTTGGAAAAGCGCGCTAGAAGGCGCGCTTTTCTGTATAAGACAATTATTGAAAAGTGTATCTAAATAGAGAAACAAAGTTATGTTGGAATCAATTCGAAATCGCTCTAATGGGCCGGTAGCCAAATTTATCATTGGACTCATTATTATACCATTTGCTTTTGCAGGGGTTTATTCATACTTCAATGCTGACACAGCCAATTCAGTTGCAACTGTGAATGGAGAAGATATTTCTCTCGCTGAATTTAATCAAGCATTTCAGGCCCAACAACAACGCTACGGTGAAAGCTTTGATCTATATTTTAATACCGATGAGAAATTACAACAATTTAGACTTAATATTTTACAACAAGTTATAAATCAAAGGTTATCAGCCCAAGCGATTAAAGATATGGGGCTGAGGACCAGTGATAACCGCCTACGTAAGTTGATCATGGATAATCCCGAATACCAAGATGAAAATGGAAATTTTGATCAGGATAGGTACAACCTAATTCTTCGTTCTAGAGGCTATTCTCCGAATCAATTTCAGGCAATAAGGAAGAGTGATTTATCTTCAAGTCAGTTTATGCAAACCTTACAATCAAGTAACTTCGTACTACAAAATGAACTGGATCAGAATACACAATTACAAAATCAAACTAGAGATATTGATTACTTAGTCATACCACAAGAATTTTTTGCAGCTCAGGTAGATTTAACCGGTGAAGAAGGTGAGGTCGCCATAAAATCTTATTATGACCTCAATAAAAATCGATTCTCCATTGCTGAAAAAGTAAGTATTGAATACCTTTATTTAACCAGAAAAGATCCATCTAAAATTGTTATTTCAGATGGCCAAGTCGCTGATTTTTACAATGAAAATATTACTAATTATGAAATACATGAAAGAAGACATCTAGCACACATCTTAGTTTCTATTACTTCTGATGCTGAGCAGGCAAGTATCGATACAGCAGAAATTAAAATTAACCAACTAGCAGCTCGTATTCAAGCAGGTGAATCCTTTGAAGATGTAGCTAAATCTGATTCAGAAGACTCTTCTACTGCAGAACTTGGTGGTGATCTAGATTGGATTGAAATTGGTATGATGGATGCTACTTTTGAAGAGGTTGCTTTTAACTTAAACCAAGACATGCCTATTTCTTCAATTGTTCGAAGTGACTTTGGTTTTCATATTATTAAGTTATTGGAAATTGAAGGTGGTGACGCCCAGCCTTTAACCGAGGTGAAAAGCCAGATTATCACAGCCTTGCAATCTGATTTCGTTGATGACAAGTTCATTGATTTAAAAGATCAGGTGAGTGATATGGCTTTTCAAGTCTCTGACTCTTTAACAGAAGCTGGAGAGGCAGGTGGCCTAGTTGTTAGAAATACATCCTTATTTGATGCTCAATTTGGCATTGGTTTACCTCCCGAATTACGAAATGAGCCATCAATTATCGATACTGCTTTTTCTGATGATGTATTGTTCCAAGGTGTTAACTCGGAACTTCTTGAACTCAGTAATGGCAATGCAGTTATATTAAGATTACTTGAACATCAAGAGAGTGGTATATCTGCCTTAGAAGAAGTTCGGGACCAAGTCATTACAATACTTACTGCTGAACGAACTAGAGAAGCAACTGAAAATACTGGCAGTCAGATTCTTATTGCACTTAAGGACGGTAAACTAGCTCAAGATGCTCTCACAGCTCTACCCGAAGGCTTACCCGTAACTTGGACTCAACAATTAGCATTAACTCGTACTGGTACAGAAATCGAAGCTCAGCTGCGTAACGAAGTTTTCAGAATTCCTCGCTCATCAACGGATAGTCCTGTCTATAAAGGCATCATGCTTGGCACTGGAAATTATGCAGTTGTCGTTTTAAATTCAGTGAAAGATGGTGTTAATGTTACTAATGAAACCACAGAAGCCAATGAAATCACTGAGGCATCCTTGGCTGATTTGGATAAAAAGTTCAATGACTACTATCTACAAATTGAGATAGTAGGCTATTTAAAATATCTTGATGAGCATGCCAGTATTAGTCGTTCAATTGCTAACACAGAACTTGTTCGATAAAAGCAATGTTAAGCTTCGTTATCAGGCATGCCTATCATATGGAAACCATTATCCACATGAATGATCTCACCCGTTATCCCTGCTGCGAGATCTGAACATAGAAAAGCTGCTGTGTTGCCCACATCTTCAATCGTGATGTTTCGTCTCATGGGAGTTGCCTGTTCATAAAACTTCAGCATCTTCCTAAAACTTTTCACTCCGGATGCAGCAAGGGTACGAATGGGGCCTGCTGAGATGCCGTTTACTCGAATGTTTTCAGGTCCTAAGGCATTAGCCATATAACGTATGTTAGCTTCAAGTGAAGCCTTCGCTAGGCCCATAACATTATAGTTGGGTAAAGCTCTCTCAGCGCCTAAATAGGTCATGGTTAACAGAGAGCCATTACGATTTTGTAACATAGTCCGACCTGCCTTGGCTAAGGCAACAAAACTATAAGAACTGATGTCATGGGCAACTGCAAAACCTTCACGGGTAACCGCATCAACATAATTACCATCTAATTGGCCTCCCGGTGCAAAAGCTGCTGAATGAACGATAACGTCTAATCCGTCCCAATGTTTAGCGAGTTCAGTAAATAAACGTTCAATACTTTCATCTACACCTAAATCGCAGGGGAAAGTAAGACTTGAATTCCACTCTGCGGCCATCTTTTCAACCCGAGGTTTTAGTTTATCATTCTGATAACTAAAGGCTAGTTCAGCGCCCTGTTGATGCATGGCATCGGCAACGCCTGATGCGATAGAACGATTACTAGCTAACCCGACGATGAGAACTTTCTTACCTGACAGAAAACCCATTATTTATTCCTTATTTTGATAGTGTTATTGATTTGTTCAACCTTGTGACAACTGACTAGCTGGCTACCCATTAAATGTTGTTGAGGCTTATCTGAATAACAATGTTCAGAAACATAGTTACAACGATCACAATAGTTACAACCTGGATATTGCTTTTTAACATTTGTGCTAGAACTAGAAGTTTTTGATTTTTTATTTAAAATATCCTGAGTATAGGGGTGTTTGGGACTTTCCAGCACACTGGCCGTAGGACCATATTCAACCATACGTCCGTCACACAAAACCATCAACTGATCACACATATGTTTAATCACTGGGAGGTTATAGGTGATGAGTACATAGGACAGGTCGAGATTTTTTTGAAGCTCTAACATTAAATTAACTATCTGTGATTGAACCGATATGTCCAGTGATGATAAGGGCTCATCAAGAACGATACATACGGGATCTAAAATTAGTGCTCTGGCAATCGCTATACGTTGACGCTCGCCTGCGGAAAACATGTGAGGTAATCTTCGGCCATGTTCTGACTTAAGTCCAACTAGGTTTAGTACTTTAATGATTAACTTGCGTCTTTCTTGTTTTGATAGCTTGGTGACATTTCTTAAGGGTTCATCTAGTAGGCTAGATATGGTCAAGCGTGGATTAAGAGAAGCGTAGGGATCTTGGTATACAATCCGTACTTTTCTATGCCCTGAAAGTCTTTCCCTGGTTGTTAAATTAGTGACATCTTTACTATCGATTAATAGTAAACCAGAGGAGGGTGTTTCAGCACCAACAAGTAGCTTTGCCAGAGTAGACTTACCCGCTCCAGACTCACCAAGTATTCCCAAAGTATCGCCCTCTAAAAGCGTAAAAGAGATTTCTTCAAGGGCAATCAGGCTTTCTTTTTTATTAAAAAAACCAGAGGTGATATCATAGGTTTTAGAGAGAGCCGAGGCGGCGATGGCGTGTATTTTTGTCATGAATTAGTGACAACTATATTTTGACTTGTTGCGTCTTTATCGATTGGAGAGTGACACCGAACATGGTGGTTTGATGAGCGATCTAAGCGAGGCTTCCGAACGCATTTAGCTGAGGCAAATTGGCATCTGGGTCCTAAATAACAACCTACGGGAAAATGATAGAGGGAAGGAGTACTACCTTTTAAGGTGGGTACAGGCGATTTAGGCTCTACATTCCAGGAGTCAGGAACACTCGCTAAAAGTGCTTCAGTATAAGGATGACGAGGAGAATTAATAATTTCCTTAGTCGGACCGGCTTCAATAATTTGTCCACAATACATGACAGTTAATTGATCAGTCTCATCCGCTAACAATTTGAAGTCATGGCTAATTAATACCAAAGACATATTTCTTTGTTCAACCAGTTTGGTCAATAAATCCATTATTTGGATTTGTTCTGACAGGTCTAAAGAGGTTGTGGGCTCATCGGCAATTAATAATAAAGGGTCACATGCTAGGGCAATGGCGATCATAATTCTCTGAAGCATCCCTTGCGTTAGCTGGTGTGGATAACTTTGTAAAATTCCATTGATATTAATTAAGCCTACGTCATTTAATAATTCTAAGACCCTATTTTTACGTTGCTTAGCAGTCCTATGTCCGTGGGCCTTCAAGGTCTCATTCATTTGATAGGCTATCGTGAAACAGGGATTAAGTGACGTGGTAGGTTCTTGAAAAATAATCGACATGGCTTGATAAACAAGTTTTCTTCTTGAGGTTTCGTTCATGGTTAATAAGTCTTGCCCCTCAAGACTTAAGTGGTCAGCGGATATAACAGAATTTTCTCTAACCAAGCCCATTATGGCTAAAACGGCGAGGCTTTTACCTGCACCAGATTCTCCAACAATACCATGAAATGCTCCGTGCTCAATTCTAATATTAAAATTATCAACGGCCCTGATCCGACCAAAGGTAGTTTCAAAATCGATACATAAATTTTCAACTTGTAGTAAGGACATCAGCTTCTAGACTTAGAATTAATTGCATTATTGAGACCATCACCAACGAGATTGATGCTAAGTACTGTTACTAAAATTGCGAGTCCGGGTGTTGTAACAGACCAGGGAGCCACATACATGGATGTACGAGCTTCAGCCAACATGGTGCCCCATTCAGGCAAAGGTGCTTGAGCTCCAAATCCTAAAAATCCTAAGGCTGCGATATCAACTATGGCTGTTGATAAAGAAATGGTTGTTTGGATTATCAGTGGTGCAGCGATATTAGGTAATATTATTTTTAGTAATATACGACTAGGTTTAGCGCCATCCAATCTTGCGGCTACTACATAAGGTTTGGTTAATTCCTCTAGGATATAACTTCTAGTAAGCCGCACAAAATTGGGTACTAGAGCAACGGTTACTGCAATGCCAGCATTAACTAAACTTGGGCCAAGTATGGCCACTACTATAAGAGAGATGATAAGAGATGGAATTGCTAAGATCACATCCATAACTCTCATGATGCCTAATTGCACAAAACCACGAAAACTTGCAGCGAAAATTCCCAAGGAAATACCGATGATTAGGGCAAGAAAAACTACAATCGAAGAAGTACCTATGGTTAGGGAGGCTCCTTTTATTAATCGACTAAATAAATCTCGTCCTAAAATATCTGTTCCTAAAAGGTGCTCTGGCCCTCCTGCATCGTGCCAAGATGGCGGAATTAAATGCGCACTGGCATCTTGTACCTGAGGATCTGAAGAAATGAATGGGCTGAGTAATGACAAGACTAAAATCACAACAAGAATGCTTAAACCAATATTTGCACTGGTATCATGTTTGAATATCTCCCAATGACTTTTCTTCGATTGAGGCAGATCAGGAGGACTGTAAAGGTTTTGTTGTCTAGCCATTATAAACCCTTGTTTTAATTCGTATACTAGGATTTAACCAAGCTTGTATTAATTCCACGCCAGCATTAATTAATATTACTAAACTGGTGGTGATCAAAATACCCCCAGACAGTGAGACGTAATCACCCTTGTCCAAGGCATCGAGTAACCACTTACCAATACCAGGCCAAGCAAATAGATATTCTGTTAGCATGGCACCTGTCATCAGGGTACTGACTTGTAATCCAAGCATGTTAGTAAAGGGAATTAAAGCATTACGTAAACCGTGTACCCAATAGATTCGGAAACTTGATAAGCCCTTAGCTTGAGCAGTAATAATGTATTCTTCTGATAAGGTTTCAATCATTGTTTGACGAGCCATCCGAGCAATAATTGCTGTAGGCAAGGTTGCTAGCACTATTACGGGTAAAATCAGGTGTTGAATAGCATCTCTAAAAGCATCCATTCGATAAGGTTGTTCTGATATAAAGGTATCAATTAAAATAAAACCAGTAACAGGTTCTATATCAAATAAAAAACTTAATCGACCAGCAACAGGCGTTACTCCCAAACTCAGGGAAAACACCAGTATTAGTAAGATACCCCACCAAAATATTGGAATGGAATAGGCAATAAGTGCCAAATTATTGATGATTAGATCTGTTGGCTTTCTATGTTTTATAGCAGCAAAAACACCTAGAGGTAATCCTATGAAAACAGCTATCAAGCTTGCTAAAAATACCAGTTCTATTGAAGCGGGAAGATGAGATAAAAATTCGCTAGTAACGGGTTCCCGGCTTGAACTAGAAATACCTAAGTCACCATTGAATACTTGATTTAAATACTTGAAGTAAGCTTGTACAACATTGGTTTTTTTAGGAACATGTTTAGGTGATTCTTCTGAGGTAGTTTCTTGAAGCGAACTTATAATGTTACTTTGAGTTTGTGTATTTGTTGTCAAACTCAATAGATAAAAACAGATAATAGACACACCAAAAAAGCTAGTTATTATAAAAAATATTTGGCGAAAGAAAAGTTTTCTCATGATGCAGGTACTTTCTTAACGCCTATAAAGGAAATGCCACCTGTTGTTCTAATTCTAAGATTTTTAACATTTTTATGGGAAGCTTGGATGGTCTGACCTGAGCCAATAGGTAACCAGGGCAATTCATTTCGAAAAATTTCTTGAGCCTTATGAAAAAGTAATTGTTTAATTTTAGGGTTGCGAGTGAGTTGTGCTTGTTTGATAAGGTCATCAAAATCAGGATTGCACCAAAAGGCTCTATTAGTCTTACTTGAACGAGCCGAACAACTTAGTAGAGTGGAAAGAAATTGTCCTGCATCTTGATTATCCGCTACCCAGCCGAGTAATGCAGTTTGGTGTTCTCCCTCTCCCACCTTGTTTAAAAAAGTGCCCCAGTCGTAGCTAATTATATTTGCTTTAACGCCGATATTTCGCAAGTCTTCCTGCATTAATTTTGCCATCAGCCGACCATCAGGATTATAAGGTCGCTGCACTGGGATTGCCCAAATATCTATTTCAAGACCTTTACTATAACCCGCTTCAGCCAGTAATTTTTTAGCTAGAATAGGATCATAATTAATCTTTTCAATATTATCCATGTGATGGGGACTCATGGTCACAGGGAGAGGCGAATCGGAACTTTCCACCAAACCACTGAATACAGTTTGTAAAATTGTTTCCCTGTTAATTGCGTAGCTTAATGCTTTACGGACACGCACATCATTAAAGGGAGGCTTGAGAGTATTAAACGCCCAGTAGCCAATGTTTAATCCTGCCTGTTGTTGAATATTGAGTTCCGGATTTTTCTTTAATAATTGATAATGACTTGATAGTGGTTGAGCCATGACATCACATTCACCGGAGATCAGTCGAGCATAACGAAGTGTGGGATCGGGAGTAATTGCAAAAACTAAATTCTCAATTGACTCTTCTCCATCCATATAGTCGGGATGAGCAGTATATCGAATAAAAGCATCTAACTGATATCTTTTCAACATGAAAGGACCAGTGCCAATGGGCTTGTTGTCAAAATTTTCTCGGACAATATCATTATTTTGAACATACTCACCATATTCAGCTGATATAATTGATGTGAAATCCATTGTTAAATGAAATAAGAAAGAATGATCTGGTTCGTCAAGATGAAATACAACAGTGTTATTATCTAACAAAGAGATGTTACGCAAGTTTTTTGCTAGGCCAGTGCTGTGATAGTAGTTGTAGTTGAGTCCCTTAAAATAATGAAAATAATGATCGCTTTGACGTTGTCTGTTGAAGCTAAAAAGAACGTCACTACTATTAAAAAAGCGTTTGGGTTTAAACCACTGAGTAGTGTGGAATCGAACATTTTTTCTTAGATGAAAAGTATAGCTGAGGCCGTCTTTTGATTTAGACCACTTGGTAGCTAGTGATGGCTGAAGTTTTCCCGTGACAGGATCAGCTTCTAATAGTCTATTAAAAAGAACCCTAGAATTAGCATCAAATGAGGTGCCGGAAGTTCCAGTATGGGGATTAAAAGAATCAGGCGAACCTTCAGAGCAATAAACTAATCCAGTGTCTATCACTGATTTTGTCCTGTCATCAGAACAAGCTAATATTACCCATGGCAATAGTAACAATAATAGACTTCTAGGATTATAAATCATGCGCATTTTCAGAGATTTCTTGCTCGTATAAAATTGATTATTAGATACTTAAGTAAGATACTGCCGGAAACTATTAAAGACAAGCTAATTCATTGAATTTATCCAGTTACTTGTTAGTCAAGCAATTGATATTTTTTTAAATAACCACGTAACTGATGATAGGTAAGTTTAAGCAAGTCTGCGGTTTTTTTCTGATTAAACTGGCTAAGCTTTAAGGCATCTTTAATTAACTTTATTTCGTATTCTTGGCTAGCCTCTTTTAGATCAATTGGAAAATTAACACTAGGCTGAGTTGTTTCCTCATATTCTTCATCAGTGTCTTCTGTTCTAGTGGATGTTTTATTAAGCTCAACACTGGCTTTAAGACGCCACGGTGAGGCAAAGGGATTGAAGTTAATATCTTGGATAAGTTCTTCAGAACCGGAGCGATAAACATTTCTTTCGATGACATTTTTAAGCTCGCGAACATTTCCAGGCCAGTGATAATCCGTTAATAGTTTCATTGCTTGGGGTGAAAATCCTGCAAAGTATTCTCGTTTTAATTCACGGGTCATATTTAAGGCAAAATATTCAGCAAGCATATGAATATCTTCCTTGCGGGCTCTTAAGGGGGGAATTGTAATAACATCAAAAGCTAAACGATCAAGTAAGTCTGGCCGAAATCGACCTTGCTCAGCAAGGGAGGGAAGATCTTCGTTAGTAGCACATATTAGTCGAACATTGGTTTTTAATGTTTTGTTTCCGCCGACTCTTTCATATTCACCATATTCGATAACCCTGAGTAGTTTTTCTTGGACTAATCCAGAAGAGTTAGCTAGTTCATCAAGAAAAAGTGTGCCTTTATCGGCTCTTTCAAAACGCCCTACATGTTTTTTACCTGCACCTGTGAAGGAGCCTGCTTCATGACCGAATAGTTCTGTCTCAAGTAAGTTTTCATTAATTGAAGCACAATTCATGGTGATGAAGGCTTGATCCCACCTCAGAGAAAGATAATGCAGCCTAGCGGCAACCAACTCCTTACCCGTACCTCTTTCACCCACTACTAAGACCGGCTTATCTAATGGAGCGACTTGGGAGATATGTTCAAGTGTCTCTAGAAACGAGGCTGATTCACCAATAAGGTTGTCTCGTTCTGATTTTCTAGTTTGAAATTCGTCTGTCATAAGCCATCATTCTTATGGTTAATTTAACTAATAGTTGGTTTAAATGTTACACATAACCAACTACATATACCAGTGCTATATTATATTATCTATTTATATCAGTATCTTAAAGTATGATTTTTATTGGCATGGTATGTGAATGTACTTAGAGTGAGATGGTGATGTTCGCCATCAGAAAGTTTAAATGTACTAGCCTATCAATGAAAATATGGAGAGAACTGATGAAATTGCAATCTGAACTAATTAGCCAATTTAATCGACGCAAGATTAAATGTCTGATTATCAACGCAATGGGAGTCATTGGAGTAATTATTGCTTTGATAGCAATTTTATTTGCACAGGACCAAGTAGAACTAATTACTCAGGTCAGTCAGCAACTAACTCAATCTCCGGTAGGCAGTGTCATAACAGCGATTAAATCGTTATTTTGATAACATGAATATCAATACTTTAAAGAAACATGAGGGCTAAATTATGGGTATTTTTTCCCGCTTCGCAGACATAGTAAACGCAAATCTAAATTCTATACTTGATAAGGCAGAAGATCCTGAAAAGATGATTCGGTTAATTATTCAGGAAATGGAAGATACTTTAGTTGAAGTTAGAACTTCTTCAGCAAGGACCATCGCTGAAAAGAAAGAGTTGCAACGTAAAATTGATAAACTAAAATCAGAAGTAGATAACTGGCAGCAAAAGGCTGAATTAGCTATCTCTAAAGATCGAGAAGATCTAGCCAAGGCAGCCTTGATGGAGAAAAAACGTCTTGTTGAATTAACGTCTGATATGGACGTTCAATTATCTTCGGTAAATTCTACCCTTGATCAATTAAATGTAGAAACTGGTCAATTACAAGATAAATTACAGGATGCTAAATCCAGACAGTCGGCTTTAGTGATGAGACATAAGACAGCTTCATCTCGCTTAAAAGTGAGGGAACACCTCTTTTCCGCTGATACAGATGATGCCATGGAACGATTTGAGCGATATGAACGTAAACTCGATAATCTTGAAGCCAATGTGGATTCACAAAGTATGGGGCGAAAGCGTTCTTTAGCTGAAGAGATTGAAGGTTTAGAGGATGATGAGAAGGTTAATGAGGAATTAGCCGCATTAAAGAAGAAAATGGCTGGAGCTAAAGCGCCATCTAAAACAGACAGTAAGTCAAAAAACTAACAACAAAGGTGATTTAAATGGATAGTATAATAATTGCTCCTATTATTTTATTTATGGTAATTGTAGCTCCGATTTGGGTTATTATGCACTATAGAACAGCTGGCAAGAAGGCTGTTGGATTGTCGGATAAGGAACAAAATTCTCTAAATGAATTAGCTAATATGGCCGAAAGTATGGAAGATAGGATAACAATTCTAGAATCAATCCTAGATGCTGAATCGCCTGACTGGAGAGCTAAGCATGGACAGTGATTCCCAGCCACCTATAAATCCAAAGCGAGAGTTATATCGTGATCCTTCTCGGGGCAAAATTTGTGGAGTTTGTGTTGGTGTTGCTGATTATTTCGGTCTAGAAGTATGGGTTGTAAGAATAATTGCAGTAACAGCACTGCTTTTTTTTCAGTTTCCTATCTTTATTGCCTACCTAGTAGGATATTTTGTACTAGAACCAAGACCCGGTACTGGTGAATATGACAAGGTAAAGTCTTTAAAGAAAAAATTCCATCGTGATTCTTATACTGAAAAATCGGCTAGAAATTCAGCAGGCAGACAACCTGCAAGTGTTCAGCAAGTTTGGAAAAAGGGTAGAATACCTGCCCAAACATTAACAAAGTTGAATATAAGTTTTAAATCCTTAGAAGGGCGATTGCAAAAAATGGAATCTTACGTGACCTCCAAACAATTTGAACTTCGCAAGGAATTCGAAGAGCTGTCATCTAAATAGCACTTTTAAATCAATCAATAAAATGGGCTTTTTGCCCATTTTTTGATCCAGTTGTAAATTAAATATATCTACCTAAATCCTTGGAGTAAGAAATTAGCTCTGAATCCTTCATTAATAATCAATGATTTTATACCGTTGACTCGCCTCTCTAATGTGTTTATAGTTCGTTGTTCTAATGTCTGCTAGTAAATATCTGATTGTATATTTATTCGTCAACTTATAGTCGAAAATGTAATATACGAAAAGTGATGTACTAACGGTGAATAATAACTCCTAATCAGGGATCTATCGTAGATTCAACAAGATGTCAGGATATAAAATGTTAAAGACAATGAAAAAAAATAAAGTATTAGCAATTATCGCCAATGCTCTTTTAATAGTTTGGGGTGGAACGTTGATGGCTGCAGGCCCTCTCGATACATCCGTTACTATTGAAAAAGCGATGAATAAAGCCTCTGTTAACACTCAACTGCGTGTTGATAAATTAGCAGACCAAACTTCTGATATGGCGCAAACCTATCAGGTAACACTTCAAAGTATCGATAGCTTAAAAGCTTATAATTCTTCTATTGAAGGATTTATAAGAAAACAAAAAGCTGAGATGGATTCAATTCAAGGTCAAATGGACGGAATTGATGGTACTGAGAGAGCGGTTATTCCTATGATGGAAGATATGATTGAGTCACTTGATCAATTCGTCCAACTTGATATGCCATTCCTGAAGGTTGAAAGGGAAAGAAGAGTAAATTTCCTCAGAGAAATGATGTTGAGTGTAAATATCTCTAACTCTGAGAAATATCGTAAAATCCTTGAGGCCTATCAAATTGAAAATGATTATGGCAGCAGTGTTACATCTTATGAAGAGAAGATAACCATAGGTGGCGTTGAGAAAACCGTAGATTTTTTACGTTTTGGTCGCGTAGCTCTGGTATATCAAAGCCGAGACGAAGAAACTCGAGCCTACTATGATGTATCTAATCGTAATTGGGTAGCTGTTGGTGATGAATACCGACGTACCATACGTGAAGGAATTAAGATGGCTCGCGGACAGTCGAATCTCAACTTAATCCATCTACCCATATCAACTGCAAAAGCTGCGAGGTAATTGACGATGAAAAAATTAGCTAGCCTAGTTATCGCCAGCGTTATACTCGCTGGGACAACATTAAATTTATTTGCTGCAGAAGAAGCGGCAACGACTACTCAAATCCCTAAAGCTTCAAGCCTTGATGAGCTATTAGCAACTGTTAAGGTTGCAAGAACTGCAGACAGTGCGTTAAATAAGCAACGAATTAAAGATTTTCAAGCTGCTCGTACTCGCCAGAAGTCATTATTAGATAATGCACTTGCAGAGGAAAAGCGTCAGGAAAGAAGAACAGTGACTTTGAAAGCTCAATATGATGCTAACGAAGTTAAAATAGCTGAAATGGATGACCAATTAAAACTGAAATCTGCCAACTTAGGTGAGATGTTCGGTGTGGTACGCCAGGTTTCACTTGATACTTCTCAACGTATTGTTGGTTCAGTTATTTCTGCACAATTCCCTGGTCGTGAAGTATTTCTTGATGAGCTAGGTGCTCGTAAAGAACTGCCTACTATTGTTGAGCTTCAAAAATTGTGGATTGCACTTCAGACTGAAATGACTCAATCAGGAAAAATCGTTACCTTTGAAGGTGATGTGATTTTAGGTGATGGCACTAAGCAGACAATGTCTGTTACTCGAGTTGGTGTTTTCAATCTACTTTCTGATTCTGGTTATGTTGTCTACAACACTGCCTTAGGTGAGATGCAAGCACTTGTACGCCAACCTGATGCTGAGTTCAGTGATACTGTGAGCAGCTTTATCGGTTCAAGTGCTGCGATGGAAGGCTTAGCAGTTGACCCTTCACGTGGTTCTCTACTTCGCTTGTTGACTCAGAAAAAGACGACGATGGAACGATATCACCAAGGTGGTCTCGTTGGATACGTTATTACAGCGTTACTCGCTTTTGGTTTAATCATAGTATTTGAGCGAATTATTGCTTTGACATCTATTGGTTCTAAAATCAAGAAACAAGCTAAGAGCTCTACGCCTGGTAATAATCCATTAGGTCGTATCATGTCAATCTATCAAGCCAATCGGGATCTTGCCACTGACGACCTTGAATTAAAGCTTGATGAAGCTGTGTTGAAAGAAACGCCGAAGATTGAACGTGGAGTTAATATCATTAAAGTACTAGCAGCAGTATCTCCTCTACTAGGTCTGCTTGGTACGGTAACTGGTATGATTGCTACCTTCCAATCAATCACTTTATTTGGTACTGGAGACCCAAAATTAATGGCTGGCGGTATTTCAACAGCCTTGATGACAACAGTACTCGGTTTGATTTCTGCTATTCCGTTGATTTTCTTACATGCGATTGTATCCGGTAAGTCAAAGTCAATTGTTCACGTGTTAGAAGAGCAAAGCACTGGGTTGCTTGCTGAGCACGCTGAGAAAGGAGCATAGTTAAATGCTATATCAGCTAGAAGATCTACTTGATATGGTCAGAAACTTTATGAACACTGGTGGTGATGTATTGTACATCATTGCCTTTGTTCTGATCGTTATGTGGACTTACATCATAGAGCGCATTTGGTACCAGAATTTCACTTTTCCAAGAGATTCAAGAAAAATGATCGCCAAATGGACTGCACGACACGATGTTTCATCCTGGTCTGCTCATCGAATTAGAGATGCTTGGATTTCTCAGTCAAAAGAGAGCCTTAGTCAGTATTTAATGCTGATTAAGACATTGGTTGCTATTTGTCCCATGGTTGGTCTACTGGGAACAGTTACAGGTATGATTACTGTGTTTGAAACAATGGCAACACATGGTACTGGTAATCCTCGTCTGATGGCGGCAGGCATATCTATGGCTACTGTTCCGACAATGGCGGGCATGGTTGCGGCCTTATCGGGTCTCTTTATCTCTACTAGATTAGAAGCCAATGCAATTACTAAGACGAACCAATTAGCAGATAGAATGCCACGTCATTAATTGACTAAGTCGTACATAATGATCATTTACAGAGTTTTTGTACTATCATTGTAGTAAATAACAATATTGAAAAACGAGATATCTAATGATAAGAAAAAAAGCAAAGGTTCAAGATGCTGAAATTGATATGACGCCCATGCTAGACGTGGTGTTTATCATGCTCATCTTCTTCATTGTTACTACTTCTTTTGTAAAGGAGTCTGGGGTTAATGTTAATAAACCCTATGCGCCTACGGCAATTAAGAAAAAGAATGCAAGTATTTTTATCGCGATTAAAGAAGATGGTACTATTTGGGTTTCCAAAAAGGAAGTTGAAGTAAAAAATCTTCGTAGTTTAATTGAAGATATTAAGCTTGAAAACCCTGAGGGACAGGTGGTAATCCAAGCAGATCAACGGGCAAAAAGTGGTGTCTTATTAAAAACCTTTGATGCGATTAAAGCTGCAGGTGTGAAAGATGTATCTGTAGCAGCGAGGGTAAAATTATGAAACGAGTTTTGTCTGGTTTTCTTATGGGTGGAGTTATCACCTTCCTACTGTTTATATTTATGGCTGTACTCATTTCAATCAAAGCTGATTTTGAACCCACTGGTGAATATATAACGGTTGATATTGGTGCTGTTAAACAAGATAACGATGTCCAAAATAAGAAACGTCCTCTGAGGAAGAAACCACCACCACCTAAAAAGCCACCACCACCAGAAAAGATTAGAGTACAAGACGAGAATCGAGTTACTCAAAATCTTGACTTCCAGATGACAAGTCTAGATGTTAATTTAAAAGGTGATGGGCCATTTTTGGGTAAAGGTGGAGTCATGAATGATGGTGATGCTATCCCCTTAATGATTACTGAACCACGGTGGCCTCGTAAGGCATTGATGGAAGGTATTGAAGGTTATGTAAAAATGTGCTTCACAATTTTACCTGATGGTAAAGCTTCTCAAGTCTCTATTACTGACTCGAAGCCTCGACGCCTATTTGATAGAGCGGCACAAAGAGCTGTATACAAATGGAAATTTAAGCCTGCAGTTGTAGATGGCAAAGCGGTGGAACAAAAGAATATGTGTTACACCATGGAATTTAAGATTGAAGAATAACGGTGCATAATGATTTATATAAAGAAAAATAAATGCGTTTCAATCAAGCTATTAGTTTTCATAACTAGTTTAGTAATGAGTTTTGGTAGCATAACTGCTGCAGAAGGTGATGCTGGTAAGGAGTTAGAAAAACCTACTCCTCCCCCTCCTCCTCCTTTTATTAAGGCACCTATTGTCGATACCAAATTCACTAAAGATTGCAAACCACTTGGACTTGCTAAAGCGCCTGATGGTAAAAAACGACGGACTCACGCTTTAAGCCCATCTAACTTTCGAAAGATGGAACGTGTTGCTGAAGCGATGGGTGAAGAACTTTGGGATGAGGCTATTGCTATCCTTAAAGAACTTGAAATTAAAACTGCTGGAAGACCCTATGACTTGGCCAAAACCAGTGAGTATTTAGGTTATTCTTATCTTTCAAAGGGAGACTACAATAGAGCAATCGACTACTTTAGAAAAGTTATAGATATGAAAATCCTACCTGTTCGTAGCGAACAAAGTTTGATTCGAAACGTTGCGGGTCTCTATCTCACAATTGAACCTCCTCAACCAGATAAGGCTATGGGCATAATTAATGCGTGGTTTAAGACTGCTGTCAGACCCAAAGCCACTGATTACGTACTGCTTGGTCAAGCTGCAATTTTAGGTAAACAATATTCTAAATCAATATGTCCAATTAGAATGGCGATTAATATATCCGATCGTCCGAAGAGTAGTTGGTATGACATCCTAGTGGCAGCACACTATGAAAATTCAGATTTTGTAGGCGCAGCTACTATTGCTAAAGAACGTTTGATATCTTTTCCTGAGTCTGCAAAGTATTGGAGACAATTATCAGGTCTTTATAATAAGCTAGAACGTAGTATGGAAGCACTTGTTATTTATGAACTAGCCTATAAGCAAAATATGCTAACAAAAGGTTCTGAATATAAGAATCTTTCTAGCATGTATGCGATCAATGATCTTTCTTATAAATCAGCCGCGATAATGGAAGAAGGTTTAAATAAGGGAATTATCGAAGCCACTGAAAAAACTTGGAAACAAGCTGGTGGCGGATGGCAATCTGCACGAGAAAATAATAAGGCTATTGCTGCGTATACCAAGGCGGGTAATTTATCTGAAAATGGCTTAAATGAAATGCGTATAGGTGTTCTATATGTTGATAAAGAAAAATGGGGCAAGGCAGTTCAATCCTTTGAAAAAGCACTTAAAAAAGGTGGTTTAAAGAAAAGTACAGGTCGAACTCATTTAAATTTAGGTATAGCACTGTTTAACACAGGTAATCCTAATGATGCTATTAAGGCATTGAGAAAAGCTCAAACTTATAAGGGCGTTAAACGAAATGCAAATCAATGGATAGCCTTCGTTAAAGACTCTATGCAATCTAAGTCATAATTAAAATAATGTCCTAAATAATGGCCTAAGTAAGAGTAAGAGCTCATTAAATGTATGATTTAAAAACCGATATTTTAAAGTCGGTTTTTTTTGGTTAACAAAAATATCCTTAAGCTCATCTATCTAACATTAAGCTATTAAGTACTCTGTCCATTATTACTATAGCTAAGGAGTGATTAACCATTGATTAAACGACCTGAAAGTTTAAAGGAATGGATTGACTATTTAGCGGATGAAGAATTTCCTGTCTTATCAAAAACCATGAGCCGTTTAGGTAGTCTTGATGACTTTGTGAATGATTTTGCATCTGAAATGGCCTCAATAATTCTTCAGGATCCTAATATGACTGCCAGAGTTTTAAAAATGGCAAACTCTGCTCACTATAATGTAGGACTTAAAAAAATTAATACCATTAGCCGTGCGGTTATGTTTCTTGGCTATGATGTAATACGTTCCATTTGTTTATCTTCAGGTGTATTTCAACAACTGCTCAAAAAGGACCCATCCGAACGTCTTCTCAGAGGTATTTCAAGTTCTTTCCAATCAGCCGTCCAGTCACAACAATTTTCTGAGTCGCGTAATGATGAAAATCCTGAAGAACTGTTCATAGCTTCAATGTTGTTTCATATGGGCGAGATGGCTTTTTGGACATTCGGAGGAACAGCTGCAGAGGAAATTAACGAGTTAATGACTGAAGAGGGGTTTACTCAGCTCGAAGCCCAAGAAGAGGTTTTAGGCTTTAGATTAAGTGAACTAACCTATGGCTTGGCACAGCGCTGGGGGATGGGTAATGTTCTTTTAAACGCATTGCGACGCAAGGATACGCCTGAAAGTGCTAGCAGAAATATTATCTTAAGCCATCGACTACTTAATGTCGCAAGTCGTGGTTGGGGTAAACCTAGTACTAAGAAAGTTATTAACGAACTTTCAAGTTATGCAAAATTGAGTTTAGAAGATACTAGAAAAATTATCATAAGTAGTGCAGAGCAAACAGTAGAGGTTCTTAAAGGACACGGATTTACTGAACTGATCAACAATATTAGTTTTCCACCTGGCACTAAAATTGACCTATCAGAATATCAACCGAAAAAGATTAAAATCACTAAAAAGCGTGGTAAAAAAGAATTAAAAGCGCCAAACAAGGATGTCATTAATAATATTTTAAATGAACTAGAAACTATGGAAAATGAATCAACTGAACTTGATATCAACTTTGTATTACAGTTAGTTTTAGAAGGAGTTCATAGAGGCGTTGGAATGGATAGGGGTCTAGTGGCTTTCATTGAGCAATCTAGTGGTAAACTTGTGGGAAAATATGCTGTTCAGGACAGAAATTCTAGTCTTGTATCAGACTTTAGTTTTACTATCGCTTCTACACCTTTGTTTCAATCTGTGATCAAGGACAAAAAATGTATTTGGTCTAAGAAAGCTGTCCATGGACCTATGGCAGGAGAGTTGCTTGCTAAGTTTAAAGTAATTTTGGGTAGTAATGATTTTTTAGCTGGGCCCATACTCATACAAGGGCGTCCTATGGGAATGTATTATTCTGACCGTCAGATAACGGGTCAAAAGTTAACGCTTAGTGACTTTGATGCCTTTAAAATGGTTATTAACAGAGCTAATCAGATCCTTGAGTCTTTCGGGCGCTAATGTAATTATTAAACGATTAACTTTCTGACTGGCTGGTAATGTCCACATAGACAGTAATTCGTTCACCAGGTTGTAAATATTTTTTATTCTTTAAGTAATTGTTCCAACGTTTAAGATCCATTATTTTTACAGAAAACTTATCTGATATGCGAGCCAAAGAATCACCTTTCCTAACCCGATAAGTTATCTTACGCATTCTTGTCGATTGGTCTATTGATACAGTCTGGGTACTGATTACACTACTGACTGAGGAAATAGGTTGTTTTGTCCAGATCACTAATTTCTGAGCTATTTTTAAAGGATCTCTTGGGGCCATACCATTCCAAGCGGCCAATTTTCTTAAGCTTACGTTGTATTGCCGTGCAATTTTCCAGAAACTATCTCCAGAACGGACTTTATAATTGACTCTGTTATCGCCTCTTTGTACTTTTTGACGTGCTGTTAGTCGACTATCAGAACTTAAGGAATATTTTTTAGAAGAGTAATTGGCGGTTGGTATTAATAATTTGTCACCAGCCTTTATCATATTGCCATTTATTTGATTTACGGATTTTAAAATTGCTGCAGTGGTATTATACTTATTTGCTATTCTAATTAAGCTATCACCTG
The DNA here is from genome assembly GCA_002746155.1 of Gammaproteobacteria bacterium. GTDB lineage: Bacteria > Pseudomonadota > Gammaproteobacteria > Enterobacterales. The sequence goes on along the minus strand of NVWF01000014.1, from coordinate 54,986 downwards.
ATTTTATTTTATACCTTACCCAACGAACTCTCTCAGAGGGATCGGATGCAGCTAATTTAGTTATGAAACTATCAGCCTTATCTAGTGGTAGCAACAAATGTCTGGGACCATTAGGGGGTGTTGACCAGCGATTAAAGCCGGGGTTTAATTTATAAAATTCTTCAACGGTTATGCCAGCTAAATCAGCTGCAAAAGCAATATCAAGCTGACCATCGGTCTCAACTATTTTTACTAGGGGTTTATTAGCAACTTCTTGCCACTTAAGAGAGTAAGTATCTTCATTGGCTAGCAGGTCAGCTAAAGCAAGTAGTTTTGGTACATAGGCTTGAGTCTCACGGGGTAATTTTAAATTCCAAAAGTCCGTGGCTTTATTTTTTTTCTTGTTGCGTCGAATGGCCCTGCCAACATTTCCTTCCCCGGAATTGTATGCAGCAAGGGCATGTAACCAATCACCATCAAAGTGTTTATGAAGATACTCCATATAGTCCAAGGCAGCGCGAGTGGATTCCACAACATCTCTACGCCCGTCATACCACCAGTTTTGATCTAGCTTGAAACGACGGCCTGTTCCAGGGATAAATTGCCACATACCTGATGCCCTACCATGTGAATAGGCAAAGGGATCATAAGCACTTTCCACAATCGGTAATAAAACCAATTCCATAGGCATATTGCGCTTTTCAATTTCTTCTACAATCATAAATAAGAAGGGTGTTGCACGTGTGATAACTCTATTGAGATAAGCCTGGTGCTTTTCATACCAATCCCGTTGCAGTTTAATGCGCCTTTTGACCGGAATATCCAGAGTCATTTTACTTCGAACTCTTTGCCAAATATTCAAAATTGGTTTATCAATCTCAGCAATCTCAGCACTTTCGACTTGAGGGAGAGAGGCTAGCTCTAGACTATTATTTTCAGCCTCTGGGCCCGACATTTGAGGTCCAGCTGCTAAGCTTAAATCAGGATCTTCAGGTTCTTTAGGCTCTTTAGGAGCAAAGACTAAGTCTGTTTTCTGGGTATTTTTTTGTTCCTCAAGTTCAGCTTTTTGACTAATCTCAAGGGCGATTAACGAATCTATGTCAGGTTTTAAAGGTTGACTCTGGCAGCCAACGATGGAAAGAATTACTAATAAAGTTATACCCTGGAGGATTTTATTAAGGATCGACTGCACAACTACCTATCTTTTGATGAAATTGGAATTAGCACAAGTCTACAGGATTTTTTTCTTAAATACCGGAATCCTAGCAGTTAAAAATGCGCTAAGTCTCAATTTGATTAATATTTTTGATGGTTTTTATCGTATGATTCAACCATTTTTAGGTGATAGGATGATATTATTGCTCTTATAGTAATCTAAGGTATTTATATGAAGTGGCGAGAAGTACCATCATCAAAGACAATTAAGCAGTTGATTCAACAACAACTAGAACTTATTCTTCCCTCTGTGCATGGATATAGCCTCATAACCTTGGGAGAGTTATCATCCAGCTTTGATTATAATAAGGCTGCTGTGGCTAATGTAGTAAGAATTAATACCAGTGAAAAGGTCGATGTCTGCGCCCATCCTCATCAATTGCCCCTAGCTTCAGATGATATAGATGCTATCTTCGTACCTCTTTTAATTGAACAGAGTCTTCTACCCCATCAATTACTGAGAGAAGTGGTAAGAAGTTTACGACCTGGCGGTAAGCTCATTTTAGTCGCTTTTAATCCCCTAAGTGTGTGGGGTGTCTATAAACTTTTTTTAAGTAGAACAGGACGAAGGCCCTGGACATTACCTTTTTACAGACTTGGCCGATTAACGGACTGGTTATCCTTATTAGGCTTAGCCGTGGTGGTAGAGCATGGCTTATTTCCTAAACTACCTGGATCAGAATATTCTAAATCTAAAGAACACGTAACTTCTGATGCCTATTCACGTTTTGGGGCAATAAACTTTATTGTTGCAGAGAAAAAAGTGAAAACCTTAACTATGATTAGACCACAATGGAAGAATAGGGCTATACAACCAACTATGATTGGACCCACGAGAAAAAACCAACAACTTGAAGAGAACAATTAATTGAATAAAGATCAAGTAGAAATATACACTGATGGAGCTTGTCGAGGCAATCCAGGTATTGGAGGTTGGGGTGCTGTAATTCGCTACAAGGGACGGGAGAAACTGCTCTCAGGTGGTGAACAGAATACCACTAATAATCGAATGGAATTAATGGCAGCTATCAAGGCCTTAAATTCACTTAACCGCCCCTGTGATATTAGCTTAACAACTGATTCCCAATATGTCCGTAAGGGAATTTTAGAGTGGATGGTAGCATGGAAAAAACGTGGATGGAAAACCGCTGCAAAAAAACCGGTAAAAAATCAAGACCTTTGGCAACAGCTTGATGAATCGACACAACGTCATAAGATTGAGTGGCATTGGGTAAAGGGACATGCGGGTCATGAGGGTAATGAACTTTCTGATAGCTTGGCCAATCGTGGAATTGATGAATTAGAGAAACGTTAATGCGACAAATTATACTCGACACAGAAACAACAGGTCTTGAACCTAAACAGGGTCACAGAATTATTGAAATCGGCTGTGTGGAAATGATCAACCGTAAACTCACGGGGAATAATTACCATCAGTATATCAACCCACAAAGAAAAATCGATGCAGGTGCCATTGAGGTGCATGGAATAAAAAATGAAGATCTATTAGATAAACCTCTTTTTATCGATATTGTTGATGATTTTTTACACTATATAAAAGGAGCTGAGTTGGTTATTCACAATGCCCCTTTTGACGTGGGGTTTATTAATAATGAACTAGTCTTAGCAGAAAAAGAAACGTCTTCTTGTTATGAGAGGCTGGCTGATTTTTGTACTATTCTTGATACCCTTGTAATGGCTAAAGCTCTTCATCCCGGTCAGAAAAATAATCTGAATGCCCTATGTCGACGTTATGGTATCGACAACTCCCATCGTGAGTTACACGGCGCCTTGTTGGATGCTGAAATACTTTCCGATGTTTATCTATTGATGACTGGAGGGCAAACCAGTTTATCCTTAAGCAATGATATTGGCACAGGAAATGCGACGGTTGATACTACAATTAGGCGATTAAAAGGGGATAGAGAGCCTCTGACCATTGTCAGAGCATCGGTAGGTGAAATTCAACGACATAATAAACGGCTTGATACCATAGCTGAATCTGCAGAGTTAGTTTGGCCTAGAACTAGGCCTAGCTAGATGCTCAGAAAATTCATCCATAAAAAAAGCGCAATTAAGCGCTTTTTTTATAGATGTTGGTAACAACATCAATGCTTAGCTGAACTAACTGCAACCCCTTTATCTGCATGATGTTGAATGTAATTATTATCATAAAGGTACTGGGTACCAGGTAGTAGTAGATATACAATTGCAGCAAGACCAACAAGGGTCATCACAATAGCATAGGGCATTGCCATCCAGACCATTCTGCCATAAGAAAGTCTAATTAACGGTGCAATTGCTGAGGTTAAAATGAATAAGAAGGCAGCTTGACCATTAGGTGTTGCAATACTTGGAATATTAGTACCGGTATTAATTGCTACGGCGAGTAGGTCAAATTGATCACGAGTAACAAGCCCATTCAAATAAGCATTCTTGATTTCCGTTATGTAGACAGTTCCTACAAAAACATTATCAGACATCACTGAGAGTAGACCATTAGCTAGATAAAAAAGTGGAATTTGCTTATTGGCATCTTGAGCCAATACATAGTCAATGACAGGTGCAAATAAACCTTGGCTAGAAATTACCGCAACAATAGCAAAAAAGACTACCAAGAGAGATGTAAAGGGTAATGCTTCCTCAAAGGCTTTACCGAGTCGGTGCTCTTCAATAACACCTGTCAGGGCTGTAATGAAAATGATAACGGATAAACCAATTAAGCCAACAGCGGCAAGATGGTTTGCAAGTGCAAATATTAACCAAAAGCCAACTAATGCTTGGATAACTAGAGCTGCCTTGTCACGGTAGGTACGCTTTTTATCGTCTTCGATACTTGATTCCAGCAAAACTATTCTAACTTCCTCAGGTAACTGAAAGCCATAACCGAAGATTTTAAATTTTTCAAGGAGTGCACAAGTTGTTAACCCTGCAAATAAAACGGGCATGGTTATGGGCGACATACGCCAGAAAAATTCCATAAAGTCCCAGCCAGCACTCAGTCCAATAACGATGTTTTGAGGTTCACCAACGATGGTACAAACTCCACCTAGTGCAGTTCCCACTGCTGCGTGCATCATTAAGTTTCGTAGGAATCCTCTAAATTCTTTTAAATTTGAGCGATGATGATCTAACACCTCGTCATCAGTACCATGATCATGTTCATGGTGAAATTTTTTGCCGGAAGCCGCCTTATGATAAATCCCAAAAAATCCGACGGCCACAGATATAACAACAGCTGCAACGGTTAAGGCATCAAGAAAAGCAGATAGGAAGGCTGAGACTGCACAAAACACTACGGATACTAATATTTTAGAGCGTATACCCAAAACTATTTTAGTAAATAGGTAAAGCAATAAATCCTTCATAAAATAGATACCGGCAACCATAAACACCAATAGCATGATAACTTGAAGGTTTATTTCTATTTCATGCCAAACTTTATCAGTCGTGGTCATGCCTATAAAAACAGCTTGTATAGCCAGTAGCCCTCCCGATTGCAGTGGATAGCATTTCAACGCCATGGCTAGTGTAAAAATGAATTCAAAAACTAAAACCCAACCAGCTAAGAAGGGATCAACCATATAGAATAAAATTGGGTTAATAATTAAGAAGGCAACGATTGTTATTTTGTACCATTTAGGGGAATTTCCGAGGAAATTATCTAAAAAAGCACTTTTTACCGACGTGGTCATATTGAATATTCCTTACAAATATTTTGATTAATTTAAACAGTTGCCAAATTCTAGCTGCTATTTAGTCAATTGACTAGATTATTTACAAATTCTCAATTAAATTGTTGTTAGATAGCTCTCTCAGTGGTTAAATAACATCATAAATTACTGTTTTAATTAATTTAGACAGAAAAACCGTTATTAAGAGTAGTCAATCTATTGAACAGATAATTTCATTTCTGTGGTCCTAGACTCCAGAAAGTGGAGAATTACTCAAATCTCTGCCCTTTGAAACAACTTACTAGGAGAAAATCTTGGAATTTTTATACGACTTCGGTCTTTTTTTACTGAAGAGCATAACCATTGTAGCAGCAATATTAATAGTGGTTGGTGGAATCATTAGTTCAAGCCAGCGTGGAAAAGTAACCAAATCGAAGGGTCAGGCTCAAGGTGCAATCAAACTGACTAATTTATCAGAACGGTATAAGGATATGGTTCAAGACATGCAGCAAGATCTGCTGACTCAATTTGAAACCAAAGCCTTGAATAAAGCGGAAAAGAAAGCTGAAAAAGAAAAAAATAAACAAGATAAAATTAACGCTAAAGCATTAAAAAAATCACTATCAAAAGACCAGTTGGATGCTGAGACACTAGCCGAAAAAGCCGAGGATGGCCATAAGCGCTTATTTGTAATCGATTTTAACGGTGATATGAAAGCCTCGGCAGTTAATTCACTACGTGAGGAAATTTCGGCAATTATTGCTATTGCTGGCAAACAGGATGAAGTACTTTTACGCCTAGAAAGTCCTGGTGGAATGGTTCATGGCTATGGACTAGCGGCCTCTCAATTGCAACGATTGAGAATAAAAGATATAAATTTAACAATAGCCGTTGATATGGTTGCAGCAAGTGGTGGTTATATGATGGCCTGTGTTGCAAATAAGATAGTAGCTGCTCCCTTTGCAATAATTGGTTCTATCGGTGTTATAGCACAGATCCCGAACTTTAACCGCCTGCTGAAAAAAATGGATGTAGATTATGAGCAGCATACAGCGGGAGAGTATAAACGTACCTTAACCATCTTTGGTGAAAATACTGACAAGGATCGTGAAAAATTTAGGGAAGAATTAGAAGATACTCATCAGTTGTTTAAATCTTTCATAACCTCCAACCGACCAGAACTCGATATAGAAAAAGTTGCTACTGGAGAACATTGGTATGGCACTCAGGCTATTGAGAAGGGACTTATTGATGAAATATCCACCTCTGATGACCTTATTCTTCAAGCAGTTAAAGATACCGAAGTTTTTGAAGTTAATTTTGAAATACCTAAGTCCATTGGTGAAAAATTTGGCCTAGGAGTCGAGTCGACAGTTAATCGATTAGTAATGTCTTGGTGGCAAAGTTCTGCACAAAGCCCTAAATTATAATAACTATAACATTAGCTAAATCAATGGATTTCATCGACCGGACATTACTCAAGACTGGGTCCTATATCAATGGAGAATGGCATTCAAGCCAGCTTGGTTTTGATGTTGATAATCCCGGCAATGGAAGTCTTGTCAGTACAGTATCAGAAGTAACATCTACTCAACTTGAATATGCCGTAACCAGCGCTCAAATAGCACAAAGATCTTGGGCGCATTTTCCTGCAAAACATCGCTCAGTGATTTTAATTAAATGGTTTCAGCTGATCATTGATAATATTCAAGATCTCGCTTTGATAATGACTTTAGAACAGGGTAAGGCACTAAGGGAATCAATCGGGGAGATTACTAATGCTGCTTCCTATATTGAATGGTTTGCAGAGCAAGCTAAACGTGCTTATGGTGATGTAATTCCTGCTCAATCTAACGAGCGTCGTCAAGTAACCTTTAGACAACCATTAGGGGTGGTTTCAGCCATTACACCTTGGAACTATCCAACAGGCATGATAGCTCGTAAGGCTGCTCCTGCACTCGCAGCAGGTTGTAGCTTTATTATTAAACCTTCTGAATATACGCCTTTATCTGCCTTGGCATTAGCTGAATTATCACGTCGGGCCGGTGTTCCAAAAGGGGTGTTCAACGTGGTAGTCGGAACGGACTCTCAAGGTATTGGCACAGTTCTTACTCAACATCCTGCAATCCGAAAGTTTACTTTTACAGGGTCAACTAAAGTGGGAAAACGCTTGTTAGCTCAATGTGCTTCAACGGTCAAAAAGACCTCATTAGAACTTGGAGGAAATGCTCCTCTGATTATTTTTGATGATGCTGATATTGATATGGCTGTGGAGCAGACGGTGGCTTCTAAATTTCGCAACGCCGGACAAACCTGTGTTTGTGCCAACAGAATAATTGTTCAAGGAACTGTTTATGAACAGTTTATTGAAAAGATTGCTTTAAAAATATCTGAATTAAAGTTAGCAAATGGCTTTGATAGTCATTGTGATCTTGGTCCTCTCATTAATAAAACAGCTGTTAAGAAGGTAGATTATCTGGTACAGGATGCCATTAAGCAGGGTGCTCAACTTTTAATTGGTGGTAAAACTGAACAGGCTTTAGGACCACTTTATTATCAACCGACACTGGTCATCAATGTTACTCCAAAAATGAATATTGCCAAGCAAGAGATTTTTGGACCAGTAGCTTCTATCCTAAGATTTGAGACAGAAGACGAAGCTATCCAGATGGCAAATGATACTAAGTATGGTTTGGCAGCCTATTTTTTCACAAAAGACCCCTCAAGAGTTTGGCGACTTTCAGAAGGGTTAGAATATGGTATGGTTGGAGTGAATGTTGGAATATTAACCGCTGTTCAAGCTCCATTTGGCGGCATTAAAGAGTCTGGGTTAGGTCGGGAAGGCTCAAAAAATGGTTTGGATGACTTTCTCGAAATAAAGTATGTTTGTATGGGAAACTTATAAATTGATTATCAACAACCTTAAATTATTTATGTTTTGTTTACTCTGCACATCAACTCTTGCCGATAACCTGACTCCAATGCCAGAAAAATTAAGCAACAATGCTGTTGCTGCTATCAAGTCTGAACAGGGATGGCCGCTGGCTTTCCTGTGGAAGCAAGTCACGGGAGACATTTTGACTTTCACCGCTAATTGTAAATAACTTCGTTTATGCAAATAGAACACTTATTAAGAGAGTAACATGAATATAAAAGCTAAAAAGAACTACGGAAGTTGGCCATCAAAACTATCAGCTAAAACCTTGGCATCTTCGGGCCACAGGTTTGGTCATCTAACATTGGCGGACAATAAGGTCTATTGGCTTGAAAGTCTTCCTGAAGAGGGCGGGCGTGTGGTGATCTTTTGTGGTGGTCTTGAGCAGGAGGCAAAAGTAATTACACCTGATGGTTTTAGCGTCAGAACCCGTGTTCACGAATATGGCGGAGCAGATTTTTCAGTGCTTGGTGATAAAATAATTTTTTCAAATGATGAAGATCAAAGATTGTATCTGCAAGTCGGCCAGTCTAAGCCTACAGCCATAACGCCTGAACCAAGATTCAAACATGCAGATCGCTATGCAGATCTCGCTATTTCAGATAAGGCACAATGGCTGATTTGTGTAAGAGAACGCCATTTTGAAGACGCAAACCCACTCAATGTAAAAAATGATTTGGTAAGGGTACCTTTAGATGGTTCTGAAGCTGTGGAATCCCTAGTTTCAGGAGCAGATTTTTATTCATATCCGAGATTATCACCGAACGGAAAAAAACTCACTTGGACTAGTTGGAATCACCCAAATATGCCTTGGGATCAAACTTCCCTTTGGACAGCGGATATTGATGAGAAGGGCGATATAACGAATGTAACAAGCATTCTTGATAATGAGAACGAATCCATTTATCAACCGGCTTGGTGTCCGGATGGTGAATTACATTTTGTATCGGATAGAAGTGGCTGGTGGAATATTTATTCATTTAGAGATCAAGTACTAAACGCCATTACTCCAACTGATGCAGAATTTGGCTACCCTCAATGGCAATTTGGAACTTCCAGCTATGCTTTTATCGATGCCAATACTCTCTTTGCAGCTTTTGTTCAGGATGGAAGAGAACATTTGTGTCTAGTGGAACCACAAAAAGGCCACATCACACCACTGGACTTACCCTATTGTTCTTATCAAGGTGGCTTATACTTTCATGATCAGCATTTGTATTTTATAGCTAGTACTGAAACTTCAGCTCCCGCTGTTATCGCTTGGAGCCTCAGTAGTAATGAAGCAACAGTCATCAGTAAGCAAGAGCCTGCAACCTTAGATGTTGATGATATTTCTAAAGCAGAAGCTATTTCATTTAAAACCTCAGACGATAGAACATCCCATGCTTTCTTCTACCAGGCCAGTTCAGGTGAGTTTGAAGGCTTAGATAATGAAAAGCCACCCTTGATAGTCATGAGTCACGGTGGTCCTACTGCTGCTACTAGTGCCCAATTTAGTAGTGCTATCCAGTATTGGACTTCTAGAGGATTTGCAGTAGTTGATGTGAATTACGGTGGAAGTACAGGTTTTGGACGGGAATACCGCGATAGATTAAGGGGACAATGGGGTGTTGTTGATGTTGATGATTGCGTTAACGCTGCTAACTACCTAGTGGATAGGGGTAGTGTTGATGGTAATCGATTAGCAATTCGTGGCGGAAGCGCAGGTGGCTACACTACTTACACAGCCCTCACCAATCATTCAATATTTTCTGCAGGAGTGAGTCGTTATGGAGTGGCTGATCTCACCTGTTTGGTAAAAGAATCTCATAAATTTGAAGTGCGCTATCTTGATAGCATAATTGGTCCTTGGCCTGAAGCAGAGGATGTTTATTTTTCAAGATCGCCAATTAATCATGCAGATAAAATTAGCTGCCCTGTGTTATTACTTCAAGGTGATGAAGATGCGGTAGTACCTCCGGCTCAATCAATTGCCATGGCAGATGCGCTTAATGACAATCAAATCCCCCACGCTTTAATCATGTTGCAAGGAGAGCAGCACGGTTTTAGGAAAAGTGAAAATATCTGTTTTGCTTTAGAAGCTGAATTGAATTTCTATTGTAAAGTATTCAGCATTAATCCGGCGGATGAGCTGCCTGAGTTGACTTTAAAACATTCTCATAAGCTTTAGTGATTCATGATACTAGCAAGTAACTGTTTAACATGGGCTGGTTCAAAAGGTTTATCGCAAATAGCCGACACTCCAGCCTGTTGAACATGCTCAAGCCTAGCATTATCTGACTCACTGGTAACCATCATGATAGGGACATAAGGGTGGGCAGATTCATTGCGGATATGTTCAATAAGCTCGTTACCGTCCATGATTGGCATATTCAAATCGGTTATTACTAGATCAAATTCTTGCTCAGAAAATTTACTGAGGGCATCTTTGCCATCTTCAGCCAAAACAATATTGTCTCTTAAAATGCCCATTTCAGTTATTACATTGCAGATATATTTTCTCGCTAGGTTAGAGTCATCAACAACTAATACATTTAAATTTTCAACTTCGTAGAGTTCCAAATCAAGTTCACCCGGTTCTATATAGGCAACGGTGGCAAGTAGGGCTCTGTTTAAATCTTCATTGGTGAAAGGTTTTGGCAACATAGCTATTACGCCGGCTTGACGAATAGGTTCAAGCATTCTAAAACTTGATTCACTAGAAATTAGCATGAAGGGTATTGCTTCAGTAGTTGGATCCTCGCGCATTTTAGTGACCAACTCTATGCCTGTCATATCTGAGAAATACATGGTACTAACCACCAGATCAGGTAAATCATTTGCCATAGACTCAAGGGCTTCTTCACCACTCACTACGCCAGTAATAGAGCCAATTCCAGCTTCTTCAAGGTGTTGTATGATAAACTTTCGTTGAGTCGTCGATGGCTCAATAAGTAAAATATAGAGGTCACTAATATTAAAAGGCACTTGATTATCCTTCTTAAAGTTTAACAATATTATAGCATTAGTTTATGATATCGGTCAGGTTTTGCAAAGCACTAATAATTGATACACGTTGACCGAAGATATTTCTTTGGGTAAGGTTTACCTCAAAAGAATAAATCAGAATAAATAATCATTAAAATAAGGACAACTGAATGGAAAAGGTGTGGTTAAAGAATTACCCAGCTGGGGTACCAGAACATATTAATACGGACAATTACGATTCTCTAGTCTCTCTCATAGAACAGTCCTTGACAAAATATGCAGATAAAAATGCCTTCACAAATTTGGGAGTCACCCTAACGTTCAAACAGTTGGATGAAAAGTCCAAACAGTTTGCAAGTTACTTGCAGCATACCTTAAAGCTAAAAAAGGGTGCACGGGTTGCTATAATGATGCCGAACTTATTACAGTATCCCATCACACTTTACGGTATTTTAAGAGCGGGCATGGTAGCTGTGAATGTAAACCCCATGTATACCAGTCGAGAATTACGCCATCAGTTAAGTGACTCAGGGGCAGAAGCTATTATTATTCTGGCAAATTTTGCACATGTTCTGGCAGATGTGATTGACGAAACCCCTATAAGACGAATCGTGGTGACAGAAATTGCAGATATGTGCCCTTGGCCTAAACGCAGCCTGCTAAATTGGCTGATCAAGTCAGTTAAAAAAATGGTGCCTGAGTTTAACCTTCCAAATTATGATGGTTTTGTTGATGCTTTGAATAAAGGTAAGACAAAAGCCTTTACTCAAGTTGATATAACCAAGGATGATATCGCATTTTTACAATATACGGGTGGTACCACAGGTGTAGCTAAAGGTGCTGTTCTCACCCATAACAATATGCTGTCGAATGTTCTACAGTCTAAAGCTTGGTTTACCACCGCTTTAAATACTGACGATGAAGTGATTATTACAGCGTTACCTCTTTATCATATATTTTCATTAACGGCTAACTGCCTACTCTTTACCGAAATAGGTGGCATGAACATTCTGATTACTAACCCACGTGATATGCCAGGCTTCGTCAAAGAATTACAAAAACATCGATTTACCGGTTTTACTGGGGTAAATACCTTGTTTAATGCTTTGCTGAATACCCCAGGTATTGAAAAAGTAGACTTTAGTCATCTTAAAATGTCTTTTGGTGGCGGTATGGCTGTACAGCCTTCAGTTGCAAAAGAATGGGGTGAGCTTACCAACACCGTGATGATAGAAGGATATGGTTTAACAGAAACATCACCAGCTGCTGTGGTTAATCCCATGGATGCTAAAGAATTTAGTGGCTGCATTGGCTTACCAATTTCCTCTACAGAAATCTCCATTAGAGATGATGATGGTAATGAACTTGGTTTCAATGAACCAGGTGAACTATGCATTAGAGGCCCTCAGGTTATGCGCGGATATTGGCAACGACCAGAAGCGACTGCTGAATCAATTACTGACGATGGCTGGTTCGCCACGGGAGATGTTGCCACAGTGAATGAAGAGGGCTTTGTTAAGTTAGTTGATCGTAAAAAAGACATGATTTTGGTTTCAGGATTTAATGTTTACCCTAATGAGCTTGAATCGGTTATAGCAGAGCATCCTAAAATTCTCGAGCTTGCAGCCATTGGTGTTCCCGATGAAAAGTGTGGGGAAGTTGTGAAACTCTTCATAGTTGCCAAATCAAAGGATCTTACAAAGGAAGAGGTTTTGGCCTTTTGTAAAAAGAACCTTACCGGTTATAAACGTCCTAAGCATATAGAATTTTTAGATGAGTTACCCAAGTCAAATGTGGGTAAAATACTCAGAAAGGATCTACGACCTCCTGCAACCGAAGGTGATGCGACTTAGTGATATCCTACCAATATATTGATAATCAACAGGATTTGGATGAGTGCTGTTTGACGTTAAACAATAGCACTTTGTTATCTGTGGATACCGAATTTGTACGTGAGAGAACTTTCTATCCCCAACCTGGACTACTCCAAGTATCAGATGGTGAAATCGTCAGTCTCATCGACCCTAATGCTGATATCAATTTGCGTGTTTTTTTTGAACTCTTGGAAGATCCTAAAATTAGAATTGTTATGCACTCTTCAAGTGAAGATATTGAACTTTTCTATCATATGGGATGTGGAAAAATCCAAAACTTATTTGATACACAAATTGCCGCTGCATGGCTAGGTATGGGTTTATCCTTAAGCCTTCAAAAAATAGTAGAAGAATACCACAGCCTTGTGATTGAAAAGCAGCATTCAAGAACTAACTGGCTTCAAAGGCCTTTAAGTCCAGCTCAACTAGATTACGCTGCCATTGATGTACTTTATTTAAACTCAATTTGCCTAATGCAAGAGCAGAGCCTAATTGAAAAGCAGTTTTTAGAAAATATGAAAGAAGACTGTGTATTAAGATGTGAAAAGAAAGTTTCAGACATTAACGATGATACGGCCTATCTAAAAGTTAAAAAAGCCATAACGGCCAGTGGTTCTGCTTTAGGTCGATTGAAAAAATTAGCAACTTGGAGAGAACAACAAGCTCGAATTATTGATAAGCCCAGGCAACACATAATAAAGGACCTTCAGCTTCTTGCCATAAGTATTCAAAACCCTGAGGCCCCTGAGCAATTATTGACAAAATGTGATTTGCCTCCTTTTGTAGTAAGACGCTATGGCAAAGATATAATTTCTCTGCTCAAAGACTCTTCGCTGAATTCTAGCCAAAATATGGAATTGGTTAATCCTGTATTGAATTTACGAATGATTAATTCTGGAAGTATTACCCTGAATGATTGCCGTGAATTAATGAAGAACATTCATCTTGAGCATAATATCCCTGTTGAAGTTCTTCCTAGTAAACGTTGGTTAGAACAATTTTTATTAAATCATGCAGCAAGCTGGTATCCACTTCCAGATGGCTGGCGGGGCTGGCGTAAAATGCTGTTGCAAGCACCACTAATAAAAATAATTGAAACTAATCGGTATAATATGGAACCTTTAAAAACATGATTTGTTATATATACCGCAGTATCAAAAAAACAGAAATGTATCTCTATACCCTCACAAGAGATGACTTTTCAAATATCCCTGAAGGTTTGATAAAAGCCTTTGGTACACCTGAATTTTCTATGGTAATTAATTTAACAAAACGAGATAAGCTCGCAAGAGTTGATATAGCCTTGGTAAAACAACACTTAGAAAAAGATGGATTCTATCTGCAAATGCCACCAACAATACTTAATGATCAGAATTTTTTAACACCAGAGGACGACTAGGCTAATGTCTAGCAATGAATTTTGGAAAACAAAATCACTGCAAGAAATGACTAGCTCTGAATGGGAATCTATTTGTGATGGCTGTGCGAAATGTTGTATTTTCAAGTTTGAAGAAGATGATACAGGCCATATATTGCAAACCGATGTGGTATGCAAACTATTGGATCTCGACACTTGTCATTGTACTAAATATGAGCAGCGTAAAACCTTAGTTCCTGACTGTATAACCATAACGCCTGACAATATCTTACAACTAAAGTGGATGCCAGCTTCTTGCTCATATCGGTTGCTCGCACAAGGCGATGATTTACCAGCTTGGCATTCATTAGTAACGGGAAATCCAAAATCAATGCAACTCGCAAATAAGACCGTTCAGGGCCGAGTAGTTTCAGAAATTGAAGTTGATGATATTGAAGATCGAATAATTGGTTGGTTTGATCCAAATAACTAATTGAAAATTAGGCTATTAATTTTATTTCTGTTTAACTGAAATGACCATTTTACTTTGGTTTCAGTGAAAAATCGGCTAAACTTTATTAACCTTTGCAAAAATAGAAATAAAAACCAAGGACAACAGCGGCTATTCATGATTAACATTCAGTCAATTCGTAACCCTATTAAGCTGTTTTTATTGCTCAGTATAACCTTGAGCTTTCAGCTATCCATATTTGCCGCTATAACAAAATCAGCTAAGCCTGCAAGTGATGTCAGGGTATTGGTTGATATGTCTGGAAGCATGAAATTAAACGATCCTGATAATTTACGCATTCCAGCTGTACAATTAATGAGCAACTTGCTGCCTCCTGACAGTCAAGCAGGTATTTGGACATTTGGTCAGTACGTCAACATGTTGGTACCTCTTGGGCCTGTGGATAATGCTTGGAAGAAAAACGCCGTGGCGTCAGCGAAGAAAATCAATTCCCTAGGTCTGTTCACCAACATAGGTGGGGCTATGGAACATGCTTCATTCGGATGGAAAACGCCCGATGATGATATTAAGCGTAGTCTGATTCTCTTAACTGACGGTGTCGTGGATGTATCAAAAGATCCTGCTGAAAATGCTGCTGCTAGAAGAAAAGTTTTAAAGGAATTACTACCACAATATAAAAAAGCGGGTATTACAATTCATACCATTGCCCTGTCCGGTGATGCGGATGAAAAATTATTAGCAACCATAGCAGCTGAAACTGATGGCTGGTATCAAAAAGTTACTAATGCGTCAGAACTTCAAAAAGTATTTCTGAAAATATTTGAACAAGCAACAGAAAGAGACTCAGTTCCTTTAACGGATAATCGTTTTTCCATTGATGATCAAATTGAAGAATTCACACTGCTTATATTTAAAAATAAAGATTCAAAGCCCACTGTTTTAGAACAGCCAGACGGCGAATCCTATGATGCAGGTGCTGATAATGAACGCATCACTTGGTTTGAGTCAGCAGACTACGATCTGATTACAATCAATGCTCCCATGACGGGAGATTGGAGAGTTTACGCTGACATTGATCCTGATAACAGAGTTTTGGTGGTGAGTAATTTAAAAATAAAAAGCTCAGTTTTACCTAACAACCTCTTAGCCAATGAAAAATTTAAATACAAGATGCGCCTCCTGCAAGAAGGTGTAGTTATTACAGAAGCTGATTTCCTAAGGTTATTGTCCATGGAGGTTGAAGTTACTTCAGCAAATGGTAAGAGTGAAGTCTTTAAACTACTTGACGATGGAACTGGAGTCGACGAAAAAGCTTCCGATGGAATTTACAGCATTGAGTTATCGACTCCGGATGAGGCAGGTGTAACGCAAATTAGCGCAACGGTGGAAAGCCCAACATTTCACCGCATGAGACAACAAGCTATCAATGTATTTGATAGCCCTGTTGCAATACAAACAAGCCTGAGCAGTGATGTTAATATTGCTCACAAAATATTTTTTGTACCAGTAACTGATGTTGCTAAAGCGGATAGTTTAAAGATAGACGTAGATGTTCAGTTACCTGATCAACAAAAATTAGAATTAAAGGCAACTCTTGATACAGGCTTTACTCAAGCAATAGAGCTTAAGGTTTCTGAAACAGGTGGAGTTTATTGGCTTCAGGCAAAGATTACTGGCGTGACACCTGCAGGTCGAGAATTTCAAGTTTCTCCTCCTTTCTATCAATTTACCACTGATAGTATAACGCCAGAGCTAGTTGAACCTATCGTTGAAGTTATTGAAGATGCTGGCGATAAAGATTCTAGTAAAAAAGATCAGGCCGATTCAGATATGACTAAATGGTTAATCATAGGTTTAGGTATAAACTTATTCTTAATCCTACTTGGCTGGTTTATCTTTAAAATAATAAAGAAACGCGATCAAACTAATGCAATCAAAATGGGCGAGTTATTGGAGTAACAAAATGCCAGAAATGTATGAAATAATAATTTATTCTTTAGAACTGGTAGTTCCTTTTTTAATACTTACTATTGTATTACTTTTCGTGATTTTGGGTAGGAAGAAAAAAGATAAAAAGTCACTTCAAACTTTAATTAGTAACTATAAAGAAAAAGAACTGGGTCGTAAGCAATCAGTTAATGAATTCCTTACATCGAAAGCAGGAATTAAAGAAGCTGATTTGGAAGCTACAAGTAAAAAAATAACTCAAGCACGAAAGTCATTCTTACAAAGTCTTATCTCCGCTTTTTTGACCAGAGAAAAAGAGCTTATTGCTAATTTAGATAATGACTTATCAGTTATAACAAGAGCCTATCAAGAACTATCCATTTCAGCGGGTGCAGGTCCTAATATTGAGGATGAAGACATCGTTCCAGTTGCAGAGGATAAGGCAGAAGTTTCAACAGAAGTTGACCCAAAACTTGCTGAAGAAATAAAACGATTAAAGAAAGAAAATAAAAATCTAAAAATTGAAGTTCACACTACACTAAGCACCTTAAATAATATTTTTTCAGAATATACTTCTATGTTTGGCGAAGAATCTGCGAAGAAAGATATGTCTGTGGATGAAATCTTGGTAGCCATGGAATCTTTTGGCAATGTCGATGTACAGGCTGCCTCATCAACGGATGCTTCAGCTGAAGAAATGATGAAAGATGAACCAGAGCCAGAGCCAGAAGTTGAACCAGAACCAGAACCAGAACCAGAACCAGAACCTGAACCAGAACCAGAACCTGAACCAGAACCAGAACCAGAACCAGAACCAGAAGCTGAACCAGAAGAGGAACCAGAGCCAGAAGAGGAACCTAGTTGGGATGAGGCATTTGCCGAAATGGACAGCGAAGAAGATGCTCCAGTTGAAGAAGATGCACCTGTTGAAGCGCCTGCTGATGACTGGGGAGATGATAATGATGACGAAGATGCAGATGGTTTAGATGAAAACCTTGATGATATTCAGCCTGAATGGGGCAACGCAATTGATAATGATGACGAAGATGAAGATGATAAGAAAAGCAAATAATTATCTTAATTGACTGTAAAATATAAAACTTTCAAAAAAGATATAAATAATATCAACCAGCCTGTTGACAGCCTAGCTTAGTCTGGTATTATGCCGCCTCCGCAAAGTACTGCAGTTTAGTCTTTGAAGGTATTAGTAGCGTAAATAGTATAATTGGAGCGGTAGTTCAGTTGGTTAGAATACCGGCCTGTCACGCCGGTGGTCGCGGGTTCGAGTCCCGTCCGCTCCGCCATTATAGTTTTTAGGTTTAATCAACGGGACAAGCATCAAATCCGTCTAGACCAACATATTGTTCAGATCTGTATTTGGGTTCAAATTCCCCATTGGAGCTATTGAATTGGTAATCTAGTGCCCATGTTTGATGATTGGCCACAATCTCCTTCATGGCTTGTACAATAAATTCTGCTTCTGAATCTGAGGTAGTTGGATGAAGAGAGACCCTTATCCAACCAGGCTTGTCTGTTAAATCACCCTGATTGATTTTATCGGATATTTCATTAGACGTTTCTTTCGTCACGCCTAATAATATATGGCCATAGGTTCCAGCACAGGAACAGCCGCCTCGGGTTTGAATACCAAACTTATCATTTAATAACCTCACCACTAAGTTGTGATGAATATCAGTCATGTAAAATGAAACGATAGTCAGGCGATGGCGTTGATGAGTTTCAAGCATCATTAAATTATCAATTGAATCGAAACCGTTCATTAAAATTTGAGTCAATTGCTTTTCACGATTAGCCATCTTCTCAACTCCCATAGCCTCTTTTAACTTAATTGCTAGAGCGGTTCGGATGCACTGTAAAAATCCTGGTGTACCACCATCCTCACGAACTTCAATATTGTCAAAAAACTTATGCTCACCCCAAGGATTTGTCCAGAGTACTGTTCCACCACCTGGGTTATCGGGTACTTCATTGTTATAGAGTGATTTATTAAATATCAAGGCACCGGATGCACCTGGACCACCTAAAAACTTGTGAGGAGAGAAGAAAATCGCATCAAGTTCTTGTAAAGGATTAGCTGGGTGCATATTGATATTAAGATAGGGAGCGGACGCAGCGAAATCTACAAAACACAGTCCCTGATGTTGATGCATTAGTTCAGCCATTTGATAATAATTAGTAACAATACCCGTCACATTTGAGCAGGCTGAAAAAGCGCCAATTTTCATCTTACGACTTTTATACTTGGTTAAAAGCTCCCCTAAATGTGTAAGAGAGGGAAGTCCATCAACATCTGCGTTGAGTATTTCCAGGGTAACTTCACAGGCTAGCCAAGAAGTTTGATTTGAGTGATGTTCCATATGGGTGACAATCACAAGAGGTTTATCATCTTCATTTTCAAAAGCGTTATCTTTAAATCGCTCAGGAATTCTCAAGCCTAAAATTCGTTGGAATTTATTCACAACACCCGTCATACCAGAACCATCCATGATCAGTACATCATTCTCACTAGCGTTAACATGCTTTTTGATGGTCTGTTGAGCCTCATGATAAGCAAGCGTCATGGTTGTACCTGTCAGAGTAGCCTCTGTATGAGTATTGGCAACGTAGGGTCCAAGCGTATTAGAGATATAATCTTCTATAGGAGCATATAAGCGGCCACTAGCTGTCCAATCAGCGTAGATGACAGGTCTCACTTGATTATCAAAGTTGTGGGTTAAGTCATCACCGATGATTTGCTTTTTAAATTTACTGAAGTAGCTTTCTAAAGTCGTATTTTGTAAACTCATAGTCACTGAACTCTTAAAAGGGTTGAGAAAACTCATCTAGTGCCAACTTACTTTTCGCTGAAAATAGTAGGTAAGATTAAGATGATTAATTATAAGAATAGTATGACATTTATTGATTAGAGAATGTTTGCATATTTTGTCTATAAGTGGCAAAAAATAGAATTTAATTGTGGTCAATGACAATTAAATAGTAAAATATACTATATATGCATGTAATGGCAATTGTAAATTTCATTCGTCGCCTATCATTAAACAAATTTTTACTCAAACAACTGCCTAGTCCTTAATATTCACAATAATTATCTTTTTATATAGTTGTAGACTTCTAGTACCCAAGCACATTACTATTTCGCTTTGCTTTTTCGGATGTGCCACCCAGTAATAAAAAATTAATCGAGGCTAATATGAATAAAATAATCATCAAAGCATCTTTTAGTATCACTACTAATTGCTTCAAGTTTGACAAGTCTAGCTGAAACTACGGTCATTTATGCCGGAAAACTACTAGCGGTCCCTGGTAAAGCACCTTTAGTTGAAAGAACGGTGGTTATTGAAAACGGTTTGATTAAATCTATTAGTAAGGGTTATACCAAGCAATCTGAGTTTGCATCCGATACAAAAATAATCGATCTGAAAAACAGCTTCGTAATGCCTGGTCTAATGGATATGCATGTGCATCTGCAATTTGAGTTAGGCCCTGATAGGACTAAAGAAACACTTAAAATGTCAGATGAATTGATGGCTATGAGAAGTATTCATTTTGCACAAAAAACCATGAGAGCAGGCTTTACCACAGTGCGTGAAGTGGGCTCAAATCCACAATATATGTATGCTTTAAGAGATGCTATCAATAAAGGGTGGATAGTAGGCCCCAGGATAATAGCTGCAGGTCGTGTTGGTATTACCGGTGGCCATGCTGATATCAGTGGCGTAAAGCATGAGTTACTCGATATGTATACAGTAAAAACCATTTGTGATGGGCCCTATGATTGCCGTCGTGCTACAAGACGTTCTATAAAATTTGGCGCTGATCTAATCAAAATAACCTCAACCGGTGGCGTTTTGACCGATAGAGCAACGGGTACTGGTCAACAGATGGAAATGGATGAGTTAAAAGAAGTTGTATTAGCCGCCAAAAGAATGGGAAGAAAGGTTGCCTCACACGCCCATGAAGAAGAAGGTATAATCGCAGCACTTGAAGCGGGTGTTGATAGTATTGAACATGGAACCTATACAGGCAAAAAAGCCATTAAGTTATTCCTCAAAAAAGGTGCTTATCTAGTGCCCACATTATTGGCGGGAGATACGGTGGTTCAAATGGTAAAACATTCTAATTTCATGAGTGATGCCATTAAGGAAAAAGCCATAAGAGTTGGCACAGATATGAAGGGAAATTTTGCAAAGGCATATAAAGCTGGAGTGAAGATTGCCTATGGTAGCGATAGTGGTATCTCAAGACATGGCGACAATGCTAAAGAAGCTGTTTTGATGTTTAAAGCGGGTATGACTGAAATGGATATTTTGAAATCTGCCACGGTCAATGCTGCTGATCTACTAGGTATGTCAGATCAAATTGGAACCATAGAAGAAGGTAAACAGGCCGATATTATAGCAACGGATGGTTCACCCCTTGAAAATATTGAAGAATTATTAACGGTGGATTTTGTGATGAATTCAGGAAAAGTCACTCACTAAGGCTCATTAAGAAAAGTAACCAATAATTTGATCTCAACGAAATCTGTATTTGCCTGCATTTTCAACTTTAATACAAAAGCCCTTGACCTTAGACTATGCTCTAAGGTTTATACTTGTCTGCAATAACGACTTTATAAGTGAAAACAATTACCGCATATACAGCCATGGTCATCATAGTGAAATGACATCCATGCTGTACACCACATCAGCTGATTTTTTGGCAGGGCTAATAGCATGGCAGTACTTTATAAAACTAAAAGAGTATATGAATGCACGGGTTAATCCTGTGAGTGAAACTCTATAATTGACACAAGCGTGGTGAGTTGGATTGAAAAACTCAAATCTCAAGTAAGTACGTTTATTGTATTTGATGATTCTTGTTAATACCATGATCCAGAAAGAGTCAGTTAAACAAAGAATTCAACGGGAAGGTAGTGGAATATCCATTACTGAACTTGATCACTTTCTGCATCCATTTCTTTAATTAAGCCATCAAACCATTAAGCCATTAAGGCTGTAGTTAACAAACTCACCTCTGTCTGCCTCAGCTCAAACGGGTGCAGTGACATTGATCCAACGATTTGGAAGTGCGCTCATTTGTTGAATGGATAGGGTTAGCTGTGCCCAGAATTTGATGTAAGATAGAATTTTGGTATATTGTTATGACTAATTTTGATAAGTTGACAGCACCGATTTATGGTATAGTTTAAAATGCACCAAGGTGTTATCCCATCATCGGTACTAGACGTTAACTTTAGGGAATACGAGTCTGTAATTTGAAAAGGAAATTGTGCGAAGTGGTGAGCCTGCTCCGTCGGTTAGCACTCAGCTTATTGAAGAAAAACACAACGAGAAAGCCAGCATGAAACGTAAGTGTAAAATAGCTTTGATGGATGATAAGCCACTGCACGAGATTATTGATGGTTGTTAAAGTGTTCTTACGCTGTATCTGTTTGAGTTTGCTAATTCTTACCCAAAACGCTTGGTCAGTTCAGTGGACATCAGATACACATTCCAACCAAGAATTAGGTAACGCAATTATTGAGGTATTTGACCCTGCCGAGTTTGATGGCAGTGATAACAATTGGTATATGGAACAACACCCTAATGGGACAATGTTTCTCGCAAATAGCCATGGTTTGTATAGTTTTGATGGGTCGAAATGGCGTAAACACCCTCAATCTGGATCAGGGCATATTAACCAATTCACTATACTTGATGAACGTATTTATGTTGGCCTCAAAGGTGACCTAGGCTATTACACTACACACGCTCAAGGTGAACTAAAATACCAATCCTTATTGTCTGAAATACCCATTGAAAAACGAGCCTTTGGCTCAATTAGAAATGTATTCCAATTTGAAGATTGTATTTATTTCATTTCTGCCGAGCAAATCATGGCCTATCACCCGCAACTGGGACTCCAAATTTATTCACCTGAACATCATTTTCGCCGCGCTTGGCTTGCGGGTGATAGGTTATTCGCCACTGATGGTGATGGCTTAATTTATCTCAAAAATAACCAAATACAACCTGTTGATGTCTTGCCTAAAGAAGGGTTGGGGCGTATAGGATTTGTGCAAAGCTTAGGTCAGGATTTCCTAATAGGCAGTATGGAACAAGGGGTGTTTTTATGGCGCAATGATCAACTCATCCCTTGGATCGATGCTAATCGACCGGAAGCCAGTTACCTTCCTTATAATAGTATCCATATCAATGAAAAAATAATCGCTATATCTACTCTTAGAAATGGGGTGATTTTTGTTGATCACGCGGGTCAATTGATTTATCACCTGAATAAAGAAAATGGATTACCTGCTGGCACAACACTCAACCTTTTTCTGGATCAACAACAAGGACTATGGTTATCCCATCAGGCTCAAGTCAGTCGTGTTCAATTGCCCTTTGAGTTATCTGTATTCGCCTCAGGCAAAAAGGATGTTTTTGGGGTGCATAAAATCACTCGTCATCAAGGAAAGCTTTATTTTGCGGCGATTTCCGGTTTCATGAGTATTAGCCAATCTGGCAAGACTACGCTTTTAGATGACGTTAATACTTCAGGCAAAGATATCATTAGTGTGCATGGAAAATTGCTCTTGGCCGGCTCCACTCAATGCCAAATTTACGATCCTATTAGAAAACAGGTAAAAACGCTGCTTAAAACGGCAAAATGTAACGATTTTTTACTCAGTAAACTTGATCCCAATTTACTATTTATCGCCACTGGCACGGGGATATTATTATCCGAATGGAACGGAACAAACTGGTCTACACCAGCTCAATTATTAGTAGAACACAGGGTTGACTCCAAAATGGTTGAGGATGGTAGTGGGCAAATTTGGCTGACAAATGGCGATAATCAACTAGTCAAAATCCGTAAACAAAAAAATGAGTGGCAAATTTCGAAAATAAATTTTATTGAAGCACTCAATGTTCCACTGATCTTAGATGGTCAACTTCTCATTAGTAAAGAAGATGGCCTCTTTCGTTGGGATGATAATAAAAGTCAAACTGCTGGCAGGGTGTCATGGTTTTATGATTATTTTGGCGATGATGCTGAGTCACCCAGCTTTTTACATCGTGATGAACAACAGAGGATCTGGCTTTCAAGTTCAACCGATACCGGATTTGTTCGTTTAAAAGACGGTAAGGTTGAGCAGTGGCATAATTATGTGAGTGCTGCTACTGGTATGGATAACCTGCGCACTATTTATAGCGAAGGTGAAATAACCTGGTTAGGATTTGATAAGGGAGCGGTCCGATATAATCCAGTTGAGGATAGTTTGAAAGCACATCATCCGCTAAAAATACGTGCCAATATTAGTGAAACTTATAATAAAACTACTAACAGCCCACTCGCCTTAAACCTGTTTGGTCAGAGCCAACAAGTCATAGAGAGCCATTTTGAGAACACATCAATACGTTTATTCTTCGCGCTTAGTAATTACCTGCAACGCAAGGATAATCAATTTCGTTATCGTATCAATGAACAACCTTGGAACTCATGGAGTCATGAGACGTTCGTTGACCTAGGCCAATTAAATGGTGGGCATTATGAAATACAAATGCAAGCTAAAGATCCACAAAATCAGGTGTACACTGCCGATAACCGAATCATTTATATCATTCCACCATGGTATTTGAGCAAACTCGCTATCGGCTTTTACATCTTGGGCTTAGTAGTCATGTTAGCTTTTAGCGCATGGTTTACCCAACGTATACGTACCGCTAAACTAAAAGAGCAAAATTTGTTGCTCGAAGCGCAGGTGAATGAACGCACTGTAAAAGTGCAAGCTCAAGCAGAGGAACTGAAACAACAACATATTCTCAAGGATCGCTTTTTTTCTAATGTTTCTCATGAATTTCGTACGCCGTTGACACTCACCATAATGCCCTTGCAAGACTTGCTAAGGAGTCACCCTCAGCTTGACCAGAGTATTAGTTTTCCAGTAGAAGCAGCACTGAGAAATTCTCAAAAATTATTAGAATTGATTGGTCAAGTGCTTGATATCAATCGGCTTGAATCGGGGCAATTTCCATTAAATATTGCCGAATATGACATTGCCAATCTCATCAATCAAATAATCGGCAGACTTAACCCTTGGGCAGAGCAGCATCAGCAAGAACTTTGCTCTGATAATATTAACGATCCAACGATGATATTTTGCGATCAAGATCAGTTAGAAAAGTGTATTAGTAATCTCATATCCAATGCGATTAAATACAGTGGAGATGGTAGCCAAATTAGTGTCAGCCTAACCAAGGATGAGCTTAATGAGAACGTAGGAATTAAAGTCTCTGACAATGGACTGGGCATTAATCAGCATGCTGAGGCTAAAATTTTTGAGCGGTTTTATCAAGACAAACAATCGGAACAAATTACCGAGCCTGGAACCGGCATAGGGCTTTCTTTGGTGAAAGAGTTAATGGCTTTGCATCATGGGCATGTCGAATTAATCAACCAACCGGGCGTAGGTTGTGCTTTCATCTTGTGGCTGAAGCGTGGGGAAGCGCATTTTAAGCAAGCCACTCAATCTGATAGTATTGAGCAAACTATATCGATTGAAAATGCCGGTAGATTAACTACCCAACAGCAAAACGAAACACCCGACTTGATTCATAAACCAATGGCATTACCACCGAAACTAATGATTAATGTGCCAGACTTTAAGGAAAACCCCGATCATCAAGAAAATGACGTTACGACCTTGTTAGTGGTTGATGATAACAGTGAACTACGGCATTTTATTGCATTAAGATTATCCAGCTATTATCGAATCATTCAAGCGAGCAATGGTCAAGAAGGATTGGCAAGAGCAAAGCAAGATCTACCTGATTTGATCATTTCCGACGTGATGATGCCAATCAAAAATGGCATGGATATGACAAGAGAACTAAAACTCAACCCAGATACCAGTACCATCCCCATTATTCTGCTAACCGCTAAATCAAGCAAACGGGAAACCGTAGAAGGGCTACAAACTGGTGCTGACGATTATTTAACGAAGCCCTTTGATACTTCCGAGCTTATTGTGCGAGTCGCCGGTTTAATTAATGGCCGTAAAAAACTGCGCAAAAAGATTGAAGCTGAATTTTCAAAGATAAAAACGGCTGAAAATAAAAATCAATCGTTTAGAGAAAACCTCCGAGCCGAAATATTGAATCAAATCACTCAACCTAATTTTTCAATTAACCACCTTGCTAGCATTTTGGCGCTAAGTAGGCGCTCACTCGATAGGAAATGTCAGCAGGAACTAAACCAATCAGTTGGTAATTTTATTACCGAAGTAAGAATGGAAAAGGCATTAAATCTGTTAACCAAAAATAATCATAATGTTAGTGAAGTTGCCTATGCGATGGGTTTTGAGAGCCTCGCTTATTTTTCACGTAGCTTCAAAGCTTTCTATGGAAAACCGCCATCTGCAGTCGATAAAACGCTAGCTTAATCTCCCTGGAAAATTTCTGTAGACCTTCGATAAGCTCAAAACTATATGGCTTTCCATTAATTCATTGCAACTAAAACAAGACCCTTCTTTTTAAATTGGCTGGTAAAGTCAAACTATTGGCCATATTTTGCAACATCAAATGATCTGATTCCAAGTTAAGATCTGATCTTAAGAGCTGTCAATATAAAGAACACCATCGCAGGAGTGTATTATGTTTAAATTATTTCACCAAAAAAAAATCAATTTCGTTATTATTTGTTTCCTTTTGAGTTTGTTTTTGAACGCCTGCGGTGGCGGCAGTGATTCTGCACCACCACCACCTTCTCCGCCACCCCTAGCAACTTTCAACATCGGTGGGACACTCACTGGCCTTAGTGCTGACAGTGTGGTTTTGCAGCAAAATGGCGGTGACGATCTCACTTTGTCGGCTGACGCCAGCTTCACTTTTGCCAGCCCAGTTAATAGCGGTTTGGCCTACGAAGTTACTGTGCTGACTCAACCTGCTGATCAAATTTGTACAGTGAGTAGCTCTAGTGGTACGGTGTCGGCAAGCGATATTACCGATGTTTTGGTGAGTTGTACGGGGATCCCTCCGATTGCAAGCATTACTTTTCCCCCTTCAGTTTCTGCTACTGAGGGTAACAGTATCATCGTACGTGGTACGGCAACCGATACGGATGAGATTACTCAGGTGCGTGTGAATGGTATTGACGCCAGCAGCACCGACAATTTTGCGACCTGGCAAGTCACAGTCGTTTTAATCCCCGGTGCTAACACCCTCACTGTGGAAACGACGGATGTAGCCCAAAATACCAACCCAGCGGCGGCCAGTGTGCAAATAAATGCTTACGGACCCGCTTTCATAAACCCTCAAGGCGTAGTGCTTGACAATGCCAACAACCGTGCGTTGTTTGTTGACCGTGGACATCTTGCCGTTGTGGCAGTGGATCTGACTAGCGGTTTACGTACCATAATTTCAAACCGCAGTATACCGGATGCGGTCAATGCGTTTAATTCTCCTCAAGGCATCGCACTCGACAGCGCCAACAATCGTGCATTGGTTACTGATTCTAGCCTTAGAACTTTAATGGCAGTTGACTTGACTAGCGGTGCGCGCACAGTAATATCGAACAATAACGTCCCAGATGGACTCAATGCGTTTAGCTTTCCTTTTGGCGTAAAGCTAGATAGCGCTAACAACCGCGCGTTGGTCGTCGATTTTTCCCTCAACGCCCTAGTGGCAGTGGATCTGGCTACTGGTTCGCGCACAATAATATCGAGCAATAGCATCCCTGATGGGCTCAATGCGTTTAGTATTCCCCAAGGCGTAGCACTCGACAGCACCAATAACCGCGCACTGGTCACCTCCAGTCAGATTGACGCAATAATTGCCGTGGATCTGTCTAGCGGTGCGCGCAGCTTTCTCTCGAACAGCGGTGATTCTGCTGATGGGCTTACTTTTCTAGAAGACATTATAGTCGACAGTGCTAACAACCGTACGCTGGTCACCGATCGCAATCTAGGCCTATTGGCGGTAGACTTAACCAGCGGTACACGCACGACACTATCAGACAATACCACTCCGGATGCTGTTAATCCGTTTAGCGGAACTTCGAGATTAACACTCGACAGTGGCAACAACCGCGCATTGATCACCGACAGAGGCCTTGGCGCATTAATGGCGGTTGATCTGGCTAGTGGTGCGCGTACCTTAATATCGAACAATAGCACTCCGGATGGGCTAAATAATTTTGGTTTTCCGCAGGGAGCAGCACTCGACAGTACGAACAACCGTGTGCTAGTCACCGACGCGAGTATTGACGCTCTAGTGGCGGTCGATCTATCTAGCGGATTACGCACCATAATTTCGAATAGCAGCACACCAGGTCCAACCAATCCGTTTAGCAATCCTCAAGGCGTCGTACTCGATAGCGCCAATAACCGCGCCTTGGTTGTCGATGTCAACCGTGATGCGTTAGTGGCGGTAGATTTATCCAACGGCGCACGCACTATCATCTCGAACAGCAACACACCAGATGCGGTCAATGCGTTTAATTCTCCTCAAGGTTTGGTACTCGACAGCGCTAACAACCGCGTACTGGTTACCGATACCTCCCTTAGCGCCATAGTAGCAGTGGATTTGACCAGCGGTGCGCGTACCATATTTTCGGACAACAGCACTCCAGATGTAATCAATGCGCTTGATCAGCCTTGGGGCATAGCACTAGACAGTACCAACAATCGCGGGCTGGTAACCGACGCCAGTCTTGCTACCTTATTCGCGGTAGACATGACGAGCGGCGAGCGCACAATACTTTCGGACAATAACACCCCGAATTCAGATAACGTCTTTAGTCGTCTTCGTGGCATGATAATCGACGTTGCCAACAATCGCGTGCTGATCGTAGACGATGGCTTTAACGCCTTATTCGCGGTGGATCTGACGAGTGGCGAGCGTACAATTATTTCGAGTAATACACTCGATACGGTCAATAAATTTGGTCGCGTTCGTGACCTGGTGCTCGACAGCGTTAACAACCGCGCGTTGGTCATCGATGACGCAGTAGGAGCAGTCGTGGCGGTAGATTTGATCAATGGTCAACGCGTGTTCTTGTCTCGATAATAGTTGTTGCTGTGCAGTCGGACTGTTGTTGATGTTTGCGTTCACAACGACGTGTTGCATTGATAATGGTCAACTAGCCGCGCACAAGATAATTTAATGTCAAATATCAGGAGGGTCAGATTTCAATTACGCTGATCCCTTTGATTAAACAAAACATCTCTTTTTATATTGGCCAACTAAGTCACACAGTCTGGCTATATTTCCGATTCACTCTCAGTTTTCGAGATATCGAGGAATTACTGGCAGCTAGAGGAATAGCCGTTAGCTCAGGGCAAGAGCATTTAGCTTTCTCCCAAAAGTAACTCAGCTCTAAAATCATCGTCCAGTGTCGCCATCTTCAGTTTACGTTTCATACTGGCTTTGCGAGTATTATCGTTTCTCACAATATTTAAAGCCAGCTTTCTAAATGTATTCATGACCTCTGCGTCATTGCCCCGCCGAATGCGTGTGGCCTCAAGACTGATAACGGCTTTAATGCTTGACCAATTTTCTTCATTTATCAGCCAGTTGGTGTTTATTTCCAATTGCAGACACTTTCTAATTTCTATTCGACCATGCCCTGCATCTGCTTGTTCATAGGTTGAGTGTTCAATACCTTGATATTTTTCTCGCCAGCTTTTTTGAAACCATGCTTGAACCTCTTTGTTTAAAACTCCCTAGTTTCCTTTGAGAGAGATGACATAGTCGACTTCTTTTTCAATTATTTGACTGGTGATTTTATGTTGGCACGCCCATGGCGTCCATCGTTAATTCGCAACCTTTAACGTCTAACAACTCTAAAAGCTTTGGAATAGCTGTAATTTCATTAGATTTATTATCCACCTTGTGTTGACCGAGTACTAATCCATTTCCACAACTCCATGCACTGACCATGTGAAGTGAATTCAGGTGGCAGTACTTTTTAAAACTGGCACAAGAGAGATTAAGTTGGTGGTCAGACAGCTAACTGTGTAAAATCGGTGCTACTTTTTAAGGTCATTAAACTAGGTTTCATCCATGACAGTTACAAACGAATTATTAGAAGATTTAAACGCTCGGGGACTTATAGCCCAGTGTACATCAGATGAAGAACTCGCTGAGCACCTTACAACCGGTTGTCGTACTCTTTATTGCGGCTTTGACCCAACGGCTGATAGTTTGCACATAGGTAGCCTAGTACCTTTGCTTGTGCTTAAACGTTTTCAACTAGCTGGCCATAAACCCCTAGCTTTAGTTGGCGGGGCAACTGGTTTAATTGGTGATCCGAGTTTTAAAGCTGCAGAGCGACAGCTCAATACTGCTGAAGTGGTGGCGAGTTGGATTGAAAAAATCAAATCCCAAGTTAGTGCCTTTATTCAATTTGATGATTCTGAAACGGGCGCAGAGGTGGTAAACAACCTTGACTGGACACAGAAGATGGATGTGATCAGTTTTATGCGTGATGTGGGCAAGCACTTTAGCGTTAATGCCATGATCCAGAAAGAGTCAGTTAAACAAAGAATTCAACGGCAAGGTAGTGGAATATCCTTTACTGAATTTAGCTATATGTTACTTCAGTCCTATGACTTTGTTGCGCTAAACAAAGCTAAAAATTGCACCCTTCAAATTGGTGGATCAGATCAATGGGGTAACATCACCTCAGGAGTTGATCTTAGCCGTCGTATGAATCAAGCTAAAGTCTATGGTCTAACCCTACCTCTTGTGACTAAATCAGATGGTACTAAGTTTGGTAAAACCGAATCAGGTACTATTTGGTTAGATGCGAACAAAACATCTCCCTATGCTTTTTTCCAATTTTGGATGAATTCATCCGATGCTGATGTGTATAACTATCTGCGCTTCTTCACCTTCTTGAGCGTTGAGCAGATAGTTGTAATTGAAGAAAAGGATAAAACCATTCAAGGCAGACCTGAAGGCCAAGCAATTCTTGCGAGAGAAGTAACTCGACTAGTGCATGGTGAGCAAGGTCTGATTTCAGCACAAAGGATAACCAAGGCGTTATTCTCAGGTGATTTATCTGCTTTAAATGAATCTGATCTTGCTCAGTTAGCCCTAGATGGCCTACCTTGTTCAGAGGTTGAAACAACCAGTGCATCTCTCCTAGACCTGTTGACCCAATCTGAATTAGCCTCATCAAATCGTTTGGCTCGAGAGTTTATTAGTAATGGCGCTGTGTCAGTGAATGGTGAAAAATTGACCGATGTATCGGTGATATTAACCAAAGAAGAAGCCCTTTTTGGTCAATACAGTCTGATCAAAAGAGGCAAAAAACTATTCAACCTCTATTTGTGGAAATAGTATTTGTTTCTACAACACCGCTTCTACAAGACAGATTCTAGGGCATCTGCTACGTAATCTAAACAGTGTGTATTCAATCCCGCAACATTAATGCGACTTGAATCAGCCATATAAATAGCATATTCATCGCGCAACCTATGTACCTGTTCTTTGGTAATGCCTAAATAGGTAAACATGCCTTTTTGAGAAGTAATAAAACTAAAGTCTTTATCGATATCTCGCTGCTGAATTTTTTCTAAAAGTCCGCTTCTTAGGGATTTAACTCTCCTAGCCATGGTATTAATTTCCTGTTCCCATTCACTTCGAAGTGCTGGGGTGTTCAGGATGAGATCGACTAGATAACCACCATAGGCAGGTGACATTGAATAACTTGCCCGTGCAGCATCTTGCGCATGGGTTAGTGCTGCGTTTGATTGAACAGCAGTTTTAGTCTGTATTAATAGGGAACCCGTACGTTCTCTATAGAGTCCGAAACTCTTAGAACAAGAAGTGGCAATGAGCATCTCTTCAACGTTTTCAGATAAAAGACGTACGCCCTTAACATCTTCGTTCAAGCCATCACCTAATCCTTGATAGGCAATATCTACAAAAGGTATGAAGCCTTGATTAACTGCGCGTTCTGTTACACGCTGCCATTGTTCATAGCTAAGATCTGCGCCGGTTGGGTTATGGCAGCAACCATGGAGCAGTACCACATCACTTGGGCCAAGCTTTGCAAGGCTAGTGTCCATGGCTTCAAAGTCAATGGCCCCCGTTTTTTTATCAAAATAGGGATAGCTTGCTAATTTTAATCCTGCGCTTTTCAGCAGAGGTATGTGATTAGCCCAAGTGGGATCACTCAACCAAACGGTAACATCATCCTTCATGCGCATGAGTAATTCAGCGCCAATACGAAGAGCACCACACCCACCTGGAGTTTGTAATCCAGCAACTCGGTTATCTGCTAAGGCAGCAGACTGTTCGGAAAGTACAAGCTTCTTAACACCTGATACAAAGCCAGGTACTCCAACAGGAGATATGTAGGTTTTTGAACTTTCAGTGTCGAGATGAATTTTGGCTGCTTTTTTGATTGCAGACATGATTGGAGTATGGCCGGTTTCGTCACGGTATACGCCAACACCTAAATCGACTTTAGTTGGACTAGGATCATTCTGAAAAGCAGAAATCAGACCTAATAATGGATCGGCTGGCAAAGCATTGAGTTGGTCAAACATTGTGAACTCCGAGGATACTCTCTATAAACAATTTACTCTGGATAAAGTGCTATAATTTTTGAGGCTAAATTGTAACGCTAACATAACCTTTGTTACCAGCAAAAAAACCGCTAGTTTGTCTAGTTGCTCAATCCTTAGTTTTGACTTATCATTTATGTAGAAATTATGTAGAAATTATGTAGAGATTATGTAGATGATAATAATGCACTATAACAAGAGAAAACCATGACTTCACATCAAGCAATACTGCCAGAAGGATGGCCCAAACCCAATGGATATGCTAATGCCATTTTAGCCGCTAAAGGTCGTACTTTATTTTTAGCAGGTCAAATTGGTTGGACTCCTGATGGGAAATTTCATAGTGAAGAACTACTGCCCCAATTTGAGCAGGCTTTAAAGAATATTGTTGACTTAGTCTCTGCTGCAGGTGGAAAACCAAGTGATATTTGTAAAATGACCTGTTATTGCACTGACAGAGACCAGTACCTTGAAAACAGGAAACAGTTAGGAATAATCTGGAAGTCTATCATGGGAAAACATTACCCTTGCATGAGCATGTTATTTGTCAGTGACTTGTTAGATCATCCCGCTATAATCGAGATAGAGGCTACAGCTGTCATTTCAGATTAGTCGAATTAATAACAAACTAGCCGTAGAAAAAAAGTAATTAAATGCAGAATTCGTTAAATAAACAGGTTTTGAGGTCTGAAGCTTGTTAATTTTGAAAATAATTGCCCTCAATAGTCATTTAGTCAGATGTGAAATTGCATTAATCTTCATATTCTGTAATTATTCATATCAGAAAATAATAACTTAATAATTTATATAAATAATTTACCTCAAGAAAGGAGACAGGAATGAAACTTGCCATAGCAGTTATTCACGGTATGGGTTCAGAGGATCAGTTTTTTTCCGTAGAATTAAAGCATCGTATTACTGAAGAATATGTAAATGAGGAAGAAGGTCGCTTGGAAGATGATCTAATTTTTCAGGAAATTTACTGGGGCGACCTAGTTAAAGACCAACAACAAGCATTTTTAAAGAATGCAAATTATAAGAATGACTTAACCTATCTGAATTTACGTGAGTTGTTCGTAGATCATCTCGGTGCAGCTTTGGCCTACCGTACATCCTTGTACGACGTTATTCATAAACGCGTACAAGAAAACTTGGGCAGACTTTGTGCTCTTAGACGTGTCGACCCTGAAACCACTCCACTAGTGATTCTAGCCCACTCATTTGGTTCGGTGATTATGTCTGACTACATCTATGATATGCAAAAGAAACAAGCAGAAACTGCTAATGGTTCACTGGATGGTATTTCAGCATTAGAGCAATTTAATACCCTTGCAGGCTTCGTTACCTTTGGTACACCAATGGCGCTGTATTCTTTACAGCAGGACAGTACTTTTGCGAAACCTATTAATATCGTTGGTAGCGCTTTACCTGAAAAAATTAAAGAAAGGGTTAAGTGGACTAACTATTATGATAAGGATGACATTATCGCTTATCCTCTTAAGGGTATTAATGAAACCTATAATTCACTGGTTGAAGGTGATTATGAAATTAATGTTGGCGGCGCGGCTACCTCATGGAATCCAGCCTGTCATAATGGTTATTGGGAAGACAAAGATTTTTATAAGCCGGTTGCAGCATATTTTGCAGAACTTAGAGCTGAACATACTTTCTGGAAATAACCATTACGAAATACTTAAACTAAACATTTAAGTCTTAGACTTTAAAGCCTGGCATCTGCTGGGCTTTTTTTATCGATTAATCCTTGAGACGTTATTTAGATCCTGCTAATGAAAAAAGACGATGTTCAATCACAACTTGAGAGTGTAAAGAAATTGCGAAATTCGCTTTCTTTACTTTCTAGTCCTCACCGTCTTGAATATAAACGTTGGATCAATAGCCTTGAAAAGCGCATAAAACAAAAGCAACCCGTTGATAAATCATTAGAAAAATTATCTAGGCAATTATCCAAGGCTGCTGAGTTAATCAAACATAAACTCAGCAATGTCCCGAAAATTCATTTTCCTGAACTATTACCCATTTCTAAACATGTTGATGAGCTCACCAAGGCAATTAAAGAAAATCAGGTAATTATTGTTGCAGGAGAAACTGGATCGGGTAAAACAACCCAGCTACCAAAAATTTGCCTCGCCATGGGCAGAGGGATCCATGGGCAGATAGGTCATACACAACCAAGAAGACTTGCAGCCAGAAATGTAGCCCTAAGAATTGCAGAGGAGTTAGGGGTAACTCTAGGCAATGAGGTCGGATACCAGGTTCGTTTTGAAGATAAGTCTGATGCCGCGGGTTACATTAAATTAATGACCGATGGGATCCTGTTAAATGAGCTACACCATGATCCATTACTTAAAAAGTACGACACCATCATTATTGATGAGGCACATGAACGCAGTCTTAATATTGATTTTATATTGGGGATCTTACATCAAGTGTTGAGTAAACGACCCGATTTAAAAGTGATTATAACCTCAGCAACCATTGATCCAGAACGTTTTTCAAATCACTTTAACAAGGCACCTGTAATAGAAGTATCAGGTCGAACCTATCCAGTAGAAACTCTCTATATGCCGCTCAATGAATTTAATGATGAAGACGGTGGCCTATCAACGGAAGAGGGTGTTTGTCAGGCTGCTGAGCTGCTAGGCAGTGCAGGGAAGGGTGATATACTGGTATTCCTACCGGGAGAACAAGATATAAGGCATGTTGCTGATTATCTGCGACGCCATGTGAGTAAAGGTTATGAAATACTACCTTTATATTCACGTCTCGCTCAAGCTGATCAAATGAAAATATTTTCTACTTCATCAAGATCATCTACCCGAATAATACTCTCAACAAATGTTGCTGAAACTTCTCTCACTGTACCCGGCATTCACTATGTCATCGATAGTGGAAAAGCACGTATGAGCCGCTATTCAGTGAGAAGCAAAATCCAACGTCTGCCTATTGAAGCCATATCACAAGCCAGTGCTAACCAGCGACAAGGTCGTTGTGGAAGGATCGCCAATGGTATAAGTGTACGACTGTACAGTGAAGAAGACTTTCTCGGCCGAGATGAGTTTACCGAGCCAGAAATAAAAAGAACCAACCTAGCTTCAGTTATTCTACAAATGGCAACGCTAGAGCTAGGTTCAGTTGAAGACTTTCATTTTATCGAACCGCCTGATGCTCGCTTAATTAATGACGGTTATAAATTACTTCAAGAATTGGGAGCCATGACAGTCTCTCGAGAAATAACGGCTTTAGGAAAGCAACTTGCAATTTTACCTGTGGATCCAAAGATTGGTCGAATACTCTTAGCCGGTTCAGATAACAAGGCACTGGAAGAAATACTAATAATTACCGCGGCGATGAGTTTACCCGATCCAAGGGAGCGTCCAGTAGAAAAACAACAACAGGCAGATGAGAAACATTCCCGATTCACAGACAAGGATTCAGACTTTATTGCTATTTTGAATTTGTGGAATTATTTTAGTGAACTCAAGCTGGAAAGTTCTTGGAATCAACTTCGTAAAGTTTGTCAGAGAGAATTTATTAATTTCAATCGGCTAAGAGAATGGCGAGAAATTTATGGTCAACTAAAAAGACTGATGCATGAAACAAAGTACCCTCTAAACAAACAACCCGCTGATTATGACGCCATCCACAAGTCTTTACTAACGGGTTTAATCAGCCAGATTGGTGAGAAGTCATCCGATGGTGATTATCAGGCAACGCGTAATAATCGTTTCCATCTTTTTCCAGGTTCGGGCCTTTTTCAAAAGAAAAGTAAAAAATCCATAAAGGATGATGACGATGAAAAATCGAGAGATAAGGCAAGAAGCTCAAAGTGGTTATTGGCTGGAGAACTAGTTGAAACCCAAAGGCTTTATGCACGGCAGGTAGCAAAAATTGACCCCACTTGGGTTGAACAACTTGCTCCTCATTTATTAAAGCATCAATATTCAGACCCCTATTGGTCAAGGAAATCAGCAAGGGCTATGGTAAAAGAAAGTGTTACCCTCTACGGTTTAACTATCATAGCAAACCGCCCCGTAGCCTTAGCCATAGAAGATGCTGAGAAAGCCCATGAATTATTTATATTTCACGCCTTGGTGGAAAATGACTTTGTCACTAGAGCATCAGCAATTATTCATAATAGAAAGTGCTTAGAACAAGTCGAAGCCATGGAGCATCGTGCAAGACGCAGAGATATACTAGTGGAACAAGACTATTTAGAATCTTTCTATAGCGTTAAAGTTCCAATAAAAATTCATAATGGCCCAGCTTTTGAAAAATGGTATAAATCAGCAAGTCCAGCTGAGCAAAAAATCTTAGAACTTAATGTTGAAGATTTAATTAGAGAAGAAGCTGAAGAAATAGATCGCTATGCTTATCCTGAAACTCTATTCATTAAAGGCATAACCCTAGAGCTTGAATATCATTTTGAACCGGGCGCTGAAGATGATGGCTTACATATCATTATGCCCATTGCCTATATTAATCAATTTACTGAAGAAGATTTCCATTGGCTAGTACCAGGAATGCTAGAAATAAAAATAATAGCGCTACTCAGAGGCTTACCAAAAGCACTACGAAAGAATTTTGTACCAGTACCAGACTATGCGAAATCACTACTCGATAAACTACATCCTGACGGCGAAGTATTGACTCAACAAATGGCATCAACACTAAGACAAATGACAAGTGTATTGATCCAACAATCCGATTTTAATCAAATATCTCTTGAAGAAAACTTGAAACCATTATTTTATCTAACAGACATGGATTCAGGAGCTGTCATAGCCTTCAGTCGAAATTTTAGTGAGTTACAAAAGGACCATGCTCTTAGTGCACTTGACCATCTACAAAGTAATACAACTACTACATTGTTTGAAAACTTTCCCACGGAAGGTTTTGAAAAAAAATCCACAACAGAACATGGCACATCAAGCATTGAAATCTACTCAGGTTTAAGCCTAGTAGATGATCAAATATCCATAAAAGCATTCGATAATGAACAGCAAGCTAATGAGGATACCAAGAATGGTTTAAAGTTATTATTAATTAAAAATTGCGCAAAAAAAATAAAAACAATGAAACGCCTCTTACCTGAACTTACAAAAGCTGAATTTAGTTATTCAACCTTAAGAAAATCAGACATTGAAAATACTCATAAAAGTTTTTTTGACCAACAAATCTCAGAACTCTATCTCGATTTATTCCTTCTCATATGCGAAAACGAAATCGGAGATAAGGCCTGTGACTATAATTCAGAAAAAGCATTCGAAAATCTAACAAATAAAATATCCCAAACATTACTCCCTGAAATTGTAGAGAACACTAACCTATTAATAGAAATTTTTCGCCAAGCAGAAAAAGTAAGAAAAGCCATATCAAAAATATCCTCCCCAAGCCTAATTAGCCTAGCAACTATAATCCAAGAAAGATTAGAATCCTTAATGTACACAGGTTTCCTATCAAACGTAGGTTGGGAACAATTACATCACTATCCACGTTACCTAAAAGCCTTAGCAATAAGATTCGAACGAGCCGATTTAAACCCACAACAAGAACGAGAGCGCTCTGTAATCTGGAACAACTGGTGGCAGAAGTACCATGGCCTAACCCAAGCAAAAAGTGGCACAAAAGTAAAATCAAAAGAGTCTATAACTGAAATAAGATGGCTACTAGAAGAATTCCACGTATCCCTATTCGCACAACAACTAGGCACAAAAAAAAGCGTCTCAGAAAAACGCCTAGAAAAGTACTTCTCCTAGTCAACAACTCATACAGGCCCTTAAGCTGACCCTCTCTTAGTATTACAGAAGTATTTGCAGCAGGGATGCTGCAACTAAGCCTACAGGGATGTATCTACGGCGTCTTCTGAAATACTAAGAGAGGGTCAGCTTGAGGGCCGGAATAATTGAAAAACTACTCTAACTCAACAGAAGCTTCCTCTGTAGTAATAAACTCATTATCAAAAATAAGATTCTCAAACTCAGCACTTTTCAAAGGAGGACTGTAAAAATAACCTTGTCCTTCCTTGCAATTAAGATTACGCAAAAACTCATGTTGAGCAAAGCTTTCAACACCCTCAGCAACAACGCTTAATTCTAGATTATGCGCCAGTTGAATAATCGATTGGACAATCATGCCATCACGCTTTTTCTCAGTAACATCATCAATAAAGCTTTTATCAATTTTGATTTTATTTAAAGGTAATCGTTTTAAATAGTTCAAGGAAGAATAACCGGTTCCAAAATCATCTAGGGCGATTTTAACACCAAGCTCATGGATTTCTTCCAAGGTGCTAACACTAGCATCAATATTATCTATAACGGCCGTCTCAGTTATTTCTAATATTAGGGTGGAAGGGTTGATATTATGTTCTTCAACTGCATTTTCAATCATCCGAACAATGCTCGGTTGTTTAAGTTGTACAGCCGATAAATTAACAGCAACTTGGAAGTTTTTCTCACCCTTGCTATGCCAATGGGCAAGTTGCTGACAAGCATTTTGTAAAACCCAAGCGCCAATTGGAATAATCAAATTCGAATCTTCAGCAATAGGAATAAATTCAACAGGAGAGACCATACCATAGTCAGGATGTTTCCAGCGAAGAAGGGCTTCAGCGCCGGTTACTTTACTTTCTTCAAGACAAAACTGTGGTTGATAAACCAGAGAAAGTTGCTGAGTTTTAGGCGCAATACGAAGTGCATCTTCAAGGGCTTTTCTGCGGCGCATTTTGGCATCGGTACTGGCAAGGTAATATTGGAATTGATTACGTCCTTCTTTCTTCGCCTGCAACATAGCCTTGTCAGCATTGGCCATTAACAGTTCAGCTGTTTTGCCGTCTTGAGGATAAAGAGCGATGCCGACGGAAGCACTGATTTGAATCCTTTGATCGCCTATACCAAAAGGACGAGACAGGGCATGCAGTAAACTTTGGGCCAATTGACCGGCGTCATAACTGTTATTGATATGTTCACAAAGCAAGGCAAATTGATCGCCTGAAATCCTAGAAATAAATTGAGATTGACCACGGTAATTAGTAAGTCGTTTAGTCACGGCCATCAATAATTTATCGCCAATGGCATTACCATATCGGGCATTGATGGCAGAAAAGCCATCCATACCAAAAACAAGTAAAGCGGGCTTTTGACCGAGGTTTTTTGCCAGATTAATACGTTGTCTTAATTGAGCATGAAAATATTGGCGATTAGGCAAATCAGTTAATTCATCAAAACGTCTTAATCTTGATGCGTTGGCCTTGGCTTCTGATTCTTTAGATCGGATATCCTTAACGGATTCGAGTAATTGATTGGTGGTGTCAATCCAGCGACCAATTTCATCATTTTCATGGCCCTTAATGACAGGAAGGCTCGTCACCTTGCCTGCATCAATCTTATTAATTTTACGAATTAATGTATTTAGAGGGTGGGTTAATCGACGTTCAAACAGCAAATAAAGCAGACCAGCTATGAGACTCACGGCAAGGATGGTAATAATAACCATAGCCACAGAACGTTTAAAAAATGAGTAGCCTGCTACTTGCATATCAATATCGAGCAGTAAGGTTGCGTTACTACTAGTGATTGGAAACTCAATTGCTTTTAAAAGTTGACCATCAATATTAACGCCTGATTGACGAAGTGTACTACCAAAATTTTTGCTGCTAGCTCGTTGAATTTGAGCGCGATAAATTCTTGGGTCACTTAATAATTTTTGCAAGGTTTGCTGAGCCAACAGGGTATTATTGTCAGCCAAAGCTGAGGCTAACGATTGATTAATTAAGGTGACTTGACGTTGGATCTGGCTAAGGGTGTCGCTACGGTGAGTCTTGTAGTCGATCATAATATCAAGAGACAGCAGTGCGATGATAGTTAACCAGATAATTACCAGTGACTGTCTAAGGAGTCGAGTGGCTAATTGTTTTGGACGGGCTATTGGCATTTAGTCCGTTCTCGCATGTGATGGATCTCTTTTGTTTTAGCATCTTGAGGTGGAACGAGTATAGAGTAAAGCATCCTCTCCCATCTGGCAATATCTGATAGTAAAACTTGGTTAATTAATCAATTAATAGAAAATACCAATTAAAAGTGCTAAACATTGCAATTTTTTCTCCAATTAGTGTGCAGAAGCAGGCAAATACTTTAGAATAGAGGTCTCGGAATCCTAATCAACTAGAAGAAAAAATAGAATTCATAACTGATGCGTTTAAAACAAATAAAACTTGCTGGTTTTAAATCTTTTGTAGATCCTACGATTGTTCCATTTCCTGACAATCTTACTGCTATTGTAGGCCCAAATGGTTGTGGTAAATCCAATTTAATTGATGCTGTGCGTTGGGTGTTGGGCGAGAGTTCTGCAAAGAATTTACGCGGCGACTCCATGACAGATGTTATTTTTAACGGTTCCACTGCAAGAAAGCCGATTGGTCAAGCGAGCATCGAGTTAACTTTTGATAATAGTGATGGCACCATCACGGGTGAATATGCGGGTTTTAATGAAATCTCTGTGCGCCGCCAGGTGAATCGAGATGCACAATCAAACTACTCACTCAACGGCACTAGCTGCCGTAAGAAAGATATTACCAATATTTTCTTAGGCACAGGTTTAGGGCCTCGCAGTTATGCCATTATCGAACAGGGTATGATTTCTCGTTTAATCGAGTCGAAGCCCCATGAACTAAGAGTTTTTATTGAAGAAGCGGCAGGTATATCAAAATATAAAGAACGACGCCGTGAAACGGAAAACCGAATTCGCCATACCAGAGATAATCTTGACCGTTTAAGTGATATTCGAGATGAATTAGGCCGGCAACTTGCCCATCTACAACGTCAGGCTAATTCTGCTGAAAAATATCGAAATTTTAAAGGCGAAGAGCGACAACTTAAATCAGAATTGATTGCTTTAAGATGGCAAGGCTTTAGTGAAAAGTTGTCGGGTTTCGACAGTTCCATAAAAGAAATGCAAGTCGAACTTGAATCAAAACATGCCGATCAGCGCTCCGTTGATAGTGAGATTGAAATATCACGAGAGAAGCATATAGACTTAACTGATAGTTTTAATGAGGTCCAGGGGCGGTTTTATGGCGTAGGTGCAGAGATAGCTCGACTAGAACAGAGCATCAAGCATAGTAATGAGCGTCGTGTTCAGTTAGAAGAAGATCTTTCAAGGCTTGATCAAGCAGAACGTAACGCTTTGCAACACCTTAACCAAGACCAACAACTTATTACAGAAATTAATAAAGAGCTTGCAGCCTTAAGACCGGATGCTGAGAGACTTGAAATGGAAGTTGAACAAGCATCAGAAAGCTTACAACTTGCCGAAGAGGCCATGCAAGACTGGCAACAGGATTGGGATAAT
The DNA here is from genome assembly GCA_002746155.1 of Gammaproteobacteria bacterium. Classification (GTDB taxonomy): domain Bacteria; phylum Pseudomonadota; class Gammaproteobacteria; order Enterobacterales. The sequence continues at coordinate 13,617 of NVWF01000014.1, read as the reverse complement.
TTTCAACAAACATCTGCCCAGATAAATCAGCGAGTAGAGGTTGAACAAACTCGTATTCAACATTCGGAATTGCTACTGGACCGTTCGAAGGTCAGACTTAATAACTTTCAAGCTGAGCTCGCTGAAATTTCAGTGGATCCCCAAGAAGAAGAATTAAAGGACTTAACACAAGCCCTAGCCGAGTCAGAGTTAGAAACTGAAGCCATTTCTGAGCAATCTAAATCAACTCGAGACAATATCAATAAAATACGGCAAAACCGTGATGACCAGCAAAGTGATTTAAGTAATCATCAACAACAATTACAACAATTACAAGGCCGTGAAGTGACCCTTAAGGCCCTTCAAAAAGCTGCATTAGGCACCGATAATGAGGCCGTGGAAAACTGGTTGAATGAACAGGATATTGACGCTGAAAGTCTTGCTGAACAAATTTCAGTTAAATCTGGTTGGGAGCTGGCTGTGGAAACGGTGCTCGGAAAGCATCTAGAAGCCTTAACCGTCAATGGATTTGACCAATTGTCAGCAAGCCTAGAGAATCTTCAAGAGATGGATTTAAGTCTTGTTGATAGCAGTGATAAAAAGATTCCCGCTAAGTCTGGAACCATCTCGTCCATGATTGAAAGTGATCTGGCACTACCGGCTTGGTTAAACCTGGTCTACACAGCTGAAAATTTAGCTGAAGCTTTAAACAGGGTGAAAAATTTATCTACTGGAGAATCGCTAATTACCTGTGATGGCTTTTGGATTGGCTCTGGCTGGCTTCAAGTGGCTAGAAGTAAGCAAAATGAAGACAGTGTATTAACCCGAGAGAATGAGTTAAGAGATTTATCCTCTATCATTGCAACGGCTAGCGAACAATATAGTCAATTAGAAACAGAACTTCAGTCTTGTAGAGATTCCTTAAAGATCCTTGAAGTAACTTGGCAAGAGCAGCAGCAACAGGTATCAGTATCAAGCCGCCAGACTGCTGAACTATCATCAAAAGTAAACAACCTCAGAGCAAGTCTTCAACATAATCAGGGACGTTGGACTAGTCTAACCCAAGACATAGCTGATTTAGAAGTTCAACGAACAGAAGAGACTGAAAAGCTAGCTGCCAGTCGCTTTACCCTAGAAGAAAGTATTGAGGTGATGGCTGATAATAATTCCCAGCAGGAAGAATTTAGTCGATTGAGGGAAGAGCGAAGGAATAACTTAGAACATTGCCGTCGTATTGCCCGTGATCATAAAGAAACTTATCATCGAAGTGCCCTAAGGACCGAATCGTTAACCGCTCAATTGGAGTCTGCCCTAACAGGTAAAATCCGTGCTGAATCACAAATTGGTGAATTAGGTGAACGCAGAGACCAACTGCAAATGGCTCTTGCTGAAGACACTACTCCCATTGATGATTTGCAAAGTGAGCTTGAGACAACACTTGAAAAACATCAGCGAGTTGAAAAGGAATTGACAGAAGCCCGTCTTAGTCTTGAAACGGTTGACCATGAAATTCGTAGTTTAGAAGGTAAGCGTCAAAATGCTGAGCAAAATGCTGAGGCGGTAAGACAACGCCTTGAAAGCTTGCGCATGGAGTGGCAGGGCATAAAGGTCAGATTAAGTAATGAAGAAGATCAGCTTAAATCATCAAACACTACTGTAAAGGAAATACTAGAACAATTAGCTGACGATGCTTCAGAAGCCCTATGGGAAGATCAGCTAGAGAAAATCGCAGCTAAAATTCAACGTCTAGGGGCGATTAACTTAGCGGCAATTGATGAGTATAAAGTTCAGTCTGAACGTAAAGCTTATTTAGATTCACAAGATGAAGATTTATGTAAAGCCCTTGAAACTCTTGAAAATGCCATTCGCAAGATTGATAAAGAAACGCGTAATCGTTTTCAGGAAACATTTGAAAAAATTAATAAAGGTTTACAGGAACTATTTCCAAAAGTATTTGGTGGCGGCCATGCTTATCTAGAACTCACTGGAGATGATCTACTTGATACCGGAGTTACCGTCATGGCAAGACCTCCGGGAAAAAGAAACAGCACCATTCATTTACTATCCGGTGGTGAAAAAGCCCTGACGGCTATCTCTTTGGTATTCTCAATCTTCCAATTAAAGCCTGCACCATTTTGTATGCTTGATGAAGTAGACGCATCACTTGATGATGCCAATGTAGCTAGATTTTGCCGACTAGTGAAAGAGATGTCTAAAACGGTGCAGTTTATTTATATATCCCATAATAAAGGGGCAATTGAAATGGCCCATCACCTGGCTGGTGTCACCATGCAAGAAGCAGGTGTATCAAGAATGGTTTCAGTTGATTTAGAAGAAGCAACGAATCTTTCAAAAGCCAAGGCTTAGGAGTAATCATGGACAATTATTTAAGACTGGCTTTATTACTTCTAGGGATTATTGTGATCGCGATCATTGTTTGGGATGGTTATCGTAGAAAAAAAATTACTGAGGACAAATCGAAAGAATATAATCAAGATACCTTTGATGTGATGATGGACTCTCGTGATAATGGTGGTTATGATCTCAATGGTGTGGGTCTAACTCGTATACTAGGAAATGATATTCTTGCTGATGAGATGCTCACAGATGATGAACCTCTAGTAGCTACAAGAGATGATCAAGGTTTTATATCAGATGAAAGTTTTACTGCTGATGAGCAAACTCCAAAGAATCACCCTGAAGACAATCAAACCAATGAAACAACTGAATCGAGTGAACCAGAGTTAATTATCACCATGAGCCTTCTTGCTAGAGCTGAAGAAGGCTTTATTGGTGAAAAGCTTTTGCATTGCATGTTATCTAGGGGGTTGCGTTACGGTAATATGGATATTTTCCACCGTCACAAGAACACTTCAGGTGAAGGTCCAGTGCAATTTTCATTAGCAAACGCTTTAAAACCTGGTACCTTTGACTTGGATGATATGGGCAGCTTTCAGACTAAGGGTGTGACCTTGTTTATGATCTTGCCTGGTCCCAAAAGTCCTTCCAAGTCTTATAAGTTAATGTTAGATACTGCGCAATATTTGGCTAAGGAATTAGATGGTCAACTCGTTGATAGTTCCAGAAGTGTATTAACTCAACAAACTATCCAGCATTTCAGTGAACAAATTCAAGAGTTTGAAAGAAAAGCCATAAGTAGTCAGCACCAAGACTAATCGAATGATGATGCCTATTGCGCGTATTAAAGAATTGCGAGAGCAGATCGAAGAACATAATTACCAATACCACACACTTGATACCCCAACGGTTCCAGACAGTGAGTACGACCGACTGATGCAGGAATTGATAGGCCTCGAAGCTGAAAATCCTGATCTTCTAACCAGTGATTCTCCTAGTCAAAAGGTGGGTGGAAAACCTATTGATGGCTTTTCTCAAGTCCAACATGCCATGTCCATGCTATCCCTTGATAACGCTTTTAAGGATCAACAAATGGAGGACTTTTTAAGGCGTCTTGGAAATCGTTTGGAATTATCAGAGCAAGATCTACTTGAACTGACTTTCTGTGCTGAACCTAAGCTTGATGGTGTTGCAGTGAGTTTGCGTTATGAAAATGGAATCCTATTACAAGGAGCCTCAAGAGGGGATGGAGTTACGGGTGAAGATATAACCCATAATGTTCGTACCATAGCAAATATTCCGTTGCGCTTACGGATGAAAAACCCGTCAGAAGTTTTTGAAGTTAGGGGGGAAGTACTTTTACCCCATGCAGGTTTTTCTCAACTTAATGAGCAGGCTAAGCTTGATGGCACAAAGTTGTTTGTGAATCCTAGAAACGCTGCTGCTGGCAGCATGCGTCAACTTGATCCCACCATAGCTGCCTCACGACCCTTAAGATTTTATGCCTATGGTCTAGGAATTGTTGAAGGATATAAATTACCCACTTCACAGGTGGCGAGACTGAAGCTACTAGCTGATTTAGGCTTTAACCCATCACCAGGGAATAGAGCTGTACAGGGATATTTGGGCTGTTTGGAATATCATCAACAGCTTGCTGAAAAACGAGACTCCCTTGCCTTTGACATAGATGGTGTGGTGTTTAAGGTTGATCAGATTGCTCTTCAAGAAAGACTTGGTTTTGTTTCAAGAGCACCTCGCTGGGCAATCGCCTATAAATTTCCTGCCCAAGAAGAGCTAACCACCCTTCTTAATGTAGAGTTTCAAGTGGGACGTACGGGGGCTATTACGCCGGTCGCTAGACTTGAGCCTGTTTTTGTTGGTGGTGTTACCGTGAGTAATGCCACCCTTCACAATGCCGATGAGATAGAGCGACTCGGAGTAATGATTGGTGATACGGTTATTATCAGGCGCGCTGGAGATGTTATTCCAAAGGTTGTAAATGTAGTACTTGAAAGACGACCTACTAATGCGAAGGTTATTAATTTTCCAACTCTCTGTCCTGTTTGTGATTCGAAGGTAGAACGTCTTGAGACAGAAGTGGTTAATCGTTGTACTGCTGGACTATTTTGTCCTGCTCAAAGGGTTGAAGCTATTAAGCATTTTGCCTCCAGAAAGGCCATGGATATTGATGGACTGGGAGATAAACTTGTTGAACAGCTGGTGTCTGAAAATTTAATTAGCAACCCTGCCGATCTTTTTCTATTAAAAAAACAACAATTAATTGACTTGGAAAGGTTTGCAGAAAAGTCTGCTGATAATTTATTGTTAGCCTTGCAAACAAGTAAAAAAACCAGCTTCGCTCGATTTCTTTTCGCCGTTGGGATAAGAGAGGTGGGAGAAGCCACAGCCGCGTCACTTGCACAAAGCTTTGGATGTTTAGCTAACCTTTTAAAAGCAGACTTAGAACAACTTATCGCGATTGATGATGTTGGGCCCATAGTTGCCAATCATATTCTTGAGTTCATTCGTCAGCCTCATAATCAAGATATTTTACAAAGACTGCTTGATGTGGGTGTTAACTTTCCGGAGACAACGGAAATAGCAGATCGCTCTGGGCTTCCCCTTGCAGAGGAAACTTGGGTAGTTACAGGCACACTTGAAAAAATGACACGGCAAGAAGTCAAAGAAACATTACAAAGTCTTGGCGCAAAGGTTGCCGGATCAGTTTCTAAGAAAACAACTATACTGGTAGCAGGTGCAATGGCTGGGTCGAAATTAATTAAGGCTCAAAAGTTTGGGATAACCATTTTAACTGAAGATGATTTAATTTTACGCTTAAATCAACTAAAAAATAAGGAAGATTAACAATGACAGACTTTCATGTTTACGGACTTGGAAATGCTTTAGTCGATATTGAAATCGAAATTGACATTGAGGAGTTATCTCATCTTGGTGTTGAAAAAGGAATCATGACACTGATTGATGAAGCTAGACATCATGAATTACTGAATAAGGTTCAAGGTAAGCAACACCAGAGAGCTTGTGGTGGATCAGCGGCAAATACAACCATTGCAGTGGCTCAGTTAGGTGGTAACAGTTTTTATTCTTGTCGAATTGGTAATGATGAAACAGGAGATTTTTATTATACTGATTTGCATAATGAAGGTGTGATGACTAATCTTGCAAATACGTCAAGAGAAGAGGGTATAACCGGAAAATGTTTGGTAATGATTACCCCTGATGCTGACCGTTCTATGAATACTTTTCTGGGTATAACCTCAGAGCTAACAGAGTCGCTTCTAGATTATGAGGTCCTAGCAAAATCACAATACCTCTATATCGAAGGATACCTAGCTGCTTCACCTACAGCTGTTGATACATCAGTTAAGGCTATAAATAAAGCCAGAGAGTTATCGGTACCTGTAGCCTTTTCCCTATCAGATACTTCTATGGTACAGTTTTGTCGTGAAGGTATTGATGCCCTACTTGAAGGTGGTGTTGACCTATTATTTTGTAACGAAGCCGAAGCGCTTGCCTACACCGGTTCTGAAACAATATCTGAAGCTTGTGAAGCGCTTAAAAAAATTGCTAAGCAATTTGTTATTACACTTGGAGCAAAAGGTTCACTAGCTTTTGATGGAAATGATTATCATGACATAAAAGCCTATAAGGTTGAGGCTATTGACACTAATGGTGCTGGAGATTTATTTGCAGGTGCATTTTTATTTTCCCTTACCCATGGTCTACCAGTAACATCGGCAGGAGCTATCGCAAGCTTTGCTTCTGCAAAACTGGTTACATCCTTTGGCCCACGATTAAATCAGCAGCATCTTATTGAGGTGAGAGCAGAGGTAAGAGCTGAGGTAAATAAGTATGTCGGAAAAAACGATTGAGCTAGTTATTCTTCGCCATGGAGAGGCGGATAATGCCATACCTGACAGAGAACGGTGTTTGACTGACTTTGGTCGCTCTCAAGTCGTCAGTCAATATCAATGGTTGCAACAGCAAAAGTTTCAACCTGAGTTGATATTACATAGCCCCTATAAAAGAACCACTGAAACAGCATCCCTAGCTAAGCATTTTTACCCTGAGGTTGAGTTGCAGGTTGAGCCTATAATAACCCCTGATGGTTCTCCAGCCCTAGCTGCTCAGTTAATACCTACCTTGAATAAACAAAGTATCCTTATGGCTAGTCACATGCCAATGGTTGCTTATTTGACTGCTGAATTTTTGCCGGATATTAATATTTTTGGATATCCAGTTGCTGGCCTTTGTTGGCTACAATTAGAACTCAATCATTCAAAGGCAACCCTACTGCATAAGCGCTGGCCAGAATTATAAATTTTATGATGGCAAATAAAAAATATACTGCATCTCGACTTCACGTAGCTTGGTTACAGTTCATATCGACTATTTATACTATTTGGGCCTGTATAAAAATTATTTATTTTGCTCACTTTACTCGTCAAAAACAAAAATCTATTGATAAGGTAACCAATGTTTGGGCGAAACATATATTAAAACCCACTGGTTTGAAAATTAATGTTCATAATCCACACCAGCAAAAATTTAAAATAGGTAAGCCTATTATTTTGATGTGTAATCACGCTAGCCTGTATGATATTCCTGTATCTTATTTGGCGATTCCAGGCAGTATTCGCATGTTAACTAAAAAAGAATTGTTTAATATTCCCATCTTAGGAGCTGCGTTATCCAAAGGTGGCTGGGTATCAATAGACAGAACAAATAGTGAACAAGCTAGAAAAGACTTAACAACGGCTAAGGCTGAATTAGAAAAAGGCATTATGCTTTGGATAGCACCAGAGGGTACCCGTTCTAGAGATGGAAAGTTGCATAAGTTTAAGAAGGGTGGTTTTCATCTGGCCATAGAAACCGGAGCAACAATTATCCCTATTGCTATCAAAGGCATCACCGATGTTTTACCCTCAAATACGGTTAAGTTGGTTATAAATGGTGAGGTGGATGTTGTTATAGGTACGGAGATAAATGCTGCTGATTTCGACAAGAAACAGCGCAACGAGTTGTTAGCTTTAGTGGAAGATGAAATGCGATTGATGCTAGGCCAACCCAAGTAAAAGTCTGAAATAAAATCTCATTGAAGATTTAGTTAGAAATAATATCGTGCAGCAAGTTGTAATTGTTTTTCTTGGCTGTCTTTATCAAGATAAGCATAGTAATAACGAGAGGGTCTGATTGAATCTAAGTAATTGTATTCTAAATGGAAAAACAGCTGTTTAGAAAACTCGTATGCCAGACTTAAGGTGACTCCTTTACCATCTTCATCATTATTATCACCAACAAGACCATCAAGATCATCGGTTTCAAATCGTTCAATTCTTGTACTAAATCGAAACTTATGCCACTTTTTTGTTAGCAGTAAGAAGCTATTACTGAAGTTCAACGCCACTACGTCAAAATTATTAACCACGCGCATTCGAGTATCACCTGACATATGTTGAAATAAAAGCGTGAAATTATCTTCTAATTGCCATTTAACTGAGAGATGTGAAAACTGTGTCATCCAAGTATATTGACCATCTTCCACTACATCGGTTGCAGTGCGATTATCATAATAACCCGCTAGTAGTTTAACCTTGCCTCGCCAATCCCACTGCCCAGTTATTTGATAGCCTGAGAGTGAATCAAGCTCTTTAAAAGGATCAGAACGTCTTGCTTGCACCTCTAAGGCTTCTCCGTCATCTAAAACGGGGATTTGCGGAAAATCGAGCTTTTCATTCCAAAAGCTTTGTCGTGAACTTTGAGTCCAGCCATGCCAAGCCAACATAGCGCCATTTGGATCGTTAGCAGTAAATAACACTGCAGATAAGCTGAAGTCATGATTACTACCACTAAATTTGCCTAATTTAGTTATACCCGCTTCTAAACCCAAATGTCTCACTTCCTCGCCTAGCCAGGAGTTCATTGTTGAATAGGAAAGGGTATAGGGTGATGACCAGCCAGTGGCGACGTTTTCAAGTGAAATTTTAGGATACATAAATCCCATTCGAGCCTGATAACGTAAACCATTATTATCAGGAAAACTACGATATTTAAAGTAGCTTTCCGTTATTCCAAATCCATTATTTTCATCATCAGCGCTCCCATTACGGTAACCAATAGTCACCAAGTGATAACTGAGGTTGTTTTCCCAATCGACTTTAAAATCTAGGGCTAGTTGTGCTAAAGAAAACTTTGTACCATCGGAATAGCGAAACTTACCATAACCACCTTTTAGATAGCTGACACTACTGGTAGTATTGGTGAGTCGAATATCGAGTAAACCTGATAATTCATATTCTGTGGCTTGTGACTGAATGGACAAAATCGCAAAGCTAGCAATGATTATCTTCGTGAGTTTAATGTAATTGGAATGCTGAAGGGTGAAATTAGAAATAATCGCTTCCTTTTAACCAAGTAAGAAACTCTTCTGCAGGTAGGGGTTTGCTAATGAAGTAGCCTTGGATAATATCACAAGACTGTTCATCTAACCATTGTAATGCCATTTCAGTTTCAACACCTTCAGCCACAACGGATAATCCCATGCTATGGGCCAGCTCAATGGTTGATTTAACGATGATTTTATCGTCTTCATCATTGGGTAGATTTCTGACGAAGGACATGTCAATTTTAAGCTCGTGTACCGGTAACTGTTTTAGTTGGGCAAGGGATGAATAGCCTGTTCCATAATCATCAATAGACAGGGAAATTCCAGCTTTTTTAAATCGAGAGAGAACGGCGATTGCAGTAGCCGGATCGTCAACAACTGCACTTTCTGTTACCTCTAACTGCAGAGCTTTCATGTCAAGATTATACTGTTCAAGAATAAACATTAAAGACTTATATATTTTATTCGATTTGAGGTTTTGCGCAGATATGTTTACGGCGATTGTGAGTGTTATATCTTGCTCTCTCCATTTTGAATACTGTTTAGCAGCTTCCTCAAGAACCCAAAAGGTAATTTGATCGATTTGCCCAGTATTCTCTGCAATGCTAATAAACTTATCGGGTGGGATCATACCTTTATCTGGATGGAACCACCTGATTAAAGCTTCTACATGGGTAACCTTGCCCGTTGAGAGATCTAATTTTGGTTGATAAAACAACCTAAATTGATCATCTGAGATAGCAGTGTGGAGGTCATTCATGACACTCAATCGATCGGCCTGCTCATCATCTAGGCTTTTATCGTAAAGTTTAAATAGTTGCTTTTGTTGGCGAGCCATTTGTAAGGCCGAATCAGCCATGCGTAGAAAATCACTTGGATTTGTATTTCCGTTATGACTTAAGGCCACACCTATATTTGTTTGCAGATGTAAGTTCATCCCTTGGGTACAGAAGGGGGCTTCAAGAACTTCGGTTATTTTATCAATCCACCGGATAACAGATATGGTAGATTTTTCGTCAACAAGTAGTACAAATTCATCGGTTCTAAGATGTGAGAGTAGAGATACATTATTGACAGTTTCTAATCGTTCACTAACAACTTTAATCATTTGGTCAGCTATTTCATGTCCAAGTGATTCATTGATTTCTCTGATGTGATTAATTTTTACCAAAAAAATAGCATGTCGAATTGAGTTCTTTAACCAATCGGCCATGGTATGAAAAAGCACATTTCTGTTAGGTAAATTTGTTAATGAATCATGGGATGAATTATGACGAATTTCTTTTTCTCTTTGCAAAACTGCCTGTTGCATTAGATTAAATTCATGGGCAAGTTGTCCAAATTCACCACTATCTTCAAGATGTACTGATTTATTATAATGACCACGGGCAATATACTTAGCTTGTTCAACAAGTTGTCTAACGGGTCTACTAATAGAGGCTGCCAGAAAATAAGCTCCAAAAAATGATAGGATTAGGGTTAAGCCCGCTAAGGCAGAAACTAATAACCATCGTTGTTGGATAGAAAATAAAATGTCTTTCCTAGAGCCGTAAATAGTGGCTGATATTTTATAATCTCCTAGACTACCAAGAGCGATGGGTTCACTCTGCTCATAGCCTTCAGTAACTAATGAGCATTGATTTGAAAGATCGTTAGTATTAAGTGCACTGTCGGAAGTTTTAGAGGTGGCAAATAATATACACTCTTTGTTGTTCGCAGCCCTAAAGTTTATATGATAACCATTTAAACGAAAAAATTCTCCTGCAAGAAGATTATTTATGCGATTGCCGTAAGCTATCCAGCCGATAGATTCACTAGTACCTCCTCCGACAAATATTTCGGAAATGCTAAACTGATAAAATTGGTCACGTATTTTGTAAAATTTCATACTCTCTTTATTTTTTATCCAGTCTAGAGGGTATGAAAACTCTTTTTGGTGTTGCTCACCAATGGTTAACTTAGTTGTATTATTTGGAAGATAGTTCCTGAGTATCTGAGCTTTAATATGACCACTACTTTCAATAGCCATTGCTAGATCTGCGTCAACTCTGGAACGAAAGTTTTCCAAAACCCTCAGAAAGCTTTTAGTATCATCAGAAAAATTTTCGGCAAGAATCCTGTTGCTAATTTGATTGAAATTATTCAAGGTGAGATGACTGGTTGAAAAGATGGTTTGAAAGATCTCTGAAGCAGAAGCCAGTTCTGAGCTGAGACGGTTTTCCTCTTGATCCTTTATGGCTAAACGGATTGACCAAAAAACGATAAATTGTACTAGCATTAACAGAACGACGAAAAAGAAAAAGATTCGATTTTTGAGACTTTTAAATGTTGAAAATTTCAATTTCATCTGTTTAGTAATCATCTAAAAAGTCAAAGCTTTCAGGGTTTTCCTGATTTGGGATATCTGCCAACTTATTAGACAGACTAATGTTGTAAATGTCACTAGACTGAATATTTATATTTTGGCTAATCGTTTGATTTTCTGCCAATAATTGAGGATGCCATACAGAGAGTGTATAACGACCGGTTTGTTTTACATCAAATTTAGCTACGCCTTGATGGTCTGTTTTTGTATATAAAGGTGTGTTTAGTACCAATAGATAACCACTCATCCAATCATGGATATTGCAGCCCATTAATATTTTACCTGTATTTTTCAGTGGTTCTATTGATTTTGTCCTTTCACTTTTTATCCTGAATGAGAAACGATTAGAGGTTGATGTGGAATATACTTGATGAGTAATATCATCTTCATTATTAAAGATTACTGGCATGCCTTTTAATATGACTGATATATAGGGGTTAAATTTCTTATCAGTTTGATTAATCATAAGTGAGGTAGGGGTTAAATTTTCTAAGTTTTGCTCTTCAAGAGGGACTAAATAAACCACCAGATCCGCGACGGGTTTTTTATCAATGTCAGTTAGCTTGACACTAATTTCAACCGCTTGGACGGCAAATGTCACTAAAAAGCTAATGCAAAGTGTAAATATTGCATAATATGGCTTGGTCTTCATAAGTATTCCTAAACTTAGGGCAGTATTTGCTGAGTCAATTATTTTCTAAGTTAACGATTTTCTAAGTTAATTACCTTCTAAGTTCACAGTATAGCTGAACTTTCAGATCTGATAAACGTGCTAGGTTATTCATTAGATGCGGCGAGTAGTAATCTTATAACACCCTTGCCGCCTGAATGTGATGGGCTTTCTGCAAAAGCTAATACTTGGGGTAGTTGGCGCAACCAATTATTAAGAGAACGACGAAGAATACCATGCCCATAACCAGGCATAATGGCAACTCGTTTAAAATGATGCTCTTGGCAATGTTTCAAGAAGCAAACCACTTCCATCCGGGCTTGCTGTTTGTTGCAACCGTGTAAATCTAGCATTAGCTCATTTTTAAAATGACCTTTTTGCAATTCTTTGAATTTTCGTTTGCTGATAGATACCTGATGAAAATTTAGGTCATATCGTTGCTGATCATCCTCAAAGGGATCATAATCATCACTAAGTTCACTTAAAGACTCTTTTATATCAAGAGCTGCTTCATTTGAGTATTGAGAAGAAGTTTTTCTACCAATGCTAGGGTTCTTTTCAGATAGTGGTATAATCTTGTCCTGCACAAGAGGTGTAATTCCTGATACGGTCTCAGAAAATAGTAGTTTGTCCTGCTGTTGCTCGTCATTGGCTGTGTTAGACATATTTGATATTACCGGAGAAAAAAAACTCAATGAACTCTTCAATAGACTCTGCAATGAGTTCTGCAATGGACTATAAAATAGCTGAACAAGTTTTTCAAGAAGCTGTTAATGATTTACATACTCTACGTGACTTTATTCGTTGGACAGCTTGTAGTTTTGAAAAGGCTAATTTAAGTTTTGGTCATGGTACCGATAATGCCTGGGATGAAGCTGTCACTTTGATATTAGATTCTTTAAAGATGCCTAATACAACAGATTCAAGCCTATTTGATTGTCGTTTGACTGGTACAGAGAAACAACAAATCGTTGATAATATTGAACAGCGTGTGAATCAAAGAAAACCCCTCGCCTATATAACTTCTCGGGCTTGGTTTGCCGGTCATGAATTTTATGTGGATGAAAGGGTGTTAGTACCCCGATCGCCCATTGCAGAATTGATTGAAAATAAATTTGCTCCCTGGCTTTTACATACACCTGAAACGATTTTAGACCTTTGTACAGGGGGTGGTTGCATCGCTATTGCCTGTGCCATGGCTTATCCCGACGCTCAAGTAGATGGTTCAGATTTATCTGAAGATGCACTGGCTGTTGCACAATTAAATAAAGAAAAGTTTGGTCTTGATAATCGTTGTGGCTTTATACAATCAAACTTATTTGATAATTTACATGGTAAAAAGTATGACCTAATTATTAGCAACCCACCTTACGTTGATGCGGTAGACATGGCAATGTTACCAGATGAATATCATTTTGAGCCTGAGATAGGTTTAGCCTCTGGTCAAGATGGTCTGGATATAACACGTAAAATACTTCAACAAGCAGCCGAACATCTCACTGACACTGGAATTTTGATTGTTGAAGTTGGTAATAGTGCGCCAGCTTTAGAAGAAGCCTTCCCAGATTTCCCCTTTACTTGGATTGACTTTGAACGGGGTGGTGATGGTGTTTTTATGTTAGAGAAAATGCAGTTATTATCTAGCTGAGCATCTTCACTTGAAAGTTGGTTTTAAAGTAAAGCAGTTGAGTGGTTTCATAGGACTCCAGCTCAAATACTTATCAAAGGACGTGAGAGTTTATTATAATCAGTCTTGTATATCCACCGCCTAAGGCGGTGGCTTGGACAAGGGCTAAGCCGTTGTCTTAAGGATCTACTCATGATAGTTCTTGTTAAGTT
>NVWF01000043.1 GCA_002746155.1 Gammaproteobacteria bacterium | reverse complement strand
TACAAATTTAATGTATAGAAAACTTGAAAGTTCTTATATAAATCATATTTTAGACATTGATTATAGTAAGGTTTTATATAGAGATCACCATTTAGCACATGCGGCTAGCGCATTTTATCCTAGTGGGTTTGAAAAGGCAGCTATTATAGTAGTTGATGGTTTAGGATCAGAGCTTAACACCAATTCACTATATATTGCAGATGAAAAAAATGGTATTAAGTTAATTGAAAAATCACCCCAATTTTTTCCTCTAGAAAAATAAAGCTGACTTTTCGTAGCATATTTAAATGTAAAGCCAAAATTAGCTAGCATACTTTCTAATACGTCGTTGGCTTCGCTACTGGAGGTTACACTTTTTGTAAGCGTAAGAGGAACTAAATACTTAGGAAACCATTTAAGCATAGGTTTTTTTTGTTCAAGAGGCCCTGCCTTTCTCTTCTTATAGAAATATCGAAATATTGATATTAAAATTCCTTCAGGTTCCAAACTAAACTCCTATGATACTGCTAACGTTTTGGTTAACAGGCGATTTTGTCAATGCGCGGGTCTTTGCGCATTGACAAAATTGTCCTTGTTGAACCATTTGTTAGGTGAATTTTCACAACGTCGCTTATAAAACTTTAGCCTTCGCAACCGGCTCTCCATCCCTAAAAAACGGTGATGGGCTGTTCTTTTTACCGAACATCCCTTTTAACATGAAACCTATAATCTTGGGCATGTAAGATATTGGAAATTTTGGATGTGCATCTGTTGGCATTTCACCTATAGCGTATTTTCCAAAGGCCTTCATCGAGACAGGACCCAGTATCTCCATTTTTTCGTGTTCGTTATTAAATTGCATGAGCTTTACCGATATCCCAACAAACGGAATCTTTGAGGAGTTCATTGTATTAGCTAAGGGCATGTTGCAACATGTGGTATGCCATCTATACAACCCTTTTTCTCGAAGTTGCATACAACCTATATTTTCTCGGCCTTCGGTAATTTCGATATATGCAGGGTAAGTTTGAAATAACTCTGTACCCCCATGCTCATCCAATATCTTTTCTTCATTATTTAAATACGAGGCAAAACTCTGGCAATCACAACAAAGGCAGTGTACATGGAAAAATGAGCCATTAACCACATTCAGCTTTCCTTTTACAGTTCCACATGCACAACTCAAATTAACTACATTTTGCATACTATCTCCAATTACTCCGACCTGCCTCATTCACCTAACTTTGATATATACAGCCAAACTGGAATATCCGGCTTTTTTGCTGTGTATGTGTGTTCATTTGATACATCCTGCAAGCAATGTCTTTGATTTGCAAGCCAAAAACTTTATCTAGTGGGTGATTCCCCGTACATATACTGCAAATTCGCAGTCTAATCCGATTCCATTCTCTACTAAAATACGGGTAAGTTGTTGATATTGCATTTTTTGAGGGCGTTTTAAGCTGTTATGACTTAAATGGGGCGGGCTATGTCAAAACTATTGAATGAGGTTAGAAACTCACCCTCGGGAAATGGGCAAGAAAGAAATCAAGCGATGTAAGCCGTGTATTATCGTCATTGCAAGTCAAATACAAACTAATTGCTCAGATATTGTATGGGAGCGGTCTGAGGTTGTCTGAATGTCTGCGCTTACGGGTAGTGATGATTGATCTTAGTCGCTGAAGTATGGCTGTATTACCTTCAATCAAAGAGTCTTAATAGGAATAAATTGATGGGTTCGGTATAAGTGTCTAAAGTTAATACCAAGCATAACTGTACGAACAATCATGAAGATATGAAAGGCTAACCAGATTCCGTGATTTCCAAGGGGTTGTAGAAAATACCACGCAGGAATAAAAGCGACAAAAGTAGCTATAATCATACTGTTCCGTAATTCTTTTCCCCGGGTCGCCCCGATATAAATCCCATCAAGAATATAACTCCAAACACCATTAATGGGCATAAAAATGAGCCATGGAAGATAAATGCTTGCGGTTGATTTTACTGAGTCAATATTAGTCAATAAGCTAATAATAAAGTCTCCGGTTATAAAAAATACCACCAAGTAGACAAGGCTCATTAACAGTGACCATCCTGAGGCTACGATAATTGAAGCGTCAAAACTGTATTTGTCTTTGGCACCAATTGCCTTTCCCACAAGTGCTTCAATAGCCTGAGCAATGCCATCTAGTCCATTGGTTATAAGAAACAAAAAGTTTAATAACACAGCATTTGCGGCTAATACATCATTGCCAAGTTTTGCCCCCTCAGCGGCAATCATAAAAAACACTAATTGCAAAGCCATGGTTCTAATGAAAATGTCACGATTAACACTAAACATGGTGACCATGGCCTTAGTGTCAAAGACAGATTCTAACGGACTGTGAGCTGGATATTTTCTTAATTCAATGAAGATATAATAAAAACCCAGTAATAAGCTGACATAAACGGATATTAAAGTAGCGTAGGCAACACCATCAACGTCCATCCCAAGTATAAGCACGAATACAATATTTAGAATGATATTGAGGCCATTGGTAACGACAAGTAATATGAGTGGAATACGAGTATTGTGTAGACCTATAAACCAACCCACCACTACAAAATTGCCGATTGCAGCTGGCAGCCCCCACACTCTGATATCGAAATAGCTGCGAGCCAGTGATTTCACCTCAACACTACCGTCAATAAAGTATAATGCACCATTAGCATAGAAATTTTGAAAAATAATCAACAGTAAAGCTATGGCAAAAGCGGCTAGCAGTGAGCGCCAGATGATGGCATGGATTTCGGGGTTGTTTTTCTGACCTAGGGCTTGGGAAGCAAAACCAGTTGTACCCATTCTAAGGAAATTACATGCCCAGATAACAGTGCCAATAATCACTGATCCTATGGCAACAGCTCCCATATAAATCGGGCTATCAAGATGCCCCATCACAGCTGTATCAACCAGTCCTAATAATGGAATAGTAATATTTGAAAGGATCATCGGCCAGGCAAGACGCCAGACCTTGCTATGCATTTTTTTATCCTGCCAATAAACTACTAGTCGATTCATGTTTGTTAATGTTTTATTTCACTAACGAGTCTCATTCAACAGCTCCGAGACATTCAACTTCAACTCGCGCATTAATAGCCAAGCCACTTGCTCCGAAGGCACTGCGGGCAGGATAAGGTTTAGTAAAGTAAGTTTTATAGATTTCATTAAAAGCTGCCCACTCAGACATGTCTGTAAGCATAACAGTACATTTCACAAGATTATCCATCGAGAAGCCATAATGCTCAAGTATTGACTTTATATTTTCCAGAGTCTGTTTTGCTTCTTGCTCAAGACCACCAGCTACTAATTTTAAATGGCCCGGAATGACTCCAATTTGACCAGACAAGTAGAGAGTTTTGCCAACTTGAACAAGTTCAGAGAAGGGCAGATCCGCAGGTAGAATTTTTCCGGAATTGTGATAGGTGATTTTATTTTTAGTCGGTTTAGTCTCTGTTTCAGCAGCTATATCTGTTGTTAGAAGAGTAGAAAGTACTAACAAGAAAGTAACTAAAGTTATTGGAATGTTTTTCATAATTTTATCTCCAAGCTTTTGGATGTTTTTCAATACCCAAGAATAGTTCCTAAGTCTTGAGCAACTGATTCTACATCAATTGCTCCCGTATCAGATTTGGAAAAAATTCCAAACCTTTGGCCCTTAGGATTAATAATAAATAATCGGCCACTATGGGACATGGTGTAGCTGTCATCCGTAGGTACTTTCATATAAACAGCACCAAGACTTAACGCAAAGGGTAGCAGATCCTTGTCATCTCCTGTGATGGCAATAAAATCTTCATGGTAAAAGGGGATATACTTAGCAAGACGCTCAATGGTGTCCCTTTCTGGATCAACACTAACAAAAACAAATTGCAACTGTTTAAGTTTCTCTTCACCTAAGGCTTCTGCCACCTGTGATAAAGACGCCATTGTTGTGGGACAAACATCAGGACAGTAGGTGAATCCAAAAAAAACAACGGACCACTTACCTTGAAATTGTTCGTTGCTAAATGGCTTACCCAGGTGATCTGTTAATTTAAAATCAGGTAATGTTTTTGCCTTGGGATAAACAAGGGTTGTTATCAAGTGATCTTGGGAAGGACTATAAATCTTATAAACAATTCCCGCTGCCAAAAGACAGACGAGGAGTAGGATGGAAATTATTTTCATGGTGTTATGACTCGGAGTTATTGGGCTTCTTATTAAATAAGAACGATTTAAAAAGAACTATTTAACCAGTATCTTTTTATTGATGATAACAAACCTTTGATGTTGTTGTTTAGAAAATGACTGTAAAGGATGTTGTTGTAGAAGTATAACAATATCAGCCTTAGCTATCTCAATTTTATTAATGGCTATATTGGCCTCAATTTTTTCAAACCATTTCTCGACACTGAGCTTTCGAGACTTTTGGATTAACTGTGATGCCTGTTCATTTTCCTCAATAGCAGCTTCTGTTACGGGGAGTCGAGTTCTAGAAGGCACTGATAATACGGTAATCCTACTGCCAGTAACAACTATTGTCTCATCTAGACTGGAAGATGTAGAAACAGCTTTTGGTTTTTTTGAAACCTCAAGCCTGTTAAGACGTTGGTCACTCTTACTTTCCTTGGCTGAGATGGCAGGACTACTAACTATCTCTAAGTGTTGGTCTTTATCGAAATCAGCAGATTGAGGTGAGGCGACATTGCCAACCAAATCGAGTTCAGCTTCTGATTTCCAGAGGTCATATGTGTTGATAAAGGAAAAGGTAAATAAAGCAGCAGCTGCAATAGACACAGGCATCTGCCAAGACCGAAAATTAAATCGCCCAAGCCCAACATTACTTGATTTTGAGTTCAGGGCATCGGTGGCTGCCTGTATAATTAACCGGTCAACCTCTGGTGGAGGCTGTTCATTACTCTTAGCCTTGTAATTTAATTCCAGATCATCTTGATGATTCATCATGATCCTCCCAGTTGTTTTTTCAATTGATTCATGGCGTAGCGAATTCGACTTTTCGCCGTTTCCTTATTAGTACCTGTCACCAGAGCAATATCCTCATTATTCATACCGGCTTCGTGTTTTAGTAAAAATGCCTCACGTTGCTCAAAGGGCAAGGCAGTGACCTCTGCTAGTAGATGTTCTTTTTTTCTAGCCCAGTCAATAACGTCTTCAATATCGGGAGAATTAATATCTTCATGTAATTCTTCCTCAAGTTCAGTAGCGATAAAATGCCCTTGTTTTCTATAATCATCAATGAGATGATTTCTGGCAATTGAGTAAAACCAAGTTTGAAAACGAGCAGTAGTTTGATAACTCTCTCTTGCCTTGATAACTTTGAGCCAGATCTCTTGAAACAGCTCATCAACCTTTTCTCTGTGAATACCTTGTCTTAATATAAACCGAAATAAGGGCGCTTTATGCAAGGCGTAGAGTTGCGTGAAGGCAGCCACATTGCCCTGAGCATAATCTAGCATTAGATCTTCGCTAGTAGGTTTAAGAGGAGTATCCATAGCAGCAGTATATCCTATACTGCTGCTTGAGGTTTTAGCTAGAGTAAGTATTTTATTCTCCTTGGTTATTCATCTTGAGCAACGACAGCAACTAGGCTCGAGGATTTTTTCTGAGATAGAAGCTCAGCGAGAGAAACCAGTTGTAAAAATTCGCCACGAATGCCCCTTTTATCATCCCCCTTTGAAGCTTGAGCGAGTGAAGCAATTTGTTGATAGCTAAACTGCTCTAGAAATTTGCCTCCCCGTAACTGTTGAGCAAATCCAGCTACGGCAGCTGCAAATCGAATTGATGCTGAAGGTTGCTTGGTTTTTGCCATTAAATCTTTTTTAATCAAAACCTGTTTAATCAAATGACTCGTTGTTTCGCCGGGATCTTTATAGCGCAATTTTAAATAACCTAACTCATTAATATTTATGTCTGTAGCTTTTAACTCTGAGGTACTATTGCTGTAACGAAGTGAGTCAAGGGCCAAATTATTACTATCACTAAAGCGGATTTCATAAATAGCAGTCATGGTATGGCCAGCTCCGATATCACCAGCATCCACCTTATCATTATTAAAATCCTCCCTAGCAAGGGCTCTATTTTCATAACCAATCAAGCGATATTCACTCACCACTTGTGAATTGAACTCCAGTTGGATCTTCACGTCCCCAGCCACAGTCATTAGTGAAGAATTCACTTCATCCACTAAAACTTTTTTCGCCTCCATCACTGAGTCAATATAACTGTATTGACCATTGCCCTTATCAGCTAATTGCTCCATTAAATGATCATTATAATTCCCAGAACCAAATCCTAAAGTGGATAGGGCAATGCCTGATTGTCGCTTCTCTTCAACCAGATCCATCAAGCTATTAAAATTGGTCGTACCAACATTAAAATCGCCATCAGTTGCAAGCAAAATACGATTAATACCACCTTCAATAAAGGACTTCTCAGCCATCTGATAAGCGAGTTGAATGCCAGCAGCGCCATTGGTAGAACCTCCAGCAGATAAACGCTCCAAGGCTAATTCAATTTTAGCTGTCTGATTACCGGCAGTGGGTTCTAAAACAACACCAGAGGCACCTGCATAAACCACTAGAGAGATACGATCATTGGCGCTGAGTGTCTTGGTTAACAGAGAAAGCGATTTTTTCAACAGACCTAATTTATCCATTGATCCCATAGAACCAGAAACATCCACAAGGAACACTAAATTGGCATCAGGACGCTTCTCATCAACAGGCTCCCAAGCTTGAATGCCAATTTGTAGAAGATAACTATCCGCAGCCCAGGGCGATTTCATCATGTCACTGTGCACGGCAAAAGGCGTATCTCGATTAATGGGTGCTTCGTAATCATAACTAAAGTAATTAATAAACTCCTCAGTGCGCACAGCCTCTTTTGGAGGTAACTGACCTTGATTAAGCATACGACGACTATTGGTATAAGCTCCGGTATCAACATCAATACTAAAAGTAGACACAGGGTTTTCGGTGACTAACTTAATACCATTATCATCAAAATGTTGATAATTCTCACGATTAACCTCTTGCCGTTGTACCATGCCAGATACATTAGGGCTGACTCGTTTATAAGCAAGAGCCTGTTCATTACTTCGAATGCGAGAGCCCGTTACCATCATATCTGCTAAGGCAGCTGAAGAAGCGAGTTCAGAAATTTGCGGCTTTTCAATTTTGCCATCGGACTTAGCTTTAAACTCAACAACAAAAACTTCTTCAGACTCACTTTGATCTTCGTCTTTAGAAACTTTCTTTTGTTCATTGGTAGAGCATCCCGCTAGACCGATAAGGGCAACAGTGATGGCAATAGTAATTTTATTTTTTCGAGGTGTGTAATTCATAGTAATCTCCATTAAACAAGGTAATTACCATCTATAAACGTAAGGTTTCGAAAAAGGGGTTAAATGTATAGGGGCTTATTCAAGAAATACTGAAGGAGTCAGCATCAAGAAAAGTAGGAAACCTCTTACGAAATTGAGCTAGGGAGTCGGCACTCAAAGTAACCGTCTCAAGGCAATCAGCAGCGCCAAGTTGAGTAACATCATCGCCAGCCATATCAATCACACCACTGTCTCCTTGATAATCAATATCATTAGCATCACGTCCAATGCGATTAACTCCACAAACATAACAAAGGTTTTCCATGGCCCGAGCACGCAGTAGAATCTGCCAAGCAGAGGCGCGAGCAGCGGGCCAAGATGCAACAAATAACATTAAGTCCGTATCGTTTTGATTTCTACACCAAACTGGGAATCTGAGGTCATAACACACATAAAGCGCAATTCGCCAATCACGCCACTGGATCACCACCCGCTCATTGCCTGAACCATAACGTTTATGTTCATTAGCCATTCGAAACAGATGTTTCTTATCGTAGTACTGGGTCTGACCATCGGGAAAGGCAATTACCATACGGTTATAGTTGATATTATTTTCACAAATCACCAATGAACCTGTTACAGCTGCGTCATGGTTTGCAGAGAGTTTTTTCATCCACGCAATGGTTTCACCTTCCATGGTTTCGGCTACCTTACTGGCATTTAAAGTAAAACCAGAGTTGAACATTTCAGGAAGCACGATGAGGTCAGTGTTTGTATTATCTGAAATCAGCAACTCAGCAAGGTAATCACAATTAGCTTTGGCTTGTTGCCAAATGAGCGCTGTTTGAACGAGACTGATTTTTAGATCTTTCATGGTTTATGCCCAAATTATGATGGATCTCATGGAAATGACCCAGAATGCTAGCTAATTTTAGTCTTATCCAGACTTGTTCGTAAAGGTCTAGATGTCAATTTAGAAAATTTCATTGAAAAAATCAGTTAACTGAGCATCCAAAGGGCATGTCTAGAAACAACCATTTTCTTTGTCAAGCAATTTTCAGCTAGACAGTAAATTGCTCCTTCATTTCCTGTATACTATCCATCCAAGGACATAAGTGGCTAGCTCAAAACTTACTTGCCTCAAATATGACTGTTTCTAGTCTTGATGAAACAAGCATCTTGAGGTGAAGCGGACATATATTATTCACAAGACTCGAGAATCAAAAGGCTTAAGGTCATGGCATACCAATCAACTAGAAAACAAACTATAGGCATTGAAATTCTGCCTCAATTGTTAGTCTTGTTAGTTCTCTTGGGATTTACACAAACGAAGTCCACAATCTCAGCAGCTGAAAAAGAAGAAGTTCAAACAGAGCAGTCAGAAAATCAAGCAGAGCAAGAAGAACCAATAGTGTCCCAATCCTTAAGAAATGATCGGATCATTGCCAGTCAGTTAAGAGAGGGTGAAGTAAAATGGTTGAAAACGGGTGATGATGAATTTTTAGGAATATATAAAGGTGATACCAGTGGCAAAGCCTTGGGCAGCATCTTAATACTACCTTCATCCAATGCTGCTCCCAATGCTCCGGGAGCCTTGTCTTATTTGGCTGAGAAGCTATCAACAAAGGGCTGGCATACCCTAGCTATTAGCTTACCTGAATTTAATTTTTCAGGTCCAGCACCTGAATTTCCTCAGGAAAAAACATCATCCGAGTCTGAGCAAATCAGTCAAACCAATGAAGCAGAGGATACTGAAAATTCAGAAAAGGGTGTAAACACTCAGCCAACTGAAGCCATCTTGCCTGATTCAAAACAGTGGTATGAAAAACAACAGACTAGAAATATGGAGAAACTGCTCGAGCGAGTTTTGGTAGCTGAAGCAGAACTGCGAGCCTTAGATGGGAAGTATGTCATCCTCGCTCAAGGCACTACAGCAGATCTTTTACTTGAACTAATTTCTAGTCGGGTTATTAAAGCAGAAGGCCTGATCATCATAAATATTCAGTACCCTGTAGATCAAATGTCATCAAAGATAGCTAACAAACTTGCTGCTGTGACAATTCCTCTTTTAGATATTTATAATCTACCAGCGAGCAAAGCTGCAAGTAAACGAATGTCGGCCCAGAAAAGTAAAAGTTACCGTCAACTTTATGTTCCGGGTAATGGTATTCACTATCGCGGCTCTGAGCCGATGCTTTATAAGAGAATTTGGGGTTGGTTAAAAAAGAATTTTTCTGGCTAGCTTAGGTGCTAGCGGATTCCTCGCTGCTTTCGTATCAGCTCCCATGCAGCTTGAATTTTCTGACTCTTTTCAGTGGCAACAGCCATCATATCAGCGGGAAGACCCTTGGCCACTAATTTATCAGGATGGTGTTGTGACATGAGTTTGCGGTAAGCCTTTTTTGTATCCTTGTCAGAAGTATTTTCTTCAATGCCTAACACCGTATAAGCATCTGCGAGATGGTCTTTTTGATCATAGGCCTGCTGACCTGATTGGTGAAATCTTTGTTGTGCTAGAAAGCTATCGATCAACATCTTGAGGTGAATCTGATTAAAGCCTAGTACCCGAGATATGTTTTCAAGGATCTGTTTTTCACTATTCTGCAGTCCGCCATCGGCAAAACCGGCAGCGATTTGTATTTCAAGAAACATCTGCATCAAATTTCTGTGACCATGGCAGGTTTGCTTGAAGGCGCGCAGGGTGGCATCGAGATCAAACTCAGGTTGTTTGCCAAGATTAAAAAACTTAACGGCTTCCGTTTTACGTGCTTCATTGAGCTGCATTTGAGTCATGATCACTCGTGCCATCTGAATTTCTTGCTCAGTGACTTTGCCATCAGCCTTAGCAATATGACCCATGACAGAAAATACCGACTCGAAAAACTTACTTTGAACCGCTTCGGAGTTTGAAAATCCTAGTGAGGATTGACCAATGCCCTTGTCAAAGTTGTGGCCGAGTAAAAGGCCGAGGAAAGCACCAAATGGCCCTCCTAGCATCATGCCAAAGCCAACGCCAAGTATTTTTCCCCACATTAAACTAATTCTCCACTAAGTATCTTCTGTTCAAGTTCTGTTAGTCGTTCAGGACGGCCGATATCATACCAATGACCTTCAAAATATTCACCTGAAACTAAATTTTTTTCCATGGCATAGCGTAGCACTACTGGTAATGAAAATCGTCCACTGGGACAATTGGCAAATAATTGCGGATGTTGGCAAGGATTATTAACCATTAACAAATGGGTAAGTTTTTCATCGGATAATTGCGCTTTGCACCAGTTGGTTAAGGCCTGAAATCGAAAGTCTGTCATGGGTTAAGCTTAAATCCTGCAACTATTTTATGTCTGTAAGACTGCATTTTATATCGCATTGGTTTATTATTCGCCCCCTAGAGAGAGAAAAGTTCGATACAATATAAAATATACTAATAACTCCAGAAGTGAAACATTTTATAACAATGAATAACCTTGGCAATCATAAGCCACTACCCTTAAGCATGATTTCTTTATTGATACTTATGTTGTCACTCCCTGTGCTGGGAGATGAACAGTCAAACACATCGAAGGATGCACCTTGGGATATGAATTTTTTCATCCCAAACTGTCCAGGTAATCAATTACCTAAAAAGTTACAAGAAGATGAAGTATTAATGATAGATTTTGATGCCGATGACATAGTTATTACGAATAAAGATACGGTGACTTTTAAAGGTAATGTTACTTTAGAAAATGGATTTAAAAAGTTACGAGCAGACGAGGCGACACTTAATAAGGCAGACAATATTTTTACTGCCAAAGGCAATATCCGTTATCATGATCAACAAGTTCGCTTAACCTCCGACGCCTTTACACTTGAAGTGGATAAGCAAACTGGCGAGGTTAACAATACCAAATTCCAATTTGTCAGGGGATCCTTAAGAGGCAAAGCTAGAAGAATCAACTTTAAGGAGGATAAGACACTCAGGATAAGTGATGTAGGTGTTACATCCTGCCCACCAGGTTCTGAAAGCTGGTTACTAGAATCATCCACCATTGATGTTGACCCTCTAAAGGGCATAGCCGAAGCTAAGAATGTCACCCTAAAAATTAATGATGTCTCGATTTTCTACTTTCCTTATATTAGTTTCCCAATTGACGCCCGCCGAAAAAGTGGTTTTCTTTATCCTTCAGTGGGCAGTTCAAGTCGTAATGGGCTAGAAATTGAAATTCCTTGGTATTGGAATATTGCAGAAGATAAGGACGCAACCTTTACGGCTCGATATTTATCGAAAAGGGGGGTTATGGTTGCCGGTGAATATCGACAGTTGACTGAAAATACTGAAAACGAGGTATATGCTGAATATCTCTCAAATGATGATAGAGGCCTTCCTGATACTGAGGAAAGATTTTTCTATCAAATAAATTCGGCTTATTCAGAGGGTGAACACTGGCGTGGCAAGGTTGATCTCAGCTCGGTGAGTGATGACGATTATTTTTATGATTTCGGTGGTAATTACAGCTCTGGTAATAGAAACTCTCTAAGACGCTTTGCTCAAATAAGCTTTGATGATGAACATCTTTCTTTTACCGGCTTGGTGAGTAATGATCAGCTGTTAAGTACTCCAACGGATCCCTATAGTCGACTACCTCAGTTGCGACTTTCTTTGTTATATCCAGAGATTTTTGCTGGTCTTACCAGCAATTTACATCTTGAGGCTACTGCTTTTGTTCATGATAGCTCTGTAGAGTCAGAACGATTCTTTGCAGCCCCTGAAATAAGTTTACCGCTAAATTGGTTGTCGGGTTATATAAAGCCTAAGCTGAAATTGCACTATAGCCGCTACTCACAAGATGATCCGAACAATCTTTTGCCTGATACAGTTACTAGAACGATGCCTATTTTTAGTTTAGATAGTGCGATGTTTTTTGAGCGAATGATTGATATCGGTCGTTATAACTTTACCCAAACCCTAGAACCACGCTTATTTTACCTTTATGTTCCCTCTAAACAGCAGTCAGATATTGCATTATTTGATACAACCAGCGTCAATAATGGGGTAGACTCGCTATTTCGGGAAAATCGTTACAGTGGGTTTGATAGAATTGGTGATAGTAATCAGCTTTCAGTAGCGGTTACTAGTCGATTTTATGAGCCGGATACTGGACGTGAGAAAATGCGAATAACCTTCGGTCGTGCCTATTACTTTGAAGATAGAGTGGTAAATTTAGCCTTCCCTGAAGATGGTAACCCTGCAGTAGATCTTGGCATTGATGATAAAGCCAACTCAGCGCTGATCACCAATGTAAAGGTTGGTCTTTATGATAACTGGAGTATTAAAGGTGAGCTGGAATATGATGATTCTGCTAATAGAACAGAAAAAGGTGTAGTCGGCCTGCATTACATTTCAAGTGGTTTGGCTATTAATTTGCAACATCGCTTAAAGCGATATAACGGCTTGGATGATGTTGAACAGGCAGAACTTTCCTTCTCTTGGCAAATCTCAGAAGATTTATCATTTGTGGGACGCTGGCAACAAGACTTAACAAAAAATCGAACCATTGACAGTTTTGCTGGTCTTGAATATGAGAGTTGTTGTTGGGCAATAAGGTTAGTTGCCAGAAGATATTTAAATGTACGGCTCGATAGGCAGGGAATAGCCGTTCCAGGAACCGATGAATTTAATAATGGTATTTATCTAGAATTCATCTTAAAGGGACTAACAAATATAGGAAACAGTTTAAACCTTGAAAGAGATATTCAAGGATATGAAGACCGTTTCAGAAATTATTAATGATTTTAGAATTGTAATATTAGACAGAATCAAAAGTTATGGAAATAAATTTATGAGAACAACGTTAATCCAAGTCCTATTATTTGTATGTATTGTGACTCCGACCCCAAGCTTTGCAGTCATTCAATGGCTTGATAAGGTAATAGTGTTAGTTGAGGGAGATGTCATACTTGATAGTGAATTTAAAAGGCGAATGGCTACCATTAAAAAGCAATTAACTGCCAGTGGTACGGAATTACCTCCAGAGAAAGATCTAGAAAAACAAGTATTAGAGCGCTTGATCTTAGACCAAATTCAACTTCAGTTGGCTTCAAGGGCCGGAGTTCGTATCGCCGATGCTGAACTTAATGCAGCACTTAATCGTATTGCTGAATCAAACAATATAACCTTAAGCACCATGAAAGATCAGATTGAAGCCGATGGATTGATCTTCACCTTATTCAGAGATGATATTCGTAAGGAGTTGACTATTTCTCGATTCCGTCAAAGTGCAGTGAGTCGAAATGTATTTGTTTCAGAACAAGAAGTGAATGACGTTTTAAACATCATGAATGAGCAGGGGGCTTCGAGAGTTAATTATCATCTTCGACATTTAATGCTTACTATTCCTGAGACTGCTGGGCCAGATGATATTGATCACGTCAAAGCAAAAGCTTCCTCAATTATTCAACGTTATAAGTCTGGTGAAAGCTTCTCAAACCTTGTTATCGCTGAGTCAGATAGTTCAGATGCCTTAAATGGTGGTGATATGGGCTGGAAAACTATTGAACAACTTCCGACACTTTTTGCCTCCGCTATCAACAGCCTTGAAAAAGGACAAGTGACTGAACCCTTAAGATCAGCCAATGGTATTCATATCTTGATGTTAGAAGAAAAAAAAGGTGATGAAACTAAACAAATGGTTGACGAGGTGAATTATCGTCATATTTTAATTAAGGTAACTCAAGTAACTACAGATAATAAGGCAGAAGCTCAGCTACTTTCAATTCGAAAAGAAATTATAGCTGGCAATGAAGATTTTGCTGAACAGGCAAAGGTATATTCTGAGGATCTAGCAACTGCCTCCATCGGTGGAGATCTCGGTTGGGCTCCACCTGAAGTGTTTCAAAACATTTATTTGGACAAGGTAGATAGCTTAAAAAGTGGCGAATTAAGTGAAGTATTTAAAGGTGCAGGCGGTTGGTATTTAGTTGAGCAATTAGCCACTAGGACAACTGATCAGACTAAAGAAATGAAGAAAATGCGTGCTCGCCGTCTATTACAGAATAGAAAGTATGAAGAAGAGCAAGAAACTTGGTTACGTGAAATTCGTGAACAAGCTTATGTAAAAATGCTAGATGATAAAACGTAATATCTAATGTCCCCGCTTATTCCACGTCTGTTAATCACTCCAGGCGACCCAGCGGGGATCGGTCCAGAGCTTTGCATCCAAATTGCTCAATCTTCTTTTGCAGCCGAACTAATTTTTATTGCTGACCCTGAATTATTAAGGTTTTATGCGAATAAACTTTCAATTGATGTAAAGCTTGAAGATTGGACGCCTAGTAATCGAACAAGGAGTCACCATCAAGCAGGACGACTAAAGGTATATTCAACTAAGCTCAGAGATAAAATAACGCCAGGTGAGCTGAGCCTTGAAAATGCACACTATGTTGTGGAGACTTTAGACAAAGCCAGCGATTTATTATTAAACGACCAGGCCGATGCCTTGGTAACTGGACCTGTTCATAAGGCTATAATTAATCAAGCAGGTATTGCCTTCTCTGGTCATACAGAATATTTGGCTGAAAAGTCCTCAACAGAACAGGTTGTTATGATGTTGTCCTGTGCAGATTTTAGAGTTGCCTTAGTAACTACTCACTTACCCCTAAAAGAAGTATCTGATGCAATAACAGAGCAGCGTTTAACGAGAGTTTTAAAGGTACTTGAACAAGATATGAGACAAAAATTTCATCTTGAAACCCCTGTTATCCATGTTTGTGGTTTAAATCCACATGCAGGAGAGGATGGAATTTTAGGTAATGAAGAAATAGAAACCATTACACCAGTGCTTGAAAAATTAAGAAAACAAGGGTTCAGTCTTAAGGGCCCCATTCCAGCTGATACTGCTCTTACTCCTAAAGGCCTTGAAGGCGCAGACGTAACCTTAGCCATGTACCATGATCAAGGTTTATCAGTGCTTAAATATGCAGGCTTTGGAAAGGCGGTTAATATAACCTTAGGTTTACCTTACATCAGGGTTTCAGTGGATCATGGAACAGCCTTGGATCTCGCAGGCAAAGGAACTGCTAATTGTGGTAGTTTACGTGAAGCCTTAAATCAAGCTATTTTTATGGCAAGAAATGATAAGTAATAACTAGAACGCATTAACTGGAAAGCATTCATTGGAAATAATCGAGTGGCACAAAATAAAAGACATCAAGGACATTTAGCTAGAAAAAGATTCGGACAGAACTTTTTACATGATGAGAGTATTATTCACCGAATCATTATGGCTATAGCACCTAAAGTGGGCCAGCATATGGTGGAAATTGGGCCTGGTCTAGGCGCCCTTACCAAGGAAGTTTTGCCCTTAGTTGGTGTAATGGATGCCATTGAACTGGATCGCGACTTGATTGCAAGACTAGAGCAGATGGCTGATGGTGTAGGCGAGCTGAGATTACATAACGCCGATGCTTTAAAATTTGATTTTAATAGCTTAGCCAAAAAAGGAGAGCAGCTCAGAGTCTTTGGAAATCTTCCTTATAATATATCAACACCACTTATTTTCCATCTCTGTGCCCAAGGTAAGTTGATTAAAGAAATGCACTTTATGCTACAAAAGGAAGTGGTTGATAGAATGATCGCCGAGCCTGGCAGTAAGCGATATGGACGGTTAACTATCATGGTGCAATATTTCTGTCAGGTAAGGTGTTTATTTTATGTTCCTGCCCGTTCATTTACACCGGCTCCTAAAGTTGAATCTGCCATAGTCAGGTTGCAACCCCATAGTGAAAAACCTTATACAGCAAAAGATGAAAAACAGTTTTCAACTCTTGTAACCACTGCTTTTAATCACAGAAGAAAAACTCTGAGAAATGCACTGCAAGATATGGTAACTGAAGAACAACTTTTGGAGGCAGATGTGAATCCTAGTGCTCGTCCAGAAACCATTAGCATTGCTCAGTTTGTAGCCATAGCCAATAGATTGGCTTGATAAAATCATAGTTCACTTACTAGAAGAGCAAAAATAGATGCGCTTATCTTTACAATTGTGTGGTTTTGTAAATAAAACTATTATCTTGATTTCAATATTATTGTTATTTTCCTGTGGGACACCTACAGCAAATAAAACTACTACTGATGAGAACATAAATATGCACCCTTCGCAGAATGTAACCATATATCGTGATGAATGGGGCGTTCCCCATATTCATGGTAAAAGTGATGGTGATACAGCATTCGGCATGGGATACGCCCAGGCTGAAGATAATTTCGAGCAGTTAGAACTCGGCTTTATTATGGGCACAGGTCGGTCAGCTGAAATACTAGGCGAAGAAGCGGTTTTATCAGATTGGGTTGTCCATGCATTTGAAAATAACGAACTCTCAAAACGTGATTATGAGAATGCAACGCCGACCATAAAAGCGTTACTTGATGGTTACGCTGCGGGTATTAATTATTATATGGAAACCCATCCTGATCTTGAGGTTAGGTTGCTTGATCATATTGAACCTTGGTATTCATTGGCTCTTATTCGTCGTTGGTATTATCTTGGCGGATTTTTAGGCCGACTTGGTTTTACCACTGATGAAAGAACGGCAGCCTATGAAGCTATTAATGGCACGACTTTAAAAGTGGCTCAACTGGAACTTCCAAAGTATGACCCGGAAGACAGAAAAGAATTCGGTTCAAATTCGTGGGCTGCTAATGGTTCAAAAATTGAAGGCACAGGTTCGTTTTTATTTATCAATCCCCATCTACCGGCATTTGGTATCGGTCAAACATATGAAGCACATATGATGTCAGACGAAGGGTGGAATTTCACAGGATATGCACGTTTTGGTTATCCACTTCCATACATTGGATTTAATGAAAACCTTGGCTGGATGAGCACAGATAATTTTAGCAATCAGGAAGACAGCTGGATTGAACATTTTGATGATGTTAATAATCCTCTTAACTACCGTTACGGCGAAGGATCACGTGAAGCAACAGAATGGAGCGGCGAAATTAAAATTAAAGGTGGTGAAGTAAGAGCAGTTAAATATCGTAAAACACATCACGGTGCAATTGTCGCACAAAGAGATGGAAAATTCTTATCAGGTAATTTTGCCATGTACGATCAACCAGGTTGGTTAGACCAGTGGTATTATATGCAACGTGCTGGGAATATTGATGAATTTACCACGGCGATTGAATCTTTAAGAATGAACTTCGGTAATATAATGTATGCTGATAGAGATGCTAATATCTGGTATATATATAATGGTTCGGTTCCAATACGTAACGAAAAATACAACTGGAACGAAGCCCTTGATGGCAGTAATCCTGAAACTGAATGGATGGGCTATCATACGCTAAGTGATTTACCGCAGGTGAAAAACCCGGTGTCCGATATGATGCATAACACCAATACATCGCCGTTTGATGCCAGCATGTCATCAAGTGATGCAAAGGCAGAAAATTACCCCAATTATATGGTACGTGATAAGGATAATGCTAGGGCCCGTAATGCAAGGCGTATTTTAACTCAACGACTATGGACTAAAAGTCCATAGGTTGCAGTCCACGGACTGAAAGTCCTATTCAAGAATAATATTTCCCTTATCTCCATTCGATGGATC
>NVWF01000042.1 GCA_002746155.1 Gammaproteobacteria bacterium | reverse complement strand
ATTAACTTGCTGTTCATTTGATAGGGTGATTTTCTGCATGTATTAATCATGATCTTCTTAAACCTAAAAATCAAGTATCTTCATTGATCACGGGTATATACTTACTTTCACTATCCCTTGATTTGATGAAAACATATCAATAAAAGAGGACCTTGTTTAAAATGAAGAGGCATAATCTCCCGACTAGTTCTTAGGAACAACTACGCCAATGGTACCCTCTCTTCTGGGATCAGCTCCACCACTGAGTGAACCATCAGGCAGTCTAACAATACCACTTAGGCCTGATATTTCTCCATCCGATTTTTTTACAGTGTAACCATAGGCTTCAAGACTATTAACTAACGCTTTTGAAGCCCTACTACGTTCAATTTTAACCATTTCTGATCTTGCTACTATATTTGGTAGGTTTATAGCTTCTTGCATACTCAAGTCCCAATCTAATACACCAACCAACACCTTAGCCACGTAAGAGATAATAGAACGTCCACCAGGTGAGCCAACTGTCATGAGAAAGTCACCGTTTTTATCTAATACGATGGTCGGAGACATTGAGGATCTTGGCCTTTTATTTGGAGCAACGGCATTGGCTATAGGAATACCTTCAGAATCTTCATAAGCAAATGAAAAGTCAGTCAGCTGATTATTTAAAATCATACCACCTGCCATCCTCATTGACCCAAAAAAACCTTCAACCGTAGCTGTCATAGAAACAACATTACCATCATTATCCACAACAACAAAATGAGTGGTACCAGAAGTATCATGGGTATCGTCTATACCCACCCCCGTGGACTTCTTCTCTTGGTAATTCCACGGGTTTCCCGCTTCTATATAAGGGTTAGCCTTTTGTGTCGAAATAAGCTTAGCTCTGCTTTTTATGTAATCTTTATTCATTAGGCCTGCCACAGGAACATCAACAAAATTATTGTCAGCAATAAATTTGTTATTATCTGCATAGGTAATACGCAAAGCTTCGGCCAACAAATTCCAATTTAAAACGTCATCAGCACCTCCTGCAGAAAATTTTGGTGCCTCATTTAATAATCCCATCACCATTGAAACAGATATCCAAGAAGAGGGTAGTGGTGAGCCGCATAAGGTCATATCTCTATAGGAGCTACAATAAGGCTTTAACTTGCGCGCTGTGTAATTTTCAAAGTCTTCCGGTGATAAACTACCAACACGGGGTAATTTAT
Organism: Gammaproteobacteria bacterium; assembly: GCA_002746155.1. GTDB lineage: Bacteria > Pseudomonadota > Gammaproteobacteria > Enterobacterales. Next base: position 17,608 of record NVWF01000042.1, on the reverse strand, counting down.
GAGCGACATCAGACATTTCCTTAGCCAAGGCTCCCGTATAAAAAGCCAATGGATCTTCGGCAATAATATCTAAGGTTTTTGCATATTTTTGATTTTTAAGAATATATCCAATGGGCAAGGGCTTGCCTTCATCTGTGAATAAATATTCATAGATCTCAGTAGGCCCCTTGTCTGGTGAATTAGGGAAGTAGGCTTTAAATCGATCAATTGAATGATGCATTCTGGGTGAAACAGGGAAGCCCTCAATGGATAGCTTTTTCGCAGAACTAAAAAGCCTATTCCAAGGCAACTTGCCATAATCTTTATGTGCCAAAAAGAGCATCGATACAACGCCCGGTACACCAATAGACAAGCCGCTGTGTTTTGCATCCAAAAAACCTAGACGCTTACCGATAGAGCTATAAAACATGTCTTTACTAGCGCCTGCAGGCGCTGTTTCTCTTCCATCATAGGTTATGACTTCTTTAGTTTTTGCATCATAGTGCACAAGAAAACCGCCTCCGCCAAGACCTGAGCTTTGCGGCTCAACCAAGCTAAGAACAGCCTCTATAGCCACGGCAGCATCAATGGCGGAGCCACCTGCACGAATAATGTTAAGCCCAGCATCTGTGGCATGGGGATTAGCAGTTACTACCATGCCTTGCTGACTTGTAACTTCATTACTTTTTGGGGAGCTTTCTATATTGCAAGCAGTGATAAGGGGGATCATAAAAAACCAATATTTGAAATTTAATTTCATAGTTATTACTTCTTAAGTAAGGATTAGGAGGCCACCTTTCTATCCTATTGAATTATAAGCATTATACAGACTCATTTCTCAATTGGAATATACTTACTAGTCTATTTACAAATAATTTTATCAGGCAGAGGATTTGGCTATAATTGGGCAAATGATCCATATTTTGCTTGTTTATAAGGATTGTCCGTATTTTGTTTACATAAATATAAAAAATGAACCCTTATTAGTGTGTATCACCAATAATTTATATTTGTGGGCTAAATAGTTTGTTTATTATCTATTTTTAATAGTAAAGTGGGTTTTATGTGGGGTTTATCTGGTTTAAATGCCTAGTAACGGACACCCAAGAGCCAGTTAATCCTAAAAATGTGCTAAACCCTATCAATTCTAAGGTTTCTTGAAAGGAAAGACCTGTTAATCTATAACCGCTATCATACAAGCCCGCCAATTGGCTAACAGGATCGGATAACCACCAGAGGGAGGTACTAATTAAAGAGACCGCAAAAAGTCCACCTCCAATGCCATACCAAAGGCCAGTATAGAGAAAGGGGCGTCTTATAAAAGCGTTGGTTGCACCAATTAGCTTAATTATTTCAATTTCTTCACGACGGTTTTGTATGGCTAATCGAATGGTATTACCAACGATGAGCAATACAGCAAGGCCGAGTAAAAGTGATAAGGCAAATACTGCCCTGTCCGCCAAATCCAACAGATAATACAGACGTTTGACCCACTGCATATCAAGCTGCGCTAGCTCAACTTCAGGTAAATTTCGAAACTCGCCAAGCATATTTTCTGATGCTTCTGGAGTGGAGTAATTAGCTGCAGGCAAGATCTCCAAAACGATTGGCAGTGGATTTTCCTCGAGTTGTTCAAGTGCATCACCTAAGCCAGAAGAGGTTTGAAATTCAATAAGGGCCTGCTCTCGACTAATCACATCAACTTCTGCAACATCTGAGCGAGCTCTTAGGCGATTTGCAAGACTTGCAGCCACTTCATTAGACACTGATTGTTCAAGATACAGAGAAAACCGTGATGCACCATCCCAGCCTTCACTGAGCATATTGGAATTTTTTAAAATAACCTGCAAACCACCTGGTAAGGCCAAGGCAATACCAAGAACCGCTAAAGTCATAAAGGATGAAAGCGGTGTTTTGACCATATTATTAAAGCTATTACGCACCTCTTGACGGTGCAAATGGATAAACATTTTAAAGCGCGATCCCAGACTAGCTTTTTGCGAACTGGCACCTCGCTTCTCAGGCCGTTGATGTGATTTCGCCATTACAGGCTACCTCCGTCAGCAACTAACATGCCGTCTTTTAAGGTAATAGTTCGATATTTCATGCGTGCAATAAGCCCCAAATCATGGCTTGCTACCAACAGGCTAACCCCCACTTGATTAAACTGTTGGAAAAGCCCCATGATCTCAGCAGATAACTCAGGATCAAGATTTCCAGTTGGCTCATCGGCAAGTAATATGGGTGGCTTATTAACCACAGCCCTTGCAATACCAACTCTTTGTTGCTCACCACCAGATAGCATAACTGGTTGAAGTTTTTCTTTTTTAAGCAGGCCAACCTTATCAAGGGCAGCTCTTACTCTTCGCCCAATTTCACGGTGGGGATGACCGGCAATAATCAAAGGCAGGGCCACATTATCAAACACCGTGCGGTCATAAAGCAGTCGATGATCTTGAAATATCATGCCGATATGACGTCGAACGAAGGGAATTTTACGATTGCTTACCTTAGTCAGGTTAATGCCATTAACGATAACTTCACCACGAGTTGAACGCTCAACAAGAGTAATTAATTTTAATAGGGTACTTTTACCAGCGCCAGAGTGGCCGGTTAAAAAAGCCATCTCCCCCTTATCAAGGGTAATATTGATATGTTTTAGAGCATCGTGGCCATTTTCATAGCGTTTAGAGACATTGTTAAATCGTATCATTGGTATTATTGTTTTTATGCCCTTTGTAAGTTTACAAGTCGGGTGTATTTGCTAGAGAGAGATTATCACTATTTAGCGCCTTGTTCACTCTGAAAAAAGAGCATCAATAAACTCTTTTGCAACAAAAGGCCTTAAATCCTCAATTCCTTCACCAATTCCTATAAAACGTACCGGAATGCTCAGTTTGTTGGCTATTGAAAAAATAACTCCACCCTTTGCAGTACCATCGAGTTTAGTCAAGGTGAGTCCTGTTAAAGCAACTGACTTATTAAATTGTTCAGCCTGATTTATGGCATTTTGACCGGTTCCTGCATCAAGCACTAACATCACCTCATGGGGCGCCTTAGTATCAAGTTTGGACATAACACGCTTTACTTTCACCAGTTCTTCCATCAGGTTGCTACTGGTGTGTAATCTTCCCGCCGTGTCGGCGATAAGCACGTCAATATTTCTGGCTTTTGCTGACTCCACCGCATCATAAATCACCGAAGCACTATCTGCTCCTGAGTGTTGTGCGATAACGGGGATATGGTTTCGCTCGCCCCACACCTGCAATTGCTCAACCGCAGCAGCTCGGAAGGTATCGCCGGCTGCTAACATCACTGAGCGGCCCTCTGCCTTAAATTTACTGGCAAGTTTACCGATGGTGGTGGTTTTTCCAACGCCGTTAACACCAACCATTAGAATAACAAAGGGACCATCTTGTTGAGGAATAATTAGAGGTTGCTCTACCTTGTCAAGTAATTGAGCAAGCTCATCACGAAGCGCAAGGGCAAGGGCCTCTGTATCAGCCAGTTCTTTACGAGACACTCTTTGGGTTAAGGATTGAATAATTTCGGAGGTGGTATCAATGCCCACATCGGCAAGCAGTAAACTTGTTTCTAACTCTTCAAATAAGTCGTCATCAATGGTCTTATTACCGAGAAATATAGTAGCGAGGCCTTCTGAAAAATTTCTACGGGTTCGTTTTAAACCTGTTTTTAACCGTCCAAAGAAACCATCTTCTTTTTCAGAAATCTGATCAGCAGTTAACTCATTTTTATTGTCACTAGCCTTTTCAACTGGAGCAGGTGCAACTTCAGGCGGTTGTTTCTTTTTAAACCAGGAAAAAAAAGTCTTTTTAGGTTTATTGGTATTTTCTGTTGTCATATTGTTAATCGATATTCACAATGTAAGTAATTGGCGCTATCCTAACATTTTTATTAGCAACAGATAACCTGAAGGCGAGTCCCTTGGCAAAAAAACATTCTACAAAAAGCAAAGCTCAGCCATTAACCACCCAAGGCGAGGTGAGGATCATTGCTGGAAAATGGCGAAGTAGAAAAATCACCTTCACCCCGGTTGACGGCCTAAGACCAAGCCCCTCTCGCATAAGGGAAACCTTATTTAATTGGCTGACAAATGATCTGCCAACAAGTCATTGTCTGGATCTTTTTGCCGGTAGTGGTGTGCTCGGCTTTGAAGCCCTTTCTAGAGGTGCAGAAACCGTCACTCTCGTTGAGATTAATAGGCAGGCTGCAAAACAGTTATTAACAAACAAAGTTCAACTAGGCGCCGATGATTTACAAATCATTGAACAGGATGCAACTCAGCTCAAGCAATTTGCCAAGCGTTTAAAAAACAAAATCGATATCGTATTTTGTGATCCTCCTTTTAGTAAAGGTCTTGTCCAACCACTCTTTAACTCCCTAGAACAAGTAGGAATTTTGCAAGTCTCTGCAAAAATTTATGTTGAAACAGAGAAGAACCTGACTGAACTAGACTTGCCAGAAAATTGGAATCTATTAAAGGAAAAGGTTGCTGGTGATGTTAGATATCGATTATTTGAAAGAAATGAATAAGCACGGTTTGTAAGCACTAACTATTTATAAAGCTATCGAAATTACTAGAGGCTTTATAGACGTCATAACGATGGTTTTTGCCTGGAACAAGGTGGGAAGGCTTAAGATCAGCCAAAGGATCTGCCCAATCTGGCCTTTTAACCACAACTCTCTCGGATGCACACTTCAAGGCAGATTTTAGTAAGGTCGCTTCATTTGAAATGGTCCCGGGAAACTCCCTAAATAACTGCATCCCCTTTTTAACTTTGGCATTTTTACGATTTTGTGTAGCTGGATACATGGGGTCCAGATAAACAACTTCTGTCTCTAGGGAGCTTAGTCTTGTTTCGGCAAGACCCTCAAGTAGTGTTAGGCGTTGCACAATTTCAATCAACCAAGCTTCAGATGAATTCACTGCCCTCATTAATCCATCTCTGAGCAGTGCCGCCAGAACAGCCTGCTGTTCTATACAGGTTACCTCACATTCTAATCCTGCCAAGACAAAAGCATCCTGCCCAAGACCAGCCGTGGCATCAATAATCACAGGCCGGTGATTTTGCTTAATTCCACAAGCACGACTAAGAGGCAATTTACCCTTACCCTGATGCTTTTGTCGGTAGGCTGATTTACCCTTGCTAAAATCAACCCAAATGGCACCCGTATCACTAGAATTCAACTGGCTTAGTTTTAAAATACCCTGCTCATAATAAAGTCCAAACTCAAATTGCTCAGCCTCACTATCTAAAATCAGAGGTAAATTTAACTGAGCCGCCAGCTTTTCTGAAGCCTGTTGTTGTGACTCAAGCTTAACTGAGTGCTGCTTAAGCAATACAGCAATCACCGCACCAACACTCATGGATTTGCTGTTATACCCTGTTGTACAAGTAAGGGTTCAACGGAAGGTTCACGACCTCGGAAATCAATAAATAGCTCCATGGCTTTTTTAGAACCTCCTTGGGACAGAATAGTTTTTAAAAACCGTTGGCCTGAGTTGTCATTAAAAATACCTTGTTCAGGCGTTTTTTGTTCCTCAAAAAAGCACCAGACATCTGCAGATAAAACCTCTGCCCATTTATAGCTATAATAGCCAGCGGCATAGCCACCTGCAAAAATATGTGAAAAGCCATTCTCAAATCGATTCCAACTAGGTGGTTGAATAACCGCCACCTTTTCTCTCACTGATTTTAGAATTTCTGCAAATTGATTGTCATTTTCTGCTTGGTAATCTAGGTGAATTTTAAAATCAAATAATGAAAACTCAAGCTGCCTCAACATTTGCATAGCTGCCTGAAATTGTCTTGCAGCATTTAGCCGCTCCAGTACCTCATCACTTAAAGGCTCCTTGGTTTCCACATGACGGGCTATCAATAGCAGCGATTCTTTTTCATAACAAAAATTTTCCATAAACTGACTAGGCAATTCAACAGCATCCCAAGCAACACCGTTAATCCCTGATACCTGTATTTCATCTATCTCTGTCATTAAATGATGTAGACCATGACCAAACTCATGGAACAGGGTGACAACTTCATCATGGGTAAACAGGGCCGGCTTATCTCCTACGGGACTAGTAAAGTTACAGGTTAAATAGGCAACCGGTAGTTGTAATTCGCCCTGAGATCTGCGACTTCTATCGCGGCAGCTGTCCATCCAAGCGCCACCACGCTTGTGGCTTCGTGCATAGAGATCCAGATAGAAACTACCAAGCTGCGTACCCTGCTCATTAAAAATATCAAAGAACCGCACATGCTTATGCCATTTATCCACCTCATCTCTTTCTTTAAATGAGACCTTATAGAGACGAGAGGTTATTTCAAATAGGCCTTTTAGTACCTGATCTTCAGGAAACCACGGACGTAGCTCCTCTTCAGATATGTCATATTTTTTTTCTCTTAATTTCTCACTATAATAGGCCACATCCCAAGGGTTCAGGGCTTCTATTTGATCAAGTTGATGAGCAAAAACTGTTAATTCCTCAAGCTCGGCACTGGCTTTATTAATACTCAAATCAGCTAACTTGTCTAGAAAATCGAGGACTTGAGCAGGATCATCTGCCATTTTCATTGCCAGGGAATAATCGGCATAACTGGCATAACCTAACAAGCCTGCCATCTCATGACGTAGCGCAAGTGTTTCTCTGATGATAGGAGTATTATTCCATTCACCTTGAGCTTCAGGTGCTTGATCCGATGCCCTAGTGCAATGGGCTCGGTACATTTCCTGGCGTAGAGAGCTGTCATCAGCGTAGGTCATCACAGCCATATAACAGGGAATGTCGAGGGTCAATAAATACCCTTGCTGGTGTTTTTCCTTGGCAGCCTGCTCGGCTGTAGCGATGGCTGAAACAGGCAATCCTTTTAGTGGCGACTTATCAGTAAAGTGCTTTGACCAAGCCATGGTGGCATCGAGAACATGATTACTAAACAGTGAACCTAATTCTGATAGTCGACTTTTTATCTCTCGAAAACGACCTTGCTCAGCTTCATTTAATGACACGCCTGCTAGGCGAAACCCCAAAGTTTCATCTTCAATAATTCTCTGTTGAGTGGCTGTTAACTGTGCGTCCTTTGCCACCTCAAGATAGGCATCATAAAGCGCTCTGTTTTGACCTACCTCTGAGTAATAATCAGCAAGAATTGGCAAACAAGCATCATGTTGCTCCCGCAACTGATCATTACTCACAACAGCATTAAGGTGTGATACAGGTGAAAAAAGTTTTGACAGCTTATCTGCCTGCTCAGCAAGTGGGGCAATCATATTGTCCCAGGTTGGTTGTTTAACCTGCTTAAGGATCTGCTCTAGATACTTGCGATCTTCTTGGATTTGTTGTTCTACTGCCACCAAGATATGCTCAGGCTTTATTGCGCTGAAAGCTGGTAAGGTGGTTTGTTCTAAAAGTGGATTTGTCATATTGGCTAATCTGTCCTGAGTTTAACTATTAATGGTTAATTATACCCGTTCCACTTCAAGATGCATAAGAAGAGATCATCAAGTTCAATTCTAAAAGCATCTCTGGTACTATAATAACCAAACCATTATAACCAATAATAGTTGGCTAGCTAGACTTGAAAAAATCAAATAAGTACTTATTTAATAGCCAGCTTTCTGAGCTTTACTGGGTAATTTTATAATTTAAGGAAATTGTTTTGACTGTTAAAGAATTTGATTTTATAGCCCTAGGTGGTGGAAGTGGTGGCATTGCAACGGCTGCGAGAGCGGCACAAAATGGTGCCAAGGTTGCCTTAATAGAATATAACGAACTGGGTGGGACCTGTGTCAATGTTGGCTGCGTACCCAAAAAGGCCATGTGGTTTGCAGCACAAGTGGCCGAAACTCTTGAGCTGGCTGGTGATTATGGCTTTGATGTTAAAGCCCAAGATCTAAACTGGAACACCTTAATTACTGCCCGTGAAAATTATATTAACAACATTCATAAATTTTATGATGGTTATCTTCAGCGTCTAAACATTCAACATATTAAAGGTTTTGGACGCTTTAAAGATAAGCAGACCCTTGTGGTGGATGAGGTTGAATATCGAGCACCTCATATACTTATTGCCCCAGGTGGTAAACCAACCATTCCTGATATTCCAGGTGCAGAATTAGGAACAGATTCCGATGGTTTTTTTGCACTCCAGTCCCGTCCTAAAACCTGTACGGTAGTTGGAAGTGGTTATATTGCCGTTGAGCTTGCAGGTGTATTAAATGCACTGGGCACCAAGGTTACTCTGGTTATTCGTAAGAATGCCATCATCCGAAGTTTTGATACTATGTTAAGCGAACAACTTAAACTTTCCATGGAAGAGGCTGGCATTGAAACTGTCACTGAAGCCATACCCTCAAAATTAACTCATAATGATAAAAATGAAGTAATACTTCACACCAATAAAGGCGAACATCCTGCCAGTGAAGTGTTGATCTGGGCCATTGGTCGTACTCCCCAAGCGCAACAAATTAATTTATCAGCAACAGGTCTTGAAACAAATGAGCGAGGCTTTATAGAAACCGATAAATTTCAAAATACCAAGACAGCAGGCATCTACGCAGTTGGCGATATCACTGGTCGTGCTCAACTGACACCCGTAGCGGTAGCAGCTGGTCGGCGTTTAGCCAGTCGCCTGTTTGATAATCAAACGGATCTACATCTTAATTATGACAATATCCCCACCGTAGTGTTTAGTCATCCTCCAATTGGTACCGTTGGCATGACTGAGCAGGAGGCCATCAACAAATTTGGTGAGCAAAATATTAAAAGCTATACTTCAAGCTTTACTCCCATGTTTTATGCCCTCACCTCCCATAAACAAAAAGTATCTATGAAGCTTGTAACCGAAGGTGAAAATGAAAAAGTTGTCGGTTGTCATATCATCGGTTTGGCGGCGGATGAAATGCTACAAGGATTTGCGGTGGCAATAAAAATGGGCGCCACCAAGGCTGATTTTGATAATACTGTTGCTATCCATCCAACTAGCTCGGAAGAGTTAGTGACCATGACTTAACGCTAATATAACTAGGCTTAAAATGACCATTCGAAGCTATGAAGCTATAACACCAAGTCTCGCTGAAGGTGTGTATGTTGATCCAACAGCCCTTGTTATTGGTGATGTTGAGATCGGTGAGCACAGTTCAGTTTGGCCAATGACGGTAATTCGAGGCGATGTACAATCCATTCGCATAGGCAAGGTTACCAGCATTCAAGATGCCAGTGTGTTGCACGTTACCCATAGAGGCCCACATAATCCCGAAGGTTTTTCATTGCAAATTGGTGACTATGTAACGGTAGGTCATAAGGTTACTCTCCATGGATGCACGATTGATGACTATTGTTTAATTGGCATGGGCTCTATCGTAATGGATGGTGCCCATCTTCATAAACAAGTGATCCTAGGGGCAGGAAGTCTAGTCCCACCGGGCAAAGTTCTTGAAAGCGGTTATCTTTGGGTTGGCTCGCCAGTTAAAAAAATCCGACCCTTAACTGAAAAAGAGTTAGCATTTCTTGGTTACTCAGCAGAGGGTTATAAAAATCTTAAACAAAAATATCTAGACACTTTAACAAACTAGAACAAGCTGAAACAACTAAACAGAAGCATTAACTAGGTCCTCTTTCAATAAGCGTAGCTGTAGCGGGTGTTTTACCCCACCAAATAGAAAAGCTAACAGCCGCCTGCTCAACCAACATACCCCAACCGTCATGACAAAATAAGGAGTCACCTCCTGAAGCCTCGAACCATTTTATAAAAGGTTGAGCACCTTGACCATAGTTAAGATCATAGGCGCTGGTTTGGGCCCCAAGTTTAATCTGCAAATCAGGATAATCTCCCTGCCAACCAACCGATAAAGTGTTAATGATCAGATCCCAGTTCTTCTCAGGAATATTCTCAAGCCCTGAAGCTGACACGCCTCGGGCAACTAATTCCTCGGCCCTACTTTCAGTGCGATTACAAACATGCACTAAACCAACGGACTCACACAGTAATTGATTAACAATAACCCGAGCAGCGCCTCCAGCACCGATCACCAGTATATTTGCACCAGAAAGCTTGATAGCCAGTCGTTGAATATCCTTCAACCACCCCAAACCATCCGTCGTCTCTCCCACAAGTTCACCTGTCTCGCTATCTCTATAAAGAGTATTCACACTTTCACTGAGTCGCGCCATAGAGGAACATCGATCGGCTAATTTAGCAGCATCGGATTTAAACGGAGAAGTTATATTAAGCCCCCTACCACCCCCAGCAAAAAATTCTCGGACAAAATCATTAAAATCATTTATCTCACAAGAGAGTTTTTCATAACTTAAGGTAACACCAAACTGCTCGGCAAAGGTTTGGTGGATCCGAGGCGATTGACTATGGGAAACGGGGTTTCCCAGCACAGCAAATCTGTTCAGCTTCAGTTCATCCATAGGTTGTAGTATCTCCACTTGGTATTTGAGTAAACGTTAACACTTAAGGTGTTAGAAATATCAACTATTCGTTAAAAATACCACTTTTAATATGGATTAAAAAGATCAAATTCAATAAAAACAACTACTTAATGATTGGCTTGTTTATTGCACTATTTATCGCATTATTTATTGTATTATTGATTGCATTAAATTAGTACAACAATAAAAGGTTACGGCAATAGTTAGTTGCAACATTATTGTTGTAGCTTTTTGAACAATTAAATACTTATAAAATTAAAGGAAATTTAGCATGATCATAAAAAAAGCTCTTCTTATACTGCCTCTATCCCTCGCCCTAACAGGCTGTGTCATAGTAGCAGGTGGCGGCGGTGATTGGGACGATGAAGACTATTCATCATCAAACTGGAGATCCGTACAAAAACAAAACCGCTCGCACATCAGTAACCTAAACCTAGGATTACTCAGGGCAGACATCATAACTCAAATGGGAACACCACCTTTTACCGAAGCCTTCACAGGTGAAAAAGGTCAAGACTATCAAGTTCTATTTTACCGCACACATCGAGAACACGGTGACGGAGAAACAACAAAAGATGAAACAACAGCCCTAGTTTTCGAAAACGATAAGCTAATAGGCTGGGGCAACGACGCCCTACAACGCATACGCTAAGAAACAAGGACTTATTCCTTACACCAAAAGCCAAAAAAGCTCAGGTTGCTTATCATAATTCAACAGGTCTCTGCAGCAGGGATGCGCAGCGAAGCCCTACAGGGAAGTATTCACGGGCGCCCTGTGGAATTATGATAAGCAACCTGAGCTCTTGCACCTCTTGGCCAAAAGAGTAGCCCAACTTCAATACAGCTAATACAGTCAATACAGTCAATACAGTCAATACAAAGGAGCATAAAATGTTAGAACTAATCATAGGAATAATACTAGGAGCCACCTTCAGCGACTTCTGGCGATTTCTTTTCATCCAATCAAGAAAATGGATCCGCAGCTATATGTCAAAAAACTCAACCGAGCAAACTTAGCAGGCTTGCAAGTAGTCTGGTAATGGCTGTTTTATATCAACTTCTTATAAACTTATTACTTTTAAACTTATAACCCATAAAGAGGATCGTCATGGAAACGAAAAAAGGCACAAGCCGTTCAAGATAATCCCCTGGTGTATTTTCCTGCCAATAAAATACCAGAGTTAAAGAAAACCCAATAAATATGGCAAGCAAAGCCACCCAGCCATCAACAGAGCGGTTTGATAATCTAAAAAGAAGTAACGGTCCAAAGGCCGCCCCTATTGCTGACCAGGCAAACAACACACGAGCATAGATAGTTTGCTCAATAAAAATCGCCATCAACACAGCTAAACCACACAAAAAGGTTATGGTTAATCGAGATATCAGCAGTGAATTAAATACTTTATGGTTTGGCCAATAAGCATTTTTCAGATCATGGGAAACCGCAGCGCCAGCTGTGAGCAACATACTGTCTGCCGTGGACATAATTGCCGAAAGAACGCTGGCCAAAAGAATACCTGCAACAAGAGGGTGAAGCAAAGAATTAGCTAACACCATCAAAATCTGTTCCGAAGAACCACCATTAGCCTCAACCAAAACACGACCAGAGAAGCCTAGGAGAATCATCCCACTATAAATAATTACAGCCCAAACAAGGGCAATTTGACGGGCCGTTTTAATCGACTGTTCATTTTTAAGCGCCATAAAACGATTAACAACATGGGGTTGTCCAGGATAACCAAACCCAATACCAAGAGTACCCAATACAAAAGCAACACCCAAGGCACCACTAAATCCAAGGGTCAAAGGCAACCCTCCATCAACAACCAAGGCTTGCCAAAACAGAGAAAAACCGCCCAATTGCAACACTTCATAAACCGCAACCGAAGGTAAAATTATTGCCGAAAGCGCCATCATAAAACCTTGAATAGAATCCGTAACACTCACTGCCCAAAATCCACCCATCAAGGTATAAAAAAGAATGATCCCAGCCCCAAGAATAATACTCCACTCACGATTAGCATCAAAGGTAGTGACAAAAGTAGAACCAGCCGCATCGAACTGAGCAGCCACATAAAAAACAAAACAAATAAGAACAATCAAAGAACTAAGGATAACAATACGTTTATTGGCAGCGGGATCTTTATCCTCAGCAAGCACAGCAGTAAGCGTCAAATGACCAGACTGCCGAGCCTTTTTATACAAACGAGGAGCCACCCAAAACCAATTAAATGCAAACCCGCCAAGAACGGCAGGAAACAACCAAATAGCAGAAAAACCCCATTGATAAGCCGCCCCACTGACCCCAAGCAAGGTCCAAGCAGAAGAAGAACTAGCCGAAGCACTTAAGGCCGCAACAGCAGGACCTAAACTACCACCAGCAAGAAAAAAATCCTTCTCATCCACCGTCCGCCGACTAGCCCAAAAACCAATAGCAATCAAAGCGACCTTATAAACAATAAGCGTAATGAGAATTATTAACTGAGTATTCATATTTTATTTTATCCTTTTCTAAAGACTGCCAAACCAAACCCAAAGCGTCAAGCAACTTCGCATTAACAACATTGGCTAAATCGAAATCAACACAACCAAACTTGAGGGGTGTAGAAGCTGTTGCCACTTTTCACAGGTCTCTGCTGCAGGACGCAGCAGCGAAGCCTACAAGGAAGTACTTGCGGCGCCCTGTGAAAAGTGGCAACAGCTTCTACACCAAACCACCAAATTGTTTAAAGAATTACCCAATCACAAACTTGACCACTTGAGTCGTAAAACAGTAGACTCCCACCCCATGTTCTCACTACAATCCATCAGCCTATACAGAGGCAGCCGCTGCCTAGTCAAAAATGTCACTCTAGCCATTAATCCCGGCGATAAGATTGGACTAACAGGAGCCAATGGAACAGGAAAAACCTCCCTGTTGATGATGCTCATGGGTAAGCTCTCTGCAGAAGTCGGAGAAATAAAATTACCCGGCAAGCCTATTATCTCCTGGGCAGAACAAGAAACAAAAGCCTCGTCTCGCACAGCTGTGGATTTTGTACTAGACGGCGACAAAGAGTTACGCAAATGGGAAACCAAACTACTTGAAGCCCAAAATAATGATGATCATAAGTTAATATCAAAGGCCACAGATAAACTTGATCACCTAGAAGCTTGGAATGCCGATAATCGAGCAGGTAAGTTATTAGCAGGTCTGGGCTTCACACAAGAGCAACAGCAACTCACCGTAGAAAGTTTCTCAGGTGGCTGGAGAATGCGACTTAACTTAGCTCGTGCCTTGATGAGCCCATCAGATATTCTACTACTCGATGAGCCCACCAACCATTTGGATCTTGATGCCATCATTTGGCTAGAGCGCTGGTTAAAGCGCTACACAGGAACCCTCGTGGTAATCTCCCACGACAGGGATTTTCTCGATAATGTAGTGCTTAGAATTCTGCATATAGAAAATACTGCTATTAGTTCTTGGAAAGGTAACTACAGTGCTTTTGAAAAATTACAGGCTGAAAAATTACAACTCGAAGAAAAAAATAATGTGCGTATCACCCAAGAACGCAAAAGACTGCAGGGCTTTATCGACCGATTTCGCGCCCAAGCAACCAAGGCCAAGCAAGTTCAAAGTCGTGTAAAAGCCATGGAAAAATTAGGCAACGCTTCCATTATGCATAGTCGTTCAGCCTACCGCTTTCATTTTGAGAAGCCTGATAATGCACCACGGCCAATTTTACGCCTAGAAAATGCAGCCATTGGTTATGATAAAGTACCTTGGTTATCTGATATCAATATGACCATACATTCTGGCGATCGATTTGGTTTACTTGGACAAAACGGTGCAGGAAAATCAACCCTATTAAAACATCTAGCTGGAAAGTTACCGATCCTTGCCGGTGAATCCTGGTTTAGCCCAAATACCGTCATAGGATTTTTCGCCCAACATCAATTAGAACAACTCAGCTCAAATCAATCGCCCATAGAAATATTGATGGGAAAGTTTACTGAATTAACTTATCAGCAAGCTCAGGACTATCTTGGTCGATATGGATTTCATGGTGAAAGAGTGACTGAACCAGTAAGTAATTTTTCCGGAGGAGAAAAAGCGCGTATTGTTTTGGCGTTAATCATCAAAACAAAACCGAATCTATTAATTCTCGATGAGCCTACCAACCATCTTGATTTGGATATGCGTGAATCTCTAACCTTAGCACTGCAAGAATATACAGGCGCTTTAATTCTTATATCCCATGATCGCCATTTGTTAAGAGCAACCTGTGAAGACTTTCTGTTGGTTGCAGATAAAAAAGTTACCGTCTTTAAAGGTGATATTGACGACTACCGCCAGTGGCTGCAATCGAAAACTAATGCCGGAAAAATTTCATCCTCCGCCGAAGGGGTTAATCGCTCAGACAATAAAAAACAACAGCGTCAGAAGGATGCTGAACAACGTCAAAGGCTAGCGCCCCTTCGAAACAAGGTTAGAACCTTAGAAAAACAAATGAGTAGCCAGCAAAGCAAACTCACCGAACTGGAAGATCAATTAGCAGACAGCTCTTTATACGAGGCAGAAAATCGCGACAAACTAAAGCGTATCTTACTGCAACAGGGTGAACTGAAGAACCTCCTAGAAGACTCTGAAATGCAATGGCTAGAGGCTAGTGCTGAGTTGGAAGAGATGAACGACTAACAGCACTGTTAAGTATTGGTTTATCAATAGCCTCCGTGAGTCCAATGCGGTAGCAATTAATAACCGCTTCTGTTTCACCTAAGGCTTCAAGGGCTACTGCTAGTTCCTGATAGGACTCAGGCCTTGGCATTAGTTCAATGGATTGCAGCAAATAACTCTTGGCTTTTCCCCAAAGCTGATTAGCCAAACTAAGCCGACCTAAGGTCAATAACCAAATAGAACTACCTGTAAACTTCTTATGCAGACCTTCAACAAAAGCTAACTGTCTGGATGGATCATCACTTTTCACCTTGCCATACAAGTACAAAAGCTCTTCATCACCCCGTTTACTGATATTAGTTCTTAATAGCTTTTCAGCTTCTAAATGTGCACCATGGTTTATCAGAAGTTCGGCGTAACAACTCAAGATAACAGCGTCCTTACAAAGGTTTTTAGGTATCTTCATCCAAAGAGTATGAATGGCTTCAATACCACCTTTAGCCGCATCTCTTATTAAAAGGTTTTGCCAAGCTAGCCGCTGATAATTATCCAAATCAGTTTTTGGTAGGGTTGCGATTTTTTTAAGGTGTGGTGTTAAATCAAGAAAACGCTGCCAATCACCCAGCTGGCGATAGAGCTTTTGAAGTAGCAATAATACATGACCATGTTTTGGAGCTAAGTTTTGTAAATGGGTTAAGGTGGCAAGGGCTTGTTCATGCTGTCCATGATTTAATTGCAATTGAGCCTGGGTCAAGCCAATGGCAATTTCTGCATTTGGCTCGGCAAGATGTGCAAGACGGAGATAGTTATCCCGTCTTGCATCAGCCCTTTGCGCTTGTGCCGCTTGAGCAGCTGCAAGATAATTAATTAATGGAGTATCAGATTCAAGCACAGCTGAAGTTAACCGTTTTTCAGCTTTTATCCAATCTCCCTCAGCCAAGGCAATCATACCGTTAATAGTCTGTTGTCTTGATTTTTTCCAACGTCTACCACCACTCCAGTTTTTAAATCTACCAGCACTATTCCATAATCGAGCTAGCAGGTGATAGGCGAGGATAAAAAACAACAGTAAAATAATGACCACCACCACAGCTTGCCAGAGTCGAGTTTGAAGGGTGTAATCACCCAAGGCAATCACCACAAAACCAGGGATATTCTTAATCAAGGGGCCTACTAACAACCCCAGTATAATAGTGATTAATAATAACCAACGAAATTTCATTGCCCATCACCTGCGGTAACTGTGCTAGGACTAGATGGTTGAGCTAGTCGCTTCTCCAACTGCCGTGAAATAATCACTCGGCTTATTAATGTCTCGGGCAGTTCAACCCTGACTGACATGGCATTTAAAGCATCAAGCTCTTTCACAAAAGCATTAACACCCGGATCAAGCAGATCAAAATATTCCACAACCCAGTCTTTTAGCTGAGAGAGTGATTGTTGATAAAGCTTAGGTTGTTGTTTTAAGGTTGCATACTGAGCATTTTGCAATAAAAGAGATAAGTTTGTTCGGATAACGGACTCACCTTTTGCATCCATAAGAGGTTTTACAGGTCGACCATGATCTCTAACTTCAAACCACTTTACACTGAGCTCTTTAAAGGTTTTTTTAAGACTGGTTAACCAGTCGTCATCAGCGGAATCTTCTGTTTTTGGCTCAAGGATCGGCTGAGTTAGCTGAAAAGATTCTATGGCTAAACTGCTGATTTGAGGTACCAGGGCATTAATCCTCATTGCTATACCCGCAATATCCTCTCTTTGGATTGTTCTTAGAATAGCAATATCTTCAGCCAAGGCCTCTCTGAGTGATTGTAAACTGGGATCATCCATCAATAATATACGTTCATCTGCACTGAGCAATAACGCTAAAGCCGTCTTAAAGTCTCTTTCTAGTAATAAACGATTACTTGCAATTCGCACCAGATAATCGGCCTCAGCCAATAGCCAATCACTTTGATGGCGACCATCCACAGACTTAATCTGCCTCTGGGTCTCAGCAAGCTGTTTGTTGATTTTTTCAACCTTCAGATCTGAGCTTATAGCCTGTTGTTTAATTTGTTGTAGTAAGTGATTTTGTAATTGCTGAAAGTTTTCATTGAGTTGAGTGGTTGTTTTTGATTGCAGTGATTGATTATTTTGTTGTTGGTCCTCTAAAAGACTCAGTCTGTTAGAAAACTGTTGATATTGAACAAATGCAAAGTATCCCAACAAACCTATACAAATAAAGCTAACCAGAGTCATCAGATTTAACAATCCTGCAAAAAGGGACTTCTTCTCCTTCATGGGTTTTGGTATTTTCTTTTCAGCCTTTGGCTCAACATCGTCTATTTCAACCTTAGCTGTTTCTTCTTCTGTCATTTTTTATCACTCATCTATACCCATCATCAATCAAGATGCAGGATTTAACACCTGAAAATTATCATTAATTCTGCTTCCTAAAGTATCCCMWMWMWCMKRKASARWTWRAKYKAACCAGAGTCATCAGATTTAACAATCCTGCAAAAAGGGAC
>NVWF01000041.1 GCA_002746155.1 Gammaproteobacteria bacterium | reverse complement strand
TTACTCTTACGATTTAAATGATCTTGCTCAGTACTATATTGCTTATCATCAACTTATCAAGCATTGGAAGAAGGTCATGCCAGGGGTTATGTATGATCTGAGCTACGAAAGCGTTGTAGCTGATATTTCTACTGAAACTAAAGCATTATTAAACTATTGTGAATTGCCTTGGCAGGAACAATGTCTGCGTTTTTACGACAACAAAGATGCGTCGACAACGGCCAGTGCATCTCAGATCAGACAACCCATTTACAGAGGTTCTCTTAATCGTTGGCGCCGCTATAGCCAACAGTTACAACCATTACAAAACATATTAGAACAAGCTGGGATCTGCTGTGATTAACAGTTTAAAATTATTGAGGAGTTGAACTTTTGAAAAAACTATCCCCTAATGGTGTAATGGCTAGAATTTTTCTAGCCTTCCTGACCACTGCAGGCATTTTCTACATCAACATAATGCCTGCCGTCATCAATGGCTTAAAAGAAGCCTTGGAATTTAGCACTCAACAGGCAGGATTTGTCAGCTCAGCAAATCTCTATGGAGCTGCTACTGGTGCTTTGCTCGCGGTGTTTCTAATCAAGCTTATAAACTGGCGTAAATGGTCCTATAGTTTGCTGATATTGTTGCTTGTTATCGATGGCGCCTGTATTTATATTGAGTCTCCCTCGATGATGATTGCAATTCGTGCACTACACGGTATTACCGGTGGATTGTTGGTAGGAATTGGCTTCGCCATAATTTCAAGAACCGTTGAGCCAGATAAAACCTTTGGTTACTTATTGCTGATACAGTTTGGTTTGGGTGGTCTGGGCATTATGTTTTTACCAGGTCTTGTTCCGGAGTTTGGTACTAGTGTTTTATTTCTTTCATTAATGGCATTCACCGTTGTAACACTCTTTATGCTTCCTTTTCTCGGCGATTACAGAATAACCGATGAAGATTCAACAGAGATTATCCCTCTGAACATCAACAAGGGTCATCTGTCCTTAAATCTGTTTGCTATATTCTTATTTCAAGCGGCCAATATGGGGCTTTTTGCTTATATGATTGGTCTAGGCAAGGTTGATGGATTAAGCGTTGAGTTTATGAGCCCTGCCCTCGGCATGGCAAGTTGGATTGCTATAGCGGGCACTTTTTTAGTGATTGCCATTGGTACAAAGTACGGTCGTACAAAACCACTTGTCATCGGTATAATTATCACTGCCATCAGCTCCTGGGTACTTCACTATAGCGCAAATGAAAACGTTTATTTAATAGCCAATGTCATTATCGGTATTACTTGGGCCTATGTCTTACCCTATGTGTTTGGGATATGTTCAGAACTTGATAAAGCTGGACAAATGGCTGCCATGGGTGGTTTCGCGTCCAAGATGRGCTTAGCTTCAGGACCGATGATCGGTGCTTTTCTATTGGGTGAGGATAACTATAGCCTGCTTATCAATATTGCTACCTKGGCACTTATTGTCTGTGCGGCGGTTGTCTTTGYTCCTGCGCAATTCCTTGATAAGAAGATGAAAAGAACTTAATCTAACTCTGCTTGCTGTAAACACAGTTTGAGAATATCTAATCCCTCATAGATTAACTGATTACTGATGGTCAAAGCAGGCACTCGATATTCCCAAGTCTCATTATCTAGATTGATCAATGAAAGGTCGGTGATATCACCGGAGATGGCATTGAAAATTGAGAATTGGCTAGGAGTTGAAAATGGAGGGCGCGCTGAGTTGTGGGCTGGTATGCAGCTTGATTATGATATGTGGAATGCACGTTTAGCCGCATAGTGAGTAAATGGCGGACGTATTTTAAGCCATGGAAAAGCGCGCGCAACCTAGTATAGTCAAATATAAATAAGGAATAGAAATGGAAGACAGGCAAAAAATTGCAGTATTTATTGATGCTGATAATGCTCCAGCTGCAAAAATGGAATTAATAATCTCAGAGCTAGCCAAATACGGTGTCGTTAATATTAGACGAGCTTACGGTAACTGGAAGAGTCCAACCATCAAGTCATGGGAAGAAAACCTCCATGAGTATGCAATACAACCGATCCAACAGTTTGATTTAACAAAAGGTAAGAATGCAGCAGATATTGCGTTGGTTATCGATGTGATGGATGTCTTGTATACAAAAAATGTAGACGTTATTTGTTTAGTTTCTTCTGATTGTGATTTCACACCTCTTGTTACTCGAACACTCTCTGAAGGAAAAGTTGTTATTGGTTTTGGTGAGAGAAAAACACCTATGCCATTTGTTAAAGCTTGTTCGAAATTTCTCTATTTGGACGAGGCAAAATCAAAAGCTCCTCAAAATGAAAGCAAGTCAAAAAATATCAAGTCAGATACCAAGCTAATTAAGATGTTACGTCAAGCAATTGAAGCAACTGAAGACGACGAAGGGTGGGCTACATTAGGCCCTGTGGGCTCTCATATTTCTAATCAGGCATCGTTTGATCAGCGTAATTATGGCTTTGCAAAATTAAGTGATTTATTTAATGCTATTGATTTATTCGAGATAAAGAAAACTAGAAGTAACGAATATAAAGTTAGGGATAAGCGGAAGAAGTAGAAAAAGTACGACATCGAGACAAAGTCTTATTTCTATCAGTAAGTTAGGTTTTGCTGAACTCAACAATTCAGTTAACTAATTGGCTATTATCGTTGAACATGAATACATTGAAATCGCATAATGTGATGATTATATTCATCAAATATTGAGACTTATCAAAAAATGATGTATATTATCATCAAATTCAACTATTAAAAAAACAATGATACTTGACGAAACTACTAGTGACCCTTTAAAAAATATCAGTCAGCAGATAAAAATGTTGCGTAAGCAAAACAGCTGGAGCCAACAAAAGTTAGCAGAACTAACCAATCTTGATAGAACAACGATAGGTTTTTTGGAGCGTAATGACTATTCAGACATAGGAATACGTAAGGTACTACGAGTACTTCAAGTTTTCGGAAAAACTTTAATTACAGCTGACGTTGGATTGCCAACACTTGATCAACTTCAAATAATGAAATCGTCAACTGATCTATCGGAAAGAGAAATAAATGGCTGATCTTGATGTCTACTTATCATCATTGGCTAATAGCTCTCAAAATGATGCTCACCATCTTGTCGGTCGTCTAACAAAAACAAACCAAAAGCACGTATTTAGCTATCACCCTGATTCGAAAGAGGCTATCTCTTTGACGATGCCGATGCGAACAGAAAGCYATACCTTCAATGATTTGCATCCGGTGTTCCAAATGAACTTACCAGAGGGTTCTCTTCGAGAAGCAATTGAACTTGCCACAGCGAAACAGTATGGTAGTGGCGATCTAACCATGCTTGCTTTATTGGGGCCAAATCAAATCGGACGCCTTGCTTATAGTATTGCTGGAGAGCCATTAACCGATCAGCGTCGAAGCACACCAAACCTGAAAAGCCTATTATCTAGTGAAGATGTAAAACTGTTTGAACAGTTAATGTCTCGGTTTGCTATGACTTCAGGGGTAGCAGGTGTGCAGCCAAAAGTGCTATTGAACATTCAGACTAAAGCAACATTACCCCTAGACTGCTATATTGTAAAAAGCTGGGGAGACGAGTTTCCAGAGCTTGCCTGTAATGAATATTCTTGTTTAACATTGGCAAAAGCTTCAGGTCTTGATTTGCCAGAGTTTTACCTTAGTGATAATGGTAAAATGCTCATAAGTAAACGGTTTGATATTAAAGCAGAGCAGGCGTTAAGTTTTGAAGACTTTTGTGTCTTACAAGGTAAAACCACAAAAGAAAAGTACGATGCTAGTCTTGAGTCCTGCACYAATACWATAAGACAGTATATTTCACCGGTTTATCAACAAAAAGCWMTGTACGATTTTTTTAAATTAACGCTAGTTAATATACTGATACGAAATGRTGACGCTCATCTAAAAAACAGTGGGGYGCTTTATAATGATTTATATCAATATAAACAAGGTGAGCCTCCTCARGTCRAACGTCAAYTAGCACCAATTTTCGATATAGTTAGTACAGTTCCCTATATTCCAAATGACACTATGGCATTGAGTTTGACTGGTTCAAAACGATGGCCAAAATGGAAAATATTAAATCAGTTTGCAAGACAACAATGTGGCCTTAATGGTAAAAATATAAATCTTGCTGTGGATGAGGTGTTATCCGCAGGAAAGAAAATGCAATGGCAACTAAATGACCTTGTAGGAGAACATCCTGATTTTAACAAAATCGCTGAATCAATGAGTGATTTGGTAAGCCGGCCTTTTTAGTGTAAGAAGCAATGAGTAATCCATCCTCTAATTCTGCCAATTTTGATTCATTAAGTACCATTGACCAATGGCTTGGTGAAATTGTTAAGCAAGCTACAATAACTCAACAAACGTTTATCCCTTATTACATGCCATTTATTAGTAGTGGACTTTGATAAAAAGGATGGATAATTGGATGCAAAATGCAGGATTATCATATGATGATTAAGACAAGTAATAATACTTTGTTATTGGGTATAATCAGGCATACGAATCGGATATTTTATTGAATAATAAGGATCAAGTGAGTTGATAACACTTTGTTTACTATCCCCAGTACCTTTCCCATAATATCTGGGTAACTTGCAAACAAGAATCTTAACTGGAATGAAAAGCTCAGTTCAATTAGCATTCTCACTGAGGTTTTTCATCATCCAAGTAATTACTTAGGATTAAGTTTATAATTCTACAAAATGAAATTAAATTTTACCAGCTGTACTTTCTGAAGACTGGTTCTATCGATGTTATTAAACTGGCTCTATCTGAAACTATCCACAGCAAGTAAATTGTGTAGTAGTAACTCTCATTAAGGAAAAGTAAATGAAACGCTTTTTGACTGTGGATGTGGTTTTTCCAGTTCTCATCTTCATCTTATATTTCTATGCTAACGAAAGTGTGGCTTCCGCAACTGCTGTACAATCGTCATCCTCTACTTCCTCCTCTAAGTCCATAGCCAGAAATTTCGAGAAGTGTCATGATCAGGGAATACGCAAGACACTTACCTTCTGTCAGCTAACCAAGAGCTTACAGACAGATAAACCCATCGATATGGAAGTTTTTACTGCCCAAGATCAGCAAAGCAAAGCCAGCAATACCTTTCAAGGAAAACTAACACTCTTAGGTGAGTCAACGGGTGGCAGTTTCAAATTCAGGGGTGGAATAAAAGCTTATGATTCACCGCAAAAGCATCATCTACCAGAGTTCGAGTTTGAATTTGTGCAATCTGGAGACAGTATCATACCTGTGGAACGTGGTGTGATTCGTTCTTATGATGGTAAAGATGCTTGGGAATATATTCTCGAACCAGGAAAAGTCTGGGATGAAGCAACAGACAATGGTTATAGTCGAGCAGCCATTCCTTTTGCGCTACAACTTACCAATCAAAATTGTGTTCACAACGGCGTGTTGTCATTCTTATTTAAAGATGACGGCTCAATCTCTAATGTTTATTACCAGATAAGCTCAGAAACCTGTCTTACCTATAAAGCAGATTTCTGGGGCTCGTTGAATGCGACTTATAGGCCCCTTAAAATTGCTTCAGCATCTCTGATTAAATCTCAATATGAACGTGAAGTCAGTAACAGGATGCTTACTAAGCCAATTTCAGAATTGTTGAATGACTATCCAGATGCAAATATAAACCTTCGTCAATTTGGTCGTGGCATTTCGAAAAAGCACATGACTTTGTATGGCTTGGTAATCAGAAATATTCATTATGTATCAAGTTGTGAAACTAGAAATGGAAACTACCCATTTTGTGATGTGTTAGTTCTACCCTCCTATTCAACTGCCAAGTCGATGTTTGCAGGCATCGCTTTAATGCGTCTTGAGAAGCAATATCCCGGTGTTAAAAATGCGTTGATCAGTGATTATGTTGATCAATGCAATAACAAAGAGATGTGGGATAACGTGACTTTTGAACATACTCTTGATATGGCAACTGGAAACTATTCCAGTAAAAATATTCAGGTTGATGAATCTAAAACTGGTTTGTTTTTTACTGCCTTTACCCATAAAAATAAAATTTTCTATGCCTGTAATAAATGGCCACATAAGGTAGAACCAGGTACTCAGTGGAATTATCATACAACTGACACTTATCTGCTCACCACAGCCATGAATAACTTCTTAAAAGAGAAGCAGGGAATGGAGCACGATATCTATAGCCAAACCATTGCAGCTGAGCTCTGGTCTGCATTAAATCTAAGCCCCACTGCAATGATTTCCAAAAGAAGTTACGATTCAAACGCCCAAGCTTGGGGCGGCTATGGCCTCAATTTACATCGAGACGATGTTGCAAAAGTAGCTAACTTCCTTAATCTAGATCAGGGCAAAATTAATGGTCAACAGATGGTCGAACCTGAGATGCTAAAACAGGCTATGCAGAGAAGTGAAGCCTCTCCCAGTGGATTGCCTATCAATACTAACTCTTCGACCACCTATTATAAAAACGGCTTCTGGGCCTTTAAGGCTAATAAATATATCGATTGTAAAAACAAAGTCTGGATACCCTTTATGTCAGGTTATGGTGGAATAAACATCTCCTTGCTGCCCAACGGTATGACATTTTACTATTTTAGTGACAACAATGATTTTTTCGGAACTTGGGTTCATGCCCTTGGTGAAGCTAATAAAATATCCTCATTGTGCACATCTTGAAGACATTTTGCTTATTGATATTTTTAACAAAGACAGGCAGAGTAATTAGCAATTCAATCTAGACCTGTCAATTTGTTAAAAAAGGACGCTTTTAAAATCAATGAGTAATCGTTTAATCTATATTGATCCAACATTGGATGAAAGTTTACAGCGACAAATTCGTCAAAACTTAGTCGAGGGGATCTTAACCGGCTCATTTTCCCCAGGAAGCAGACTTCCCTCATCCAGAAAGTTGGCGCAGCAGTTAAAAGTCTCCCGAAACACAGTTGTGCTTGTTTATCAGAGTTTAATGGATGAAGGATATATAATCAGTCGACAACGTAGTGGTATTTATGTCAGCGACGAATTCCAGAAAGGCCGTATTAATTTTCAGCATACGAGCACCAAGAATAAACGTACATCAAATAATCAATCCCGCTTTAAAGGTAATCTTGCCACCACCAATGAACGCTCTTTTCCTTCAACCTGGAGAAAATACCGTTACCCTTTCATTGATGGTAAATTTGATTCCTCGCTCTACCCGGTAAAAGAATGGCGAGATGCCAATAACAAAGCTAATGCCACCAATGAGATAGTCCAGTGGTCTGAATTACATACCCTAGAAGATGATCCGATGTTAGTCGATGAAATACGTACAAAGATCCTTCCTCGACGGGGAATACAGTCTCCCGCTGAAGAAATTTTGATCACCGTAGGAAATCAGCAAGCTTTACACCTGATCTGCATGCTTTTTGTCGACAAAACAACTACTGTTGCTGTTGAAGAACCAGGCTATCCTGAATTTAGAGATCTATTATTGCTCCAGGGAGCAGGTTTGGTTCACCAGAGCGTCGATGACAAAGGTATTGTAGTAGATGATAATCTAGACAGTTGTAACATCATTTACACAACACCAAGCCACCAGACCCCTACCAGCATCACCATGTCCTTGGCTAGACGAGATGAGTTGCTGCAAAAAGCCAAGCAACAAGATTTACTGATTATTGAAGATGATTTTGAGTTTGAAAGCAATTTTCTAGGACAGCCTCACCCTGCCTTGCGTAGCCTAGATAAGGACAACCGTGTTGTCTATGTGTCCTGTTTGTCTAAGGTGCTTGTCTCAGGAGTGCAAATAGGATTTATTGTGGCGGATCGAGACGTTATTATTGAACTGAGAAAAATTCGCAAAATGATTCTCAGAAACCCTCCCTACAACAATCAACGTGCCGTAGCTTATTTTTTGTCTCTTGGCTATTATGATGCCTTTATGATGCATCTGCATAAAACATTTTTTGAGCGCTGGCTTTCCTTAAGAGAAGCACTGAATATATATTTGCCTAACTGCATTAATACCGGCCCCATTCAAGGCGGCACAGCTTATTGGATAACTGGTCCAGAGCAACTTGATGGTGATTATTTGCGTGAAAAAGCCGCAGAGGAAGGCATATTAATTGAACCGGTTAAACGCTACTTCGCAAGCTCTAACTATCCTGAAAATTGTTTCCGCTTGGGTATTACCAGTATTCCTAATGACAGAATTCAACAGGGAGTAAAAAAATTAGCCCAACTTATTTATCAATTAACCGCCGATCATGAAGAAAATTTAAGTAACGCTAAGGGTCAACTGCTTAACGAAAAAGAATTGCATCTTTTGTTGCCCGATGTGCTGCTCGAAACACAGATGGTCTATGGGGTTCCCTGTCGCATCGAATTATGTGCTGATGGCTCCATGATTGGCCAAACAGGCGGGAAAGATCATGAAGAAGATATAGGTCGCTGGTGGATTGAAAATGGCATGTATTACCGACAGTGGAATTTATGGGTATACGGCGAAATCAAAGGCTTCTATGTCATAATGGATGGTAATAAGATGAAATGGTTTGATGGAAATAATCGTTTTGTCAGAGAACTTCAATTGAAAAACAACCAGGACAAACTGGCACCATAGATTGTTGTAAACTGGTACTACCCACCTGTTTGATAAAATCAGTAAAGTATAGACAGTAGCTTTATACCATCAACTGAATTTAATAATTAAGCGATTAACCATGCCACACTTTTCTATTGCAGCACTGCAATTATCACTACCGGCTGAAGACAACCTAGAACGTATTGGCGATGAAATAATCAATACTAAAAAACGCTTCCCTTGGATCAATATGGTGGTTTTAAGCGAACTCTGTTGTTACGGCCCTGATAAAAGGAACGCTCAACAACTTCCTAGTTCAGCTGAATTATTTTTCTGTAGACTAGCCAAAGAACAACAGTTGTGGATCATAACCGGATCACAATTTGAGCTTGTAGGTAACGAAACCTATAACACCAGCACTGTTATCAATAATCAAGGCGAGATCCTAAACAGATATCGCAAAATCTATCCTTTCCATCCCTATGAATCAGGTGTTAGCCCAGGTAAGGACTTTGTTGTATTTGATGTACCTCAGGGTCGAATTGGTCTGGCTATCTGCTATGACTTATGGTTCCCCGAAGTAGCAAGAACCCTCACTTGTATGGGTGCTGAAGTGATCATCTATCCAACTATGACAGGCACCATTGACAGACCACTTGAGACATTACTAACTCAATCAACTTCGATTACAAATCAGTGTTATACCCTGTCGGTGAATACTGCTGGAATTTATGGCAATGGTCAATCGACCCTAGTCGGCCCTCAGGGTGATCTCATATACCAGGCAGGGAGTGGACAGGAAATCATACCCTTCGAAGTAGATTTTAACCTTGTTAGACGTAGCAGGGAACGTGGGTTGCATGGATTAGGTCAACCACTTAAGAGTTTTAGAGATAATGCAATTAAATATTCAATCTATAAAAACGATGCCCATAAAAATGCAGAGCTAAATAAATTGGGGTCCTTAGTAATACCTCACAAAGAGCAGGGCTAAATATTACTAGAACTTAATCTGGACCTATAAGCTAAATCAAACTGGTACTATGAGAAATTTGATTTCAAGTTTACTCTCTCCTGAGACTCAATAAAAGCAGTTCTCAGAAATAGTAGTGCTGAAAATTAAAATAATACGGAGTAACGTATGAAAATCACAATTTTTAAGAAATCAACATTAGCCAGTGCCATCTGTACTGCCATCATGATTTCAACACCCTCGATTCATTTTGCTGAGGATGAAACTGATGAGGCAGATGATAAAAATGAAACCATTATTGTTACTGCTACCAGACGCAGTATGTCAGTTGAGGAAGTGCCCTTTAACATCTCAGCAATCAGTGGTGCTCAAATTGATGAGGCCAGTATCATTGATTCACAAGAATTACTTCGTGAGATGCCAGGCATATCTGTTCCTGATAGCGGTGCAAGACTTTCTGAAAATAACAATAGCATTACCATTCGTGGCCTTAATGTTAACCCTGCTGCAACCGATAGAGCTTTTCTTTCTGATCCTACCGTCTCTACCTACGTTGGTGATACCCCAGTTTTCGCCAACTTCATACTAAGAGACATTGAACGAGTTGAAGTAATGCGTGGACCTCAGGGGACACTCTACGGTTCAGGTTCTCTAGGTGGAACAGTACGCTATATCCTTAATAAACCAGATACCACAGAAGTTGAAGGCAGAATTGACCTTACCGTTGGGGCTACAACAGGATCAAGCGGAAACAATATGTCTTTTGATGGTATGTTAAATTTACCCATTTCAGATTCTGTTGCTTTTCGCTTTAATTTTGGAAAAATCGACAATGATGGCGTCATTGATTACGCCAATGTTTATGAAACAGACGCAAATAACATACCTCTGGCAGAAGGTGGTGATATTCCCTACGGCTCCCCTATCTACAAGAATGTAAAAGATGCAGATACCGTAGAAATGGATTATTCACGTGCAGCCATACTCTATAAGCCATCGGATGATTTTCAAGCCGTACTAACCTACATGCAACACAAGGGTAAGTATGGCGGACGTCGTCAAGAAACATCTGGACCCGATGGATTTGGTGAATTCTATGATGATTACGAAATTGGTGCAGTTTTACTTGAACCAGCCCAGAATGAATCAAATTTTACGAGTCTTGAAATTGAATATAACTTAGGATTTGCAACCCTCAGTTCAAGTACCTCAGTTTATGATCGAAGTTATCAAGGAACCAGTGATAACACTGGCTTCTTTGCTGCTCGTGGTTGGTTATACTTTTATGGATATGGCAGCTTCCCAAGACCTGCTTATGCAGCAGAACGTCAAAATAGTGAAGAAGCTTTCGTCCAGGAAGTACGACTTGTATCAAATTCAAAAGATAGCAATGTCGATTGGATAATTGGCGCCTACTATATGGATCAAGAAAGTTCAGCAGCTCAACAGACTGAACTTCGTGGATTCCAGGAGTGGAGAACCGCTGCAGAAGGCGTAATTCCAGCCTATCTTGGCAACTTTTATGATCCAAGCAGCAACGTTTCCTTCGATTGGACCCATGCAAAAGAATTTACTGATAAGGCACTGTTTGGTGAGGTCACCTATCATATTTCTGATCAGATGGCTGTCACTCTTGGAGCTCGAACATTCAGTAATGAGCAAAGTGTAACGTCTCAAACTGCCTTCCCTATTTGGTTTATTTTTAACCCTGTTATTAATTCGGTAAAGAAAGACAGTGGGACCTTATTTAAAGGTAATATTTCTTACGATTTGAATGATGAACAAATGTTGTACGGTACTATTTCTGAGGGTTATCGTCGCGGGGGTACTAATGCAGCTCCTGTAAGGCCTGATCCTACCTACACCAACGATCCTGAGTGGAATGATTTTGAGAGTGATACCGTGCTCAACTATGAAATCGGCGTCAAAGGCATAAACGATGAAATGCGTTATACCGTTTCATTATTTTTTGTTGATTGGAAAGATCCTCAACTAAATGTATCTACACCTTCTGGTGCTTACTATGCCGTAGCAAATGGTGATACAGCTGCATCAAAGGGCCTTGAAACTCAAATCAATTGGGTAGTCACGGAAAATTTTAATCTTTCTGGCGGTTACACTTATATTGATGCAGCTCTAACATCTGATCTATTCCTACATGATGCTAGTGCAGCAACAGAGGGTAAAACGGCCCTAAGAGCAACTGATGGTGCAAGATTACCCGGAACTGCTGAGCATATGATCAATCTTGCTGCGACCTACACCACTGATGTAACTGAAGACATATATCTGGTTTCAAGGTTAAGCGGTTACTACCAATCTGATGTCGAAAACTCGATCCTCAATATTGATCCTAACTGGGATGATACTTTGAGTGGCTTTGGAATATACAATCTCTCCTTCACATTGAATGCCTTTGATTGGTCAATTTCATTGTCAGCGAAGAATCTGTTTAATGAACGAGGTCAAACTGCAACCTATAAAGAAGAGTATATGACCTCTTCACCTCAGTTTGGCTTTTACGGAACAGGTCAGAAAGACTTTATCACTACTCCAAGAACCATCATGCTCTGGGCTACCTATAAATTCTAGCCATATAAATGATCTGTCTAATAAAGCCGGGGATTTCCCGGCTTTTTTAAAACGTTTAACGCGGAGATTCAGCAAATAATGAACAACACCCTTATTCTGATGCTTTTAGTGTTATTACAATTCGCCAGATCAAGCCAATTGCTCTCGTCTGAAAGCGCAGATTTTGTACTGCATAATGGTAATGTTTATACCGTTGACGCTAATCGTAGCTGGGCAGATGCTGTGGCGATCAAGGATAATAAGATCCTTTATGTAGGCTTTGATAAACAAGCAGTAAAATACATTAACAGTAATACTAAAGTCATTGATTTAAAAGGTAAAATGGTTCTTCCTGGATTCCAGGACTCACATATACATCCACTAAGTGCTTCACTAAATTCTTATAGTTGCTCACTTTTTGGACTGCCATCAGTTGAAGCCTATCTGATTAAGATTAAGCAGTGTGTTGCTGATAACCCTGATGTTAAATGGCTCCATGGTGCAGGCTGGTCTCATCGACAATTTAATGGCAACTATCCCGATAAGAAAATCCTCGACAAAATTGAGTCAGACATTCCATTGACCCTCTTTTCCTACGACGGTCATAGCCTTTGGGCAAATAGCAAAGCTCTTGAAGTGGCAGGTGTTGATGATAAGATCAAAGATGTCACCTCAGGTAAAATAATACGTTACAACAATAGCAGTGAACCAACCGGTTTATTTTTGGAAGATCCCGCTGTTAATTTAGTCATGCATGCCAAACCTAAATTCACAAAACGACAACTGAGCGACGCCTTATTCCATGTTCAGAAATACCTTAATAGTTTAGGGATCACCTCGGTACAGGATGCACTGATCCGCATTGGTGGTGATGATGGCATCTATAATATTATTGATACCTACTATCATGCAGATAAAAATGATCAATTAAGCCTGAGGATCAATGGTGCTTTGTATTGGAACCCGACTAAAGGTATGGAACAAGTCGAGAAAATGGTCAACTATCGTAAGCAGTATTCCCACGACAAATTTCGAGTCACCTCTGTGAAAGTCTGGCAAGACGGGGTAATGCATACTCATACCTCTCACCTACTAGAACCTTATAAAGACAAGCCTGAGCAAACTGGATTAGTGATGATTGCACCTGATAAGCTAAATAAGCTTGTAATTGAACTTGATAAAGCTGGGTTTCAAATGCATTTTCATGCTGATGGTGATGGTGCAGTAAGACAATGTTTAAACGCCATTGAATTAGCCCTTAAGCAGAATGGTCAAACTGGCAATCGCCATCATATTGCACATTTGGAACTGGTACATCCCGATGATATTCCACGTTTTCGACAATTAGATGTTATTGCTAATGTTCAGCCCATTTGGTCGACTAGTAAAGATTACATATCTGATTTGATCAAAGTGAAAATTGGTGAGAAACGCAAGCGCTGGCTTCAAATGAACAAAAGTTTTCTCGAACAAGGTGTAACAGTTGCTTACGGAAGTGACTGGTCTGTAACGACACCTAATCCTATGGAATTAATTGAGGCTGCTGTCACCCGAGTCAGACCTTCCTTACCCTTAAAGGAAAAACAAGCATCCAAACCATTGTTACCTGATGAAGTTGTTAGTCTTGCCGATGCCATAGCCAGTTACACTATCCAGGGTGCTTTTGTTAACCATAGGGAACAAACTACCGGCTCAATTGAAGCTGGAAAACTCGCAGATTTGGTGGTACTTGATAACAACTTATTTGATGTAGATGCTAAACAAATTTCAGAAACAAAAGTGCTACTCACTTTTATGGATGGTAAGATTGTTCATGGCAATCTGCCATTAGATTAGGGAGATTGTTCCTTGCAACTTACTGAAAAAGCATTATTTAACATTGTCGTTACATCCTTAGATAAACAGGATTTCAAAAAAGCCATTGCAGCTTGTAGACAACTGAACAGCGAATTTCCGGATTATTTTGAAGGCTGGTATATAGCCGGTGAAATCCACCGAAAATTTAACAAGCCTAAGGCTGGACTATTCTCAACAGAACATGCTCTTGCAATCAGACCAGGTGAACCCAGAGTAACGTTACAACGAATTGAATGTCTAATCGCAGAAGAAATGGTCGACCAGGCAAGGCAACTTCTACTTCAGCTTGCACAAAGCAATTTGCAAAATCCACAAATACACCCAGACATACTTGATCGAACTGCAATAATACTGGCTACTGAAAATCTCCACGAAGAAGCTTTAAAGCAGTATCAAAAAGCGCTTAGTCTTGAACCGAATATCCCCGCCCTACACTATAATTTAGCAACTGCTTTGCGCTTTCTCGGCAAGTTATCTGAAGCTGAACAGAGTCTGGATAAATGTTTAGCACTCAATCCATTTGATTTTGAAGCCCAAGCAATGCGTTCTTCACTGCGTAAGCAAACGCAAGAATCAAATCATACTGATGTCTTAGAGTCTGTACTTGCTGACAAAAAATTGCCCGACCAAGGTAAAGTAAATATTGCCTATGCTTTGGCTAAAGAAAATGATGATCTGGATAATTTTGAACTGTCTTTTCGCTACCTTAAACAAGGTGCGACGGCTCGTCGAAGTCAAATGTCTTATGATGTGCAAGCCGATTTAAAGATTAATCAAGGCATAAGTCGTTGTTATCAAAAAAGTATTTTCGAAGATTTAAATTCAGAAAAAAGTAGTGGTCATGACAGTTACGAGCCGATTTTTATTATCGGTCTGCCGAGAACTGGGACCACTCTGGTTGAGAGGATACTGAGCAGTCATACTGATGTCTTTGCCGCTGGTGAACTGGATAACTTTAGCCGCAAACTCAGTGAGATTGTGCTTCAACAGAGCTCAGCCAGCAAATTATCAACTGAACAGCTAGTTGAGTCGAGTAGGACAATAAATTTTGAGGAGTTAGGGCTACGCTATCTGTCAAGTACAAGACCTGCGACCGGCCACACTAAACACTTCATCGACAAGTTACCCTTTAACTATCTCTATGCCGGAGTTATTCATTTAGCCTTGCCGAAAGCTAAAATAATTAATATAACCCGCCATCCTATGGCTGCTTGTTATGCGATATACAAGCAATTGTTTCGTGATGTTTACCCTTACTCTTACGATTTAAATGATCTAGCTCAGTACTATATTGCTTATCATCAACTTATCAAGCATTGGAAGAAGGTCATGCCAGGGGTTATGTATGATCTGAGCTACGAAAGCGTTGTAGCTGATATTTCTACTGAAACTAAAGCATTATTAAACTATTGTGAATTGCCTTGGCAGGAACAATGTCTGCGTTTTTACGACAACAAAGATGCGTCGACAACGGCCAGTGCATCTCAGATCAGACAACCCATTTACAGAGGTTCTCTTAATCGTTGGCGCCGCTATAGCCAACAGTTACAACCATTACAAAACATATTAGAACAAGCTGGGATCTGCTGTGATTAACAGTTTAAAATTATTGAGGAGTTGAACTTTTGAAAAAACTATCCCCTAATGGTGTAATGGCTAGAATTTTTCTAGCCTTCCTGACCACTGCAGGCATTTTCTACATCAACATAAKGSSWNGCCGYYWKSAATKGCKTWWMWGRARMMTWSSWAWYTWKCWYTYWWSARRMAKSRWYWRKNAGCTMAKSAMMTYYCTWTSGAKSYRYTACYRGWRSKYKGMWMRSSRTGTTTCTAATCAAGCTTATAAACTGGCGTAAATGGTCCTATAGTTTGCTGATATTGTTGCTTGTTATCGATGGCGCCTGTATTTATATTGAGTCTCCCTCGATGATGATTGCAATTCGTGCACTACACGGTATTACCGGTGGATTGTTGGTAGGAATTGGCTTCGCCATAATTTCAAGAACCGTTGAGCCAGATAAAACCTTTGGTTACTTATTGCTGATACAGTTTGGTTTGGGTGGTCTGGGCATTATGTTTTTACCAGGTCTTGTTCCGGAGTTTGGTACTAGTGTTTTATTTCTTTCATTAATGGCATTCACCGTTGTAACACTCTTTATGCTTCCTTTTCTCGGCGATTACAGAATAACCGATGAAGATTCAACAGAGATTATCCCTCTGAACATCAACAAGGGTCATCTGTCCTTAAATCTGTTTGCTATATTCTTATTTCAAGCGGCCAATATGGGGCTTTTTGCTTATATGATTGGTCTAGGCAAGGTTGATGGATTAAGCGTTGAGTTTATGAGCCCTGCCCTCGGCATGGCAAGTTGGATTGCTATAGCGGGCACTTTTTTAGTGATTGCCATTGGTACAAAGTACGGTCGTACAAAACCACTTGTCATCGGTATAATTATCACTGCCATCAGCTCCTGGGTACTTCACTATAGCGCAAATGAAAACGTTTATTTAATAGCCAATGTCATTATCGGTATTACTTGGGCCTATGTCTTACCCTATGTGTTTGGGATATGTTCAGAACTTGATAAAGCTGGACAAATGGCTGCCATGGGTGGTTTCGCGTCCAAGATGGGCTTAGCTTCAGGACCGATGATCGGTGCTTTTCTATTGGGTGAGGATAACTATAGCCTGCTTATCAATATTGCTACCTTGGCACTTATTGTCTGTGCGGCGGTTGTCTTTGTTCCTGCGCAATTCCTTGATAAGAAGATGAAAAGAACTTAATCTAACTCTGCTTGCTGTAAACACAGTTTGAGAATATCTAATCCCTCATAGATTAACTGATTACTGATGGTCAAAGCAGGCACTCGATATTCCCAAGTCTCATTATCTAGATTGATCAATGAAAGGTCGGTGATATCACCGGAGATGGCATTGAAAATTGAGAATTGGCTAGGAGTTGAAAATGGAGGGCGCGCTGAGTTGTGGGCTGGTATGCAGCTTGATTATGATATGTGGAATGCACGTTTAGCCGCATAGTGAGTAAATGGCGGACGTATTTTAAGCCATGGAAAAGCGCGCGCAACCTAGTATAGTCAAATATAAATAAGGAATAGAAATGGAAGACAGGCAAAAAATTGCAGTATTTATTGATGCTGATAATGCTCCAGCTGCAAAAATGGAATTAATAATCTCAGAGCTAGCCAAATACGGTGTCGTTAATATTAGACGAGCTTACGGTAACTGGAAGAGTCCAACCATCAAGTCATGGGAAGAAAACCTCCATGAGTATGCAATACAACCGATCCAACAGTTTGATTTAACAAAAGGTAAGAATGCAGCAGATATTGCGTTGGTTATCGATGTGATGGATGTCTTGTATACAAAAAATGTAGACGTTATTTGTTTAGTTTCTTCTGATTGTGATTTCACACCTCTTGTTACTCGAACACTCTCTGAAGGAAAAGTTGTTATTGGTTTTGGTGAGAGAAAAACACCTATGCCATTTGTTAAAGCTTGTTCGAAATTTCTCTATTTGGACGAGGCAAAATCAAAAGCTCCTCAAAATGAAAGCAAGTCAAAAAATATCAAGTCAGATACCAAGCTAATTAAGATGTTACGTCAAGCAATTGAAGCAACTGAAGACGACGAAGGGTGGGCTACATTAGGCCCTGTGGGCTCTCATATTTCTAATCAGGCATCGTTTGATCAGCGTAATTATGGCTTTGCAAAATTAAGTGATTTATTTAATGCTATTGATTTATTCGAGATAAAGAAAACTAGAAGTAACGAATATAAAGTTAGGGATAAGCGGAAGAAGTAGAAAAAGTACGACATCGAGACAAAGTCTTATTTCTATCAGTAAGTTAGGTTTTGCTGAACTCAACAATTCAGTTAACTAATTGGCTATTATCGTTGAACATGAATACATTGAAATCGCATAATGTGATGATTATATTCATCAAATATTGAGACTTATCAAAAAATGATGTATATTATCATCAAATTCAACTATTAAAAAAACAATGATACTTGACGAAACTACTAGTGACCCTTTAAAAAATATCAGTCAGCAGATAAAAATGTTGCGTAAGCAAAACAGCTGGAGCCAACAAAAGTTAGCAGAACTAACCAATCTTGATAGAACAACGATAGGTTTTTTGGAGCGTAATGACTATTCAGACATAGGAATACGTAAGGTACTACGAGTACTTCAAGTTTTCGGAAAAACTTTAATTACAGCTGACGTTGGATTGCCAACACTTGATCAACTTCAAATAATGAAATCGTCAACTGATCTATCGGAAAGAGAAATAAATGGCTGATCTTGATGTCTACTTATCATCATTGGCTAATAGCTCTCAAAATGATGCTCACCATCTTGTCGGTCGTCTAACAAAAACAAACCAAAAGCACGTATTTAGCTATCACCCTGATTCGAAAGAGGCTATCTCTTTGACGATGCCGATGCGAACAGAAAGCTATACCTTCAATGATTTGCATCCGGTGTTCCAAATGAACTTACCAGAGGGTTCTCTTCGAGAAGCAATTGAACTTGCCACAGCGAAACAGTATGGTAGTGGCGATCTAACCATGCTTGCTTTATTGGGGCCAAATCAAATCGGACGCCTTGCTTATAGTATTGCTGGAGAGCCATTAACCGATCAGCGTCGAAGCACACCAAACCTGAAAAGCCTATTATCTAGTGAAGATGTAAAACTGTTTGAACAGTTAATGTCTCGGTTTGCTATGACTTCAGGGGTAGCAGGTGTGCAGCCAAAAGTGCTATTGAACATTCAGACTAAAGCAACATTACCCCTAGACTGCTATATTGTAAAAAGCTGGGGAGACGAGTTTCCAGAGCTTGCCTGTAATGAATATTCTTGTTTAACATTGGCAAAAGCTTCAGGTCTTGATTTGCCAGAGTTTTACCTTAGTGATAATGGTAAAATGCTCATAAGTAAACGGTTTGATATTAAAGCAGAGCAGGCGTTAAGTTTTGAAGACTTTTGTGTCTTACAAGGTAAAACCACAAAAGAAAAGTACGATGCTAGTCTTGAGTCCTGCACTAATACTATAAGACAGT
>NVWF01000013.1 GCA_002746155.1 Gammaproteobacteria bacterium | reverse complement strand
TCGTGTCACTCGAGTTAGATTTTAACAAGGTCTACAGATTGAAAAAAAAAGTGATCGCCATCAATGTTATTGACCGATCGGCATCATGTTATTACGCAACAATCTAATATTTATATAAAATAGTGACTATAAACGAGAGCGTATGTTACATTCAGGATGATATTGGAAAGTAGTCATTACTATAACTACTTTAGGTTTTTTAGTGTTTTATGTAATGTTTCTAGATGCTCACATCCATCATTATATCTTTTAGTATGGATATCAGATGTTTTAATCATTGTTGTGAAGTCATTTATCTTTAGCGGGGTAAAAGTTAGTGTTTTCCTGGCATTTGAAAGCAGTTCAATACATTTCATTCTGTGTTTTTTTGGAATGTTATCCAGTTCAGTGCGACATCTTCTGAACATTTGTGTAAGTCTAGTTAAGTCGTTATTCGATGATACAATTCTTTCATTCAACCAGAAATCAAAAGCCCTATTTTGTATAGTTTCAGTTATCTCAATAATTTTGTTTAAAGTGATATTTTGTTTGTTTTTTTTAAAAAAATGTTTATTAATAATAAATATTACTATCCAACCAAAGATAGTAAATAAGAGAATGTTATATTCTTCTATCATTTCAACAAGCGTTAGAAATATATTCTCTAATTTCATCGATTAACTCTGGTTCTTCAGTTGATATGAATTTAATAGAATCCAATATTTTTTGTTTATCAAGCCCTTCCTCTCTAACAATTCCACCGAATGCTTCTTCTAAAAATGAAGAACCATAACCAAGAGTTCCATCAAGAATTACAGTAACACTCTCATAGTTTGTAAATGCTGGAACTAAAATGTTCTTTCGGAATTTTTCACCAGAATTGGGTCCCAATGTAATATACCTAGGACCAGGATACTTTGAAAATTCTTTAGCTATATTGATTATCTTCTCATTCATTATTTTACTCCWAGCGGCATTTGCCATTCAATAATTGTACCATTTATTGATGATTTATACCCTTTAAGTTTTGAAACTGTCTCACCATTTTTATTCACATGATAAAGGTATGAACCTCGATTACTATGTATGATTAGTGTAGAGCCCGGCGTTTGTTCTACTATCTTTTTCATATCATTTAACCCTTTACCTCGATGTTCTTCTTTTGTTGCAGTCTCTCTTAACACCGTGGCAGCTTGTATCAACTCAGCATCTTGATTAGTTTCAAACCCACAAAACTTTAATGTTCTTGCCAACCACTTTTCATCAATTACTCTTGGCAGTGTTAAAGGAATACCAGCACCTAAATCACATGTCAATAAAGTAAGTACTCCATTGTTTATTCCTCCAAAAGCCCACCACCTCGAATGTCTAGACAAGTGGCTTGAGTTGAGATGTTTATAACCATGCTCAACAGAGTTAGAAATCGACTCTATAAACCCTCTGAATAATAGTTTTTCATTAATTAAAATATTGTCTTGTAACACTTCGAAAATTTCAGCAG
This sequence comes from Gammaproteobacteria bacterium, assembly GCA_002746155.1. Taxonomy (GTDB): domain Bacteria; phylum Pseudomonadota; class Gammaproteobacteria; order Enterobacterales. The sequence goes on along the minus strand of NVWF01000013.1, from coordinate 105,992 downwards.
CATTTTCTGGCCTAGCATCTTTTGCTGTTGTTTGCTGCCAATAATCAACGTCTTTATAAGTGTTTGTATTTATAGCGTTCTTACCTAATATTTTAGTAAAGCCTGTTTGATTAAATATACATTCAGTTTTATCATCTTCAGCGCGAGTTGCAGTAATTTTAACTTTTACAGTCCTGTTCAGTTGATCAACTGTAGAGAGCAGTAGTAACATTGCAGCAGCACTTACATAGTTAGTCACTGGAAATGTTAGATGTATATTTTTCCCATCAGTAAAGGCACTCCTAATATCGGATATATATGTTAATGTTTCATCGCAGTATTTCTTTTTATAGATACAAATGGCTTCTGGTGCTACTATTTTCATAGTATTCGTATATCTATTATAACCTTTTGTATAATCTTTGTTATTTAGGTGCTCTAATTGCTTTTTACGAAGAGACTTAGCTTTACTATTAAGTTTCCTATAAAATTTATCCGTTGCTCTAGATGTAGATGGAGTCAATTCCCATTGTTTCAATGCCATATCCTTATTTTGTGAAAATCAATCTTTACTGATTTTAGATAAAATCAATCACCATATACTTTAACAGTTTTTAATCATCTTTTGTCTAAAGTAGGAATGAGAAGCATCTACAAAATTTATCTTTCAATATAAGAATAGTAATTTTGTAGAAATCGCTTACCTTCACTATCTACAATTACTCTATCAAAATATAGACAATATCTCACGTAGAAATACCTAAGTTCTGGTACTATCAACTTAACCGACTGATTGCCCGTTATCTAATTGCATGTTGTCTTGGTGTACACTGGCGGCTTAATTGCTGCCAGTCTTCTATCCTCTCGCGTAGTGATTTCCAATAAATCATAATTGCCCTTTTTATAGTGTGGGTTGTTTAGCCTATAAACCTAAGAGAAACTAGCTTGGAAGCCTAAATAAATACTTTCAACAAAGTAGAACATCAAGAAGTGGATCAGAACCAAATCGCTCTATCATTAAGCAATTAGCCTTGTGTTCTAACTTTACTAACTCAATTCTTTTGGTTATGTATGTTTTCTTTCTCATCCATTTAGGCTTGTATAAATATCGAACTGAATCAAAAGCTGATATATCAAGTTCAGGCCATAATTTGTCTTTTTCTTTCTTGAGTCGACTTGAGACTTGATCTAATGCTGATTCATTACGGCTGCGATGAACTAGACCATGACACTTTCTACATTTAAAATATGTACCACCATATAATACACATACTCTTTGCCAGCATCCTGGGCATGTAAGCCAATAGCGTATACCTCCAAAGTTGCAGCTTGTAGTAGTTAGCTTTACACTGGTTTCAATGTCTTGCCATTCACCACCTGAATCCTTAGCTCGGTAAGAGAGTATCAATTCACTTTTTATATTTCGCTGTTGAGTATCTGACAGTACTCGATAATTAATGTTTGCAAACTTTTCTCCATTTCTTGACCAGTTGATATTATGTGAACCTGAATGTTTAAGCCATCCACGTTGATTAAACAACCTAATATCTATATCAAGAAAGTCCTCAGTATATGACCGTTTACTCCAGTAATAATGACGACCTGAACCTACTCCACCCATAATATTTTACCCAAAATCATTAGCGTAACTTGGCTTTTAATCATCATACTCTTAAACTTTGTTAGTCCATATCCCAAGAATTTCTTTCTGCGCTTCTTGGTAAATCATGTTTTAAATCGGGAAGATATTTATTTAAAAGTCTGAATCTTTGGTCATTAGCCACTTTCAACTTGTTTAAATCAAAAGATGCGCTTTTAGAATGTGCCAGCTCCTCAATTTTCTTAATGTTATCAGCAATATGCTGAACATGACCCTGGGCAGATAATTGCTCTCTTAAAGCCTTTTGTCTAATGCCTCGATTTTCTTGCGCTCTAGTTTTACCCATTACTTTAACCTTATGTTATTAATGCTGCTGAACAAATAAACTCTATAGATATGGCTTACTATATAAGACTCTCCAATATGGTCTAAGGAAATCACCTTAAATGCCTAGTTACTACTCCAATATGGCATGGATACAGCTAATTCCATAAGTTACCTATTCCTATTTGAAGTACTAACATCAAAAACCTATGCCTATATGGAGTTGAAAAATTATTTTACTTCCTTGATAGTCGGTTTATGTTTCCAACAACTTTTACTTTTACTCCAGTAATTCAATGGAATATTGCTAGGCTTAATACATTCATCAAATTTGTTTTTAATAGGCTCATCAATTCCCATCCATGTTATTGCAATTAATGTAGGATATCCCCTAATCTTCATACCTTGTCGAGTAACTACAATAAACCCTTTATGTTGTAACTCAGAGTTAGCCCTGTAAAGAGAACTGCTAGCCCATCCTCGTTTTTTCATTAGAGTATGGCAAGGTGACATCATTCCGTTATTATTACCATTATATTGAGTTAATAAATCCGACAGTAACTTTACTCCAGGTGCGCTTAATTTTGACCATATATCACTATTCACAACACTGTATGGAAGTTTCACATATCGACCAGTGATACTACTGTTATTCAGTATTTTCTTTCTACGCCCCATATTCATCTCTGATATTTTTAATAAACAGTTCAGGTGGATACGGCTTATTTATTTCACCTTGGCCTTTTGAAACCAAATCTTTTGCTTGCTCACTGTTTTTAGCTTTAATTTCAACAAAACAGTCTTGCTTTATAATGACCTCAACTATGTAATTTTTATCCATTGTGTTAACCTATTCCTGTAGTTAGTGGCTGTGTCGCCAAACTCGACCACTAGCATATTAGTGAAGCCTACTTTGGTTAATCCTCAGTGGGTTTTCTATTGGATTCAGAGAAATTAAATGATTCTTGAGCTAATGATTTAGCAATTGACTCAGCCTCTATCGCTTTTGGAAGTCTCAGCGTTTCTCTTTCAGCTAGTTGTCTTGAGCATTTAAGAAACTTAAGTTCTGCCTGGACTCTGACTTGTTGATCAATATCTCGATCACCAGATAAATGACACTCATCAAGTTGATAAACACCTTTAGTACTTCCTACGTTATGTATGACCCAGAAACCATGTTTCTCGCCTCTGAGAGCTTGTAAAGGACTTCTGGGATCATCATCTAGCACAACCATTAGTTCTTGTTTGTCATGCTTGTGGCCATCAGCTATAGCTGCTAATAATTTATATGCCTGAGTGTTAACTTTTGGCATGAACTGACTAGGTAGATAGAATAAGTTTTCCATGACCTAAGCTACCGAAGTTAATTTTTTACTTTCAGCAACGCGATCATTAATCCACTGTTCTATGTCTGATTCTTGCCATGCTGAACCACGCAATCCAATAGACACCTGTTTTGGAAATGTACCTTTAGATATGAAGGAATAAATACTGCTTTTTGATAATGAAGTTTTCCGAATAACATCGTTTAATTTTATTAGCCTACTCATGTTCGTTCCTCTATTTCATAAGCCCTTGTGGGTTTATTTCGGACGAGTATGAACTAAAAATTATATGTCAGACCATTGTGACATAATGACACAACTAGTTATAATGTAAGGTAAAAAGGCTCTATCTCCTTGGTAACTCTTTGTATTTAAAAGTATTTTAATATGTCACTATTTTCTTGAAATATGGTCAGGTTGAATAGCTTTTGCAAGTTCTGAAGCGGCACGATTAAATGTACTATTGGAATCTGGTTTAAGGTTTAAGTATTCACAAATATCTGCTGCGATGAGTTTTTGTGGTGTTGGGGATTCTTCATCATAATCCAACCAGTACTTATTCTGCGATGCAAGCATAGCTTTGAGTTTTAATGTCATAACAGGGAATTCAATTGAACATAAATTATTTAACTCTTTCTTCTTGTCCGATAATTGAGTTTCAAGCTCCTTAATTTTATCTAATAATTCTGGTGGTTCTTTCAGAAATGAATCGAAATTTTCTTCTTCTAACTTTTCATTAGCCTCTTCCAAAGAGAGTATTTTATCTTTTAATTGCTCAACAGATTCTTCAAATTCTCTTGGTTCATAAACTAAACCAGTTTCAATATTTTCATAGATACACCACCTTAAAAATTCACTTTTTGAAATAACAGTCATTTCATCAGATAGTGTGACACTTACCTTGAGATATGTTCCATTGTCATAGTTCTGACAATATGATTCGCCTAATTCATTATGCTTTTCTATCCACAATTCTTTTGTATGGATTTTAAAATCATCTTGATTTTGGCCTATGATGCAATCGCTTATAAGTAGGTTAAAGTGATCATATGATTTAGTATATGGAGATTCATAATCCAATGGTATATTAGCTGCAATTTTACTTGCTTCAGCCAAAGAAAAATTACTCATTCGATTTATTATTTCAGGTATATAGTTATACTTCTTGTTGGATAATTGTTCTTTGTCCTTTAATAGAGGGATTTCAAGATCAGTTATTAACTGACAAAACTCAGAATAATTATATATTATGTTGATATTCAAAAGATTAGTTGTAGCTTTGAGTTGTGCTCCATTTAATTCAGGTTTTGAACAGAATTCAGTGCAAGTTAACTTAATATCAAATGTTGTATTTTCATCAAAAGGTATTTCTCTTTTGTATTCCTCATAATTAAAACCAAATATGCCCGTCACATAAAGTTTGTTATCACCATTTAATACCAGCCCAGAATATTTAGTATATGGAGTTAAATCTGAAACTACTTGCGATATTGGCAACTCAATACAATCATTCAATTCATTTACAGTAAAAAATTCATTATCAAAATCATTTTCCATTTCAACATCCCTCTGATGCCCTCAATATGCTACTTGGTCAAGATAGTGAGGTACTATCCTTTCGGGAGCGACCCTAGACCAAGTGAACTCAGTTATTTATTTACAATTCTTAAATTCTTTTTACTTCCTGCCAGACTGATACTACTTGATGCTGCTTGATCAATAAAACCTGACCACCAAGTCATTAATTTCTTTCTTTGTTCAATGTATTCTGCGCGATTGTATGCCCTTCTGACGTTATTCTTATCAACATGAGCAAGTGCAACCTCAATTACATCATAATCAAAGCCCTGCTCGTTTAAAGCTGTACTAGCTATTGATCTCTGACCATGAGCGGTAAGGATGCCGTCATAACCCATTCGCTTTAATGCCATATTAGCAGTTGATGGATTAGCAGGCTTTCTGGGGTTTACAAAACCGGGGAATACAAATTCTCTCTTTCCGCTTATGGGCTTCATTTCATCTAGCAATGCTAATGCTTGAGATGATAGCGGCACTGTGTGACCTCGCTTCTTCTTCATTCTCTCTGGTGGTATTGACCACAATTCTTTTTTAAAGTCTATTTCATCCCATCTGGTTCCAGCTGCTTCACCTGGTCTAACCATTGTATGAAGCTGCCATTCGATTAGACAACGAGTAGTAAGTTTAATACTTGCCCTACTAATTGCTTTCATCAAGTCCGGTAACTGTTCGGGCTTTAATGTTGGCATGTGCTTGGTTTCTGGTGTACCAAATGCCTTATATATCTTTGATAATGGGTTGTAATCGATAACGCCTGAATTAACAGCATATTCCATAACCTCATTTATTCTTCTGCAAAGCCTACTTACAGTTTCAAGGCTACCTTTCTTTTCTATTGGCCTAATTATACGGATAGTATCTTTAGCATTTACTTTATGTATCGGACGCTCACCCATTTCTGGGATGATGTGAAGTTCAAGTGATTGCCAAACTTTTGTAGCATGTCTTTCTGATACTTTTGTCTTTTTAACTTCACGCCACTGAGAGGCAATATGTTTGAATGTATTCAGGTGGGCGTCTGTATTTTTTTGTTTTTCAGAAACTAAGTGCTCTCTAGGATCAATGTCCAAGGCTAACAAGTCTTTATACTCAGTATGCAATGCTCTGGCTTTAGCTAATGTAATACCAGTAATTGAGGCAGCATCAGAATATGATCCTAAACTTAAATTGGTTCGTTTTTTACTGAATGGTTTGTAATAGTTGAATAGCCAAGTTTTTGAACCTGATGGCTTTATCCTAAGAGTGAGGCCACCACCATCAAATAAAGTATATTCTTTAGATCTAGACTTAGCATTTTTGATCTGCGTGTCATTGAGTGGTTTAGTTACTCTTGCCATGATTTCACCTGTTTTAGCTACACCGATTTAGGTACATCGTTTCTGTGTATCTATGAGTGTAGCTAAATCAAGTGGCTGTTACAAGACCGAATAAGACTAAAATAAACCCTAATGGAAACTAGACATAAGCGTACAAGGCCTATGTTTACTGTATATAATGAAATATTTAGACGTGATTAGTCCATTTTGGACTTTGATGGAATATAAGAAAAAAGTGTAATTGGAGGCTGAGGCCGGAATCGAACCGGCGTCCATGGATTTGCAGTCCACTGTATAACCATTCTACCACCCAGCCTTGGAGGATATTGTCTTAAGAAAGAGTAAAAAAAACCCCGGAACCTACTTAAAGAGTACCGAGGTTTAGAAAATCTGGAGCGGGAAACGAGATTCGAACTCGCGACCCCGACCTTGGCAAGGTCGTGCTCTACCAGCTGAGCTATTCCCGCGTCTCAAGAGCGGGCAATTCTACATGACAATGCCAGACTGTCAAGCACCTATTTCAGGTTTAGTGCGTTTATTTTACCGATCATTGAGCTCTGGACTAATATTCTAAAATTTAGCGTCCACTGGTCAGATCTGGCCAGGCCATTTTAAGATAATGAACAAGAGACCAAAGGGTCAAGAAAAAAGATGCATAAAGCAGAGCATATGCTAATAATAACAACCAGTCGTAGTTTCCAGGATCAGGTAACCAGTAATATACTCCCGGAGGATTCGCCAATAAGCCAATAATCGATAACATTTGAAGCGTTGTTTTAACTTTTCCAACAAAGGCAACTGACATATTACCCGTTGAGCCGTAGGTTCCCATCCACTCTCTAAGAGCGGAGACTAGTATTTCTCGACAAATAATAACCGTAGCAGGAATAGTCATCCACAAGGAGGCGTGACTTTGTATTAAGAGAGCGAGAGCTACTGTCACCATTAGTTTATCTGCCACAGGATCAAGAAATGCCCCTAGTTCAGAGGTCAAATTTCGACTTCGTGCTACATAACCATCAACAATGTCCGTGATAGCTCCGATAGCAAAAATTGCCGCAGCAGCGAACATCGTCCACCTAAATGGTAAGTAGAACAAGAGCACCAAAACTGGTATCAGACCGATACGAAACATAGTAAGTTTGTTTGGTAAGTTCATTTACTTTTGCAGTCCATTGGATTAATTAAACTTATTGTACGCATCTTATGACATGGTGCCTAGTTTAATAGTTGATTAGGTGAATAGTTGAATATTAGTCAATCATTGTTTAAAACGATTATGAATATTTTCAGCAAGCTTTTGATTGATACCGGGTATGCGTTTTAAATCATTGATGGTGGCCAGTTTAATACCTTGTAAACCGCCAAATCGTCTTAATAATTCTCTGCGTTTAACTGCACCAATTCCGGCAATGGATTCAAGTGGAGATGATTTTTTCGCTTTGGCTCTTTTAACCCTATGTCCACTGATGGCAAAACGGTGGGATTCGTCACGGATATGTTGCAACAAATGCAGAGCAGGATCATCTGCTTCTAAAACAACGGCCGTTGCATTGCCGGGAATAAAAAGCTGCTCAAACCCTGCTTTTCGAGTACGACCTTTTGCAATGCCAATCACAATAGGAATGTCGACTCCTAATTCATCTAAAACTAACTCTGCTTGTTTAAGCTGCCCTTTGCCACCATCAATAACAAGGATATCTGGTGCTTCAATTTCCCCAGATTTCACTCTTTTATAGCGCCGTGTTAATACCTGATGCATAGCAGCAAAATCGTCACCACCTGTTATACCAGAGATATTGAAACGTCTATAAAGACTATTAATTGGGCCTTCACTGCCAAAAACAACACAGGAGGCCACCGTGTACTCACCGGATGTATGGCTAATATCAAAACACTCCATTCGGTCAGGTGTTGTATCAAGTCCAAGCACTTTAGCCAAGGCTTGAAAACGCGTTTTTATTGTTTGGTTAGAAACTAATCTAGATGAAAGAGCATTTTCCGCATTACTGGTTGCAAGGTATAACCATTGTTGACGTTTTTCTTGAACATTGATATTAATTTTTACTTTATGTTCAGCAATCTCGGAAAGAACTTCAGCAACAACCCTGGAATTTGCCTTATCAATTTTAACCACTATCTCTGTTGGAATTTTACTACCCACAAGATAATATTGACTGATGAATGATTCCAAAATTTCAGAATCGGTAAAATCTCTTTTAAGTGTCTGAAAATAACTATTACTTCCAAGTACCCTACCTTGGCGAATAAATAGCAACTGTATGCAAACTAATCCTGCATTTCGGGTCATGGCAACCACATCAAGATCACCGCTTCCCTGATCAACTACCTGCTGCCGGATAAGCTCACGCATGCGAGAAATCTGGTCACGATATCTTGCCGCTTCTTCAAAGGCCAATTGCTCTGAGGCTTGTTCCATTCTCTTTGCTAAATCATCCATAACTTGCTCGTTCTGTCCCTGATAAAACAACTTAGTCATAGAGACGTCTTGAGCGTAGTCATCTTCATTAATGTAGTCAACACAAGGAGCTGAACAACGTTTTATTTGATATTGTAAACAGGCTCTTGAACGATTGGCATAATAGCTGTTGGTACATTGCCTGACTAAAAATAATTTCTGTAATAAATTGAGACTTTCCTTAGCTGCACCGACTCCTGGAAAGGGTCCAAAGTAATTGCCCTTAGCACGCTTGGCGCCTCGATGAAGACTAAGCCGTGGATACATATCATTTGAAAGATAAATATAGGGATAGGATTTATCATCCCTAAGTAGAATATTAAATTTAGGACGATGGGACTTAATTAAATTCTGTTCAAAAATTAAGGCTTCAGCTTCAGTATTAGTAACGGTAACCTCAAAGCTATGGATTTGTTTGACCAGAGCTTCTGTTTTAGGACTATCTAGGTTTTTACGAAAATAGCTCACCACACGTTTTTTTATATTACGCGCTTTACCAATATACAAAATAACACCTTCAGCTGAGAGCATTCTATATACACCAGGCTGAGAAGTTAAACTTTTAAGTTGTTGTTTTATGGTATCTGATGGCACTTTGTTCTATCTAAAGAGTTAAAGAAGCATTGGGTCGATAATACCATGTCGGATGGCTAAATGGGTTAATCGCACATCATTATCAACATCCAGTTTATCGAATAAACGATATCGGTAGCTGTTAACAGTTTTAGGACTTAGACAAAGGGTTTCGGAAATTTGTTGCACTTTTTCACCGGAAGTGATCATCAACATCACTTGCATTTCTCGCTCCGATAAATTTTCAAAGGGACTTTCCTGTGCATTATCAAATGGCTTAAGCGCTAACTGTTGTGCGATATCAGCAGAAATATAGCGTTGACCAGCATTGACATTGCGGATAGCTTTCACCATTTCAACAATTCCAGTGCCCTTGGTGAGATAGCCTGAGGCTCCTGCTTGCAAAAAACGCGATGGAAAGGGGTCGCTATAATGGGCAGTTAAGGTAATGATTTTTATATCAGGATTATGACGGATGATACGACGACAGGCTTCTAAGCCACCGATACCTGGCATATTAGCGTCGAGTAAGACAATATTTGGACTAAGAGAACGAGCAAGCTTGACAGCTTCTTCACCAGTTTCTGCCTCTCCAATAACGGTTATGCCCTTAGCATCAGCTAGAAGACGTTTAATTCCAAGACGCACTAAATCGTGATCGTCAACCAATAATACATTAATCAAAATACACCCCTCTTACGGCAAAAAAGCCAATACCCGACAACTCGAGTTAGCTCGAGCCGATTATTTTGTAAGTAGTAGATATGTAGGTCTGAGGTTAATCATCACCCTTCCTTGTTTTTCATCTGGCTTTCCTTGCCGGTCATTAGTTCAAACTTATAACTAACCAAGAAAGTCTAACACACTGGATAAAGGTGGGAAGTACTTATCTGACTATTGGTAAAATAAGCTAGAAGTACTTACTTGAACAATGGACAATATCCTACAAAATCATCGAACTATCATCAAACTCTTGATGTGTTTATACTGCTATTAGTTTAGTACACTAATTATCAGACAGTTATGAAGGATTAACTAAGTATGTCGTCTAAAACATTAGATCTTGCTCCAGCTTCAGTTGAAGACTATAGAAAGCTCGCTGAGAAACGCCTGCCTCGAGCCTTTTTTGATTACATAGATGGGGCAGCTCATCAGGAGTTAACCGCAAAAAAGAACATCCTCGCATTCGAAAGTCTGCAACTACGGCAAAGAATCCTTCGTGATGTCTCAAACATTGACACTAGTGTCAACTTGCTTGGTAGAGCCCTTGATTTTCCTTTAATTCTTGGCCCAGTAGGTCTTGCTGGGATATTTGCAAGACGAGGGGAAGCTCAAGCATTAAAGGCAGCCAATAAGGCTAAAATACCCTTTTGCTTATCCACCGTTAGCATCTGTTCTATTGAAGAATTAAATGAGGTTGCCACAGAACCTTTTTGGTTTCAGCTCTATGTCATACGTGATCGCTCCTATGCTATAAAGTTAATGCAAAATGCAGCAGCCGCAGGTTGTGACACTCTTGTTCTGACCGTTGATTTACCCGTTGTTGGTGAACGCTATAAAGATGTCAGAAATGGACTCAGTGGTAAAACTAATCTCATGGGCTCAATTAAAAAAGCTATCAATATAGCTTGCCATCCAAGATGGCTATGGGACGTTGCTATAAAAGGTAAACCTCTGGTCTTTGGCAACCTTGTTGATGCTGTTCCCGATGCCAGTGGGTTAAAGGATTTTAAAAGTTGGGTGGATAGTCAATTTGATGCCAGTATGACTTGGGATGACCTGGGATGGATCCGTGAGCATTGGTCTGGCAATATCATCATCAAAGGCATCATGGATGTTGATGATGCCAAAAAAGCCGTTGCTTTTGGTGCAGATGCTATAGTGGTATCAAATCACGGTGGTAGGCAACTTGAAGGAGTTGCCCCGACGCTTGATATGCTGCCTGAAATCGTTAAAGCAGTGGATAAAAAATGTAAGGTTATTGTAGATAGTGGTATTCGAAGTGGCCTAGATATCGTTAAAGCCATTGCCCTAGGAGCCGATGCTTGTATTATTGGCAGAGCTTGGGCTTACGCCATAGCTGCTAAGGGTGAAGATGGTGTAACTCACGTACTTGAGATAATGAAAAATGAAATGCGCGTAGCCATGGCTCTAACGGGTGTTACAAAAGTCAGTGATATTGATGCTGATATTCTAAATTAAAGATAGCTCACCGGTAAGCTGGTTGAAAATTTCAACTCCTCCATGGCAAAGCTTGAACTAATATCTGAAAAATCGGCGTGGGTAATCAGCTTTTTATAAAAGACGTCATAGGCTTTCATATCGGGCACCACAACTCTTAACAAATAGTCCACATCACCACTAAGGCGATAGAATTCCATTATCTCTGGAATATCTTTAATATTGTTAGCAAATTTAGTCAACCACTGTTCATTATGCTGATTGGTTTTAACCATCACAAATACAGTTAAGCCCACATTGAGTTTCTCAGGATCAGCCAGAACGACCCTCCCTCGAATAACCCCTGACTTTTCTAATGCTTGAATTCTTCTCCAACAGGGAGTTGAAGTTAAACCAACCTGTTCTGCTATTTCACTGAGGGATATAGAGCAGTCCTTTTGTAAGATCTGCAATATTTTTTTATCAAATGAGTCCATTAATTAAGCATACTACTTTTTTAATCTCGCAGCGATATATTCATCCACAAATTCTCCGAGGATAGTCAGTGGTACAGGACCATTTTTAAGTACTACATCATGGAACTCACGGATATCATATTTTTCGCCAAGCTCTTTCTGAGCTTTAGCTCTTAGCTCCAAAATTTTCAGCATGCCAATTTTGTAGGCTGTAGCTTGAGATGGCATAACAATATGCCGTTCAACCATTTTTACTGCATCAGAAATAGCATTAGGGGTGTTGACAGAGTAGTATTCAATTCCCTGTTCACGTGTCCATTCCATAACATGAATACCCGTATCTACAACCAATCGACAAGCACGCCATAATTCCATGGCTAAACGACCAAAGTCTGAATAGGGATCTTGATAAAAACCAATTTGCCCGGAACATCATTAAGAGTTCGAGTAAGCTATATAGCGGCCAAATTTTCTGAACTTAGGTAAATCTTGTAGCTCTCCCGCTATAGCTAACTGCATATGGTGTCCTGGAATACCTTCGTGATACGCAAGGGCAGCCATTTGATAAATTGGCATATCGCTCATCTTATAAAGATTAGCGTAATAGATACCTGGACGTGTACCATCCATCGAGGGACGTTGATAAAACGCTTTACCGGCAGACTTTTCTCTAAAGGATTCAACAGCCTTAACATTAAGCTCAGCCTTCGGTTTCACTATAAACACTTCATCAAGACGTGACTTCATCTCTTCAATAAGAGTAGTAGCTTCAGAAAGGTATCGGGCCTTGCCCTCTTCCGTTTCATCATAATAGAACTGCTTGTCTTTTCTCATGAAGTCAAAAAAGGCTACTAAGTCACCATCGAATTTAACTTTGTTCATGATCAGACGCATTTCATCATGGATCCGCGCCACTTCTTTTAAACCAATTTCATGGATTTCTACAGTTGTTAATTTAGTCGTGGTAGTTCTTGCAAGGGCATTATCAAAGAAAGCCTTACCCTCAGGAAACTTCCAAACGCCGTCTCGAGAATCTGCCTTTTTTTCAAGTTTCTGAACAGCTGCAATTAACTTTTCATAACCGGGCTTTACACTGCTTTTTAATGCTTTTATAACCTCTGCCATCAATTGATCTTTCTTCGATTTATCCACGTCTAGGGCGTCAATTTTTTTACGGAAATCTGCTAACAAAGTGCTATCTTCACCCTTATCAAAAGGTGCACCGGTTATAATATTAGTACTGTCACTTATCACATAAGGATAAACAAACTTAGGAGCAATGATACCCTTCTCTTCGCGGATATTTAGCCCATCAATCACCTGTGAAAAAAGTTTGGGTACAGCGTTTAAACGTGAAATATAATCCTCAGCATCTTTCACGTCAGCAATGAGATGTTGATTGATCAACATAGAAGGTACTAGGGTGTGAGTGCCTCTCATTTGATGAAGTGGGTAATTATGATGACGCCACTTAAAGTCAGCAATATCCTCTTCAATACTTTGAATTTGAAGTCGTAAGCTAACTTGTGTTTGCTCATCTAATTTGTTGGCATTAATTGCTTTAACTTTAGCTAGATTAGCAATAGCTATATCATGATTTTCTAAATTCCTAGCTTCAGAGAAATCGCCCCACTGATCTTGATCTTTTTTAATACCGAGGGATGATTGAGATATGGGACTACGCATAACGGCGCTCATAAATATTTCTTCAAATAATGCATTGGCTTTTTCAGATTCTGTTTGAGCGACTGCAACGCTCTCAGATGTCAGTTTGTTTTTGTATTGAATAGATGAAGCAGAAATTATGTTAGTAGTCGATGTTAATAAAATAGATGATATCAGGATGGATATTATGCTTAGCTTATTCAAAATAAGGGCCTCGATTAGTTTCAAAGTTGATTTGGACCTAAGGCTACACATAGAAGCGATAGATTGGTAACAAAAGAATGTAACAAAGACTTACGAATAAAATTGTAGATACCCGTTCAACCCCTTGACCTAACGATGTACCTTGAATAAAGTTTTTGCACTGAAACTATCGAAATCTGTAGCTGTTAGTATAATATCCAACTCAAAATCATGGGCCAAATCACTCGGTGCCTTACCTAATAAACAACATTCTAGAGATATAAAGCGAATCCATTTTGGTAGAGCCGCGCCTTCAATAGTTCTCACTTTAAATCCCAGAGTATCTCCGGGTTCAGGATCATGAAATGTTTGCTTAGGGATAATATACGCAAATGAAGCACCTGGCTGAATAATTAAGTTTTCAACTAGGATTTCGTCGCTGCTGGTTTTGTAACAATCTTTGCGATTACGCTAAAAAGTATGTTTGGGAAAAAACGTTTTAATCTTAACGCACTCAACTCTCTTCTACCTGCCACAACAATTTCTTTTTTACCCTTAATAAAACCCTTAATGATTTGTTTTGCACAGTCATCCACATCAATTCCGTTAGCGATATCCGAGTCAGTAACCCCAAAATTGCTACCATCTCCCTTAAGAGCATTCTCTGACAAACTTGTACGTATAAACCCTGGTGTAATGGTAGTGACCTTAATGGATGTATTGGCAAGTTCTGCTCTGAGAGCATCAAAAAATCCCATGACTGCATGCTTGGCGGCGCAGTAGCCTGTTCGAAATGGAACACCAATTTTACCAGCAATACTAGACGTTATAACAAGATGTCCACTAGCCTGCTTAACCATGATTGGTAGTACTTGTTTGGTTAGAGCAATTTGACCAAAAACGTCCACTTCAAATAAAGTACGATAGGTAGACATATCCGTCTCTAGACAAACTGAACGTTGTGAAATTCCGGCATTATTAAATAACATGTCGATGGCACCGAAGTGATTCATTACCTGCTTCACAGCAGCTGGAAATTTATCTTGCTCTAACATATCAAGAGGTAATACTAGAATATCATCCTCCTCTGCTCCTCTCTGTAGACAGGCTTTTTTAACATCTTCTAACACCTTTTTACGGCGTGCACTTAAAATTACTCGAGCTCCATTTAACACCATATTAAGAGCAATGGCTTTGCCAATACCTGATGAGGCTCCTGTGATCCAAATTACTTTATTATTGAACATTACTTTACTATTGAACATTAACAATGCCTTTAAACTGAGTGTAATATTACATTGATAATCTTAAGTCAAATGTCTTTAATAAACAATGAAACAAAAATTCTCTTATTCGAGCACTGATCGTCAATTCTAGTGATGACTAATAAGCAGCTTCTAAAGTCGCCCTTCATAAGCATTACTGTATCGAATAATTTTTCCAGTAGAAAGTTTATGGCCATTGACAAACTCATCTCCCCTAAGGGTAACCTCGACCATTGCTTGACCAATTTGCGTTGCCATGACCGCTGCTCCTACAGGTGCAAAAAACCAATAAAGCATGTTTTGACCAAGATGCGCTTCTTCTTTCGTTGGACCTATATAATCTGGACGGTAAGCAATAACGCGCATTTTCGACCCTTGTGCAAAGCTGATCAGTGCTTTTTCCGCTTGTACCTTTACGCGAGCCCACATGGCAGAGGAATCTTCGGAAATATCACTAGAACTGATATAATGAAATGAAATATCATTTTTGCTACTGACTTTTAGCCAAGCATTAACAAATTGCATTGGAAAATCAAGGTGGATCACGCCATAGGTCTCTTCATCCACAGCAAAAGTACTAATACCAATCGCCCAATAAACTGCATCAACATCAGAGAATAAGTCAATTACAGCACTGTAATCGAGATAATCCTCATGCCTTGTCAGATTTATCTTACCGGAAGCAATACCCTCCTCCATTCGAGGTGTGACTCGTCGAGTTATAACATGGATCTTGTCGATATCAGGGCTCGCCAAAGTCGCTGCTAATATGCCATCGCCCGCAGTGCCACTGGCACCAAAAATCGCTACCGTATTAGGTGTCTGTGGAAGTTTTACAAGCGGCGTAACCTTTCTATCATCTTGTAACACCATGAAAACACCGACTAGATAGAACAATCCAAATAACACGAGAGGAGTAAGTAAAATAGTTTTCAGTCGAGGTAACTTCATTAAAAACAGGCCCTATTTTATTGAAATTAATTCTACTTCAAAAATTAACAATGAACCAGGTTCAATTTTACCTGTTGCACGATTACCATAGGCTAAATTTGAGGGTATGAAAAGTTGAGTTTTTTCACCCTCGACCATTAGTTGAACACCTTCTGTCCAGCCAGGGATTACTTGGTTTAATGCAAAACTAATAGACTCACCTCGTTCGACTGAACTATCGAAGACAGTGCCATCCAACAGACTTCCATGATAGTGTACCGTTACCTTATCTCTTGGACCAGGATGTTTGTCACCCTGACCTTGAGTTAACACTAAATATTGCAACCCTGATGCGGTTTCAATGACACCTTCTTTGGTTTTATTAGTCGTTAAAAACTCTAAACCAATA
Organism: Gammaproteobacteria bacterium; assembly: GCA_002746155.1. GTDB lineage: Bacteria > Pseudomonadota > Gammaproteobacteria > Enterobacterales. Next base: position 89,730 of record NVWF01000013.1, on the reverse strand, counting down.
GCACTATTTTTTTCTGCCTGTTCACTGTTTCCGTTAAAACGAAAATAGAAAAAAGCGATTACTGCAATAATAATTAGGGGTAATATAAACTTTTCCATAATATTTTTACTCTTTGATACCTGCTAAATCCAACAAGAATGCATATTCTTTTGCCCTATCAAGATAACGTTTATAACGCCCAGATTTTCCACCATGCCCCACTTCCATGTCTGTATCGAGTAGCAATAGGTTGTTGTCTGTTTTCATATCTCTTAGTTTAGCAACCCATTTCGCAGGCTCCCAGTACTGAACCTGAGAATCATGCAAACCCGTTGTGACTAGCAAATGAGGATAGTTTTGAACTTTAACTTGATCATAAGGTGAATAGGACAGCATGTAATCGTAGTACTCTTTATTTTTTGGGTTTCCCCATTCATCAAGATCACCGGAAGTTAAAGGAATAGATTCATCTAACATAGTGGTTATAACATCTACAAAAGGAACCGACGCTATTACACCATGATAAAGGTCTGGTTCCATATTGATGATAGCTCCCATTAGCAATCCACCGGCACTTCCACCCATCGCATAAACTCGCTCAGGATTGCCGTACCCTTGTTTTACCAGAGACTTAGTTGCATCGTTAAAATCTGTAAAGGTATTCATTTTTGTTAATTTTTTACCATCTTCGTACCATTTTCTTCCTAACATATTACTACCACGAATATGTGATATAGCAAAAACTACCCCTCTATCCAAGAGGCTTAAGCGAGAGATACTAAAGCTTGGATCGGTACTAGCACCGTAAGAGCCATAGCCATAATGAAGTAAAGGGTTAGTACTATCTTTGTTAAATTTATCTTTCCGATAAACAATAGAGACGGGTACTTTTACACCATCACGCGCGTCAATCATAATGCGTTCACTATGATATTGAGCAGGATGAAATTCACCAATAACCTTGTCCTGTTTCTTTAGCTCGCTAGTTTTGTTATCGACATTATAATCATAAACTGAACTCGGGGTATTCATGCTTGAATAAGCGTAGCGAAAAATTCTTGATGCAGGATCGGGATTATTTCCAAAACTTGCATTATATGCTTCATCATCAAAGGCAAGGTCTGCGATGATCTTACCCGCATAATCTCTAATGCGTAGTTTTTCGAGACCCTTGACTCGTTCATTGAGCACCAGGTAATCGTTAAATAATTCGAAGTTTTGAATCAGAGTATCTTCTCTATGGGCAATCACTTCTTGCCAGTGTTCTTTAGTACCAATTTTTTCTTCAGCAACTTTCCAAAGCCTTTCATTAAGTGCTTCAAAGTCTGATTGAATATAAAATTGATCGCCAATGTGATCGACCGTAAATAAATGCTCCTTTTCTCTTTTAAGAAACATCGTAAATTCATCTGAAGGTGTGTCAGCAGATACAAATTTAACTTCACTATTCATTGTTGAAGATATTTCAATGACAATAAATTTTTCAGAGCGGGTTTTGTAAATACTGATATAAAAAGTTGCATCTTGTTCTTCATAAACTAATACGTCTTTTTCTGCAGATGTACCAAGTTCATGTCGATAAACTTGATTAGGTAACAAGGTGGTAGGATGCTTGCGGACATAAAAAAGCGTTTTGTTATCGTTAGCCCAAACAACTTGTCCAGATGTATTCTCTATCACTTCAGGAAAGAACTCAGCCGTTTGCAAATTCTTAATCCGAATATCATAACGACGACGACTAATGACATCTTCAGAGATCGCCATCAACTTTTGATTGGGGCTAATATCCATAGCCGCTAATTGATAATATTCATGTCCTTCGGATCTTTTATTTTGATCGAGTAATAATTGCTCATCAGCATCTAAAGTGCCCTTTTGACGAACATGGATTGGATAATCCTGTCCTTCAATGTATTTATCCCAAAACCAATAACCTTTATCGAAAGTAGGTACAGATTCAACGTTTGGCTCCAGTCGACCTGTCATTTCTTCAAATAATTTCTTTTGCAAATCTTCAGTATGTGATAATTGCTTTTTTGTATAATCATTTTCAGCTTCTAGATAGTCTAGTACTTGCTTGTTCTTTCTAGTGTCATCTCTTAGCCAATAATATTGGTCATTTCTTTCATAACCATGGATGGACATTAAGTGCTCAACCTTCTTCGCTTTTGGGGGCATGTTCTTATCTGATTTTGAATCCATTGAACCTTGCTCCGCTTGTTTGGTTTCGGTTATCTGTTTATTGCTATTGTTATCGCTACAACTAATAACGGCGCTAATCATTACTGCGCTTAGGTATACTTTTATTGCAGACTTATTCATATGTTTTATCTCTAAATTACTTTTCTAGGGTCTACTCAGAATTTATTCTTGGCCGAATTATACTTAATGATGTGTCAACCTATCATCAAGAGATCATTAACAATAGTATTTTTATAGATACTTGCTTAAGCTATTATTCAATGGCTGAAATTTCTGCTTGGAATCTTTAATTGGGTAGAGCCGAGAATTATCGTATGAGAGTACTAGCTCATTGTGGATGGAATGGAATTATCAATAGGGTTTAATGAATGCCATCCCCCGTTAATTGGGTAGAGCCTTGATTTTTCATAAAAAAAGCCTCTATAAAAAGAGGCTTTTTTAATATGGCGGTGAGACAGGGATTTGAACCCTGGAAGGGCTACAAACCCTTGCTAGTTTTCAAGACTAGTGCATTCAVCCDCTCTBCCATCTCACCGAATCGCTGAAGGCGTGAACTATACAGTAAAGTTTTTAAAACTTGAAGCTTGAAAGTGGGTTTTTCTTGAAAAACTATTAATTGGCCATATATAGTAAATTAACAAGCATTTTCTAGTTAATTTAAGTACAGATTTAGTATATTATTAATGCAATGAAGCATTTAGCAACAATACTGCTCTTTATTTATTAAGCGCCAGAGATTACTATAGTAGGTAGAAGATTTAATTATTTAACTGTGAAAGCTAGCGCCTTAAGTAAACTTTAGCAAGCAACCAATAAAGGAAAAACATCTATGGATTACAATACAGCCACCATTACCAGAACCTCAGGCATGAGTCTTGAAATTAATAAGGTACTTAAAAACACCTATTTATTATTGTCTGTGACTTTAATTTTTAGTGCTGCCATGGCAGGTGTTGCCATAGCCACTAACGCGACCTTTATAAACCCCTTTCTGTTCTTGGGTGTTGCTATGGGCTTGTTATTTGCAATACACCGTACAGCAGAAAAATCAATGGGACTTGTATTAACTTTCGTATTCACGGGTTGGATGGGATACTGGATTGGACCTACCATTAGCGCCTATACTGCTATGCACGGTAGCCAAATTGTCATGCAGGCTCTAGGTGGTACAGGGTTAATCTTCTTTGCACTATCTGGTTATGTACTAACTACCCGCAAAGATTTTACCTTTATGCGAGGCTTCTTATTCGCTGGTTTAATGATCTTGTTTTTCGGTAGTATACTTTATCTGGTTGCTAACTACTTCTTTGGCGTTGCAATATCGGGTTTAAGCCTTGCAATATCAGCAGCGGTTATTTTGCTGTTCTCAGGCTTCATTTTATACGATACCAGTTCCATCATTCGTGGTGAGCAGACTAATTATATTTTAGCTACGGTGGGCATGTACCTGAATATTTATAATATATTTATTCATTTGCTAAACCTTTTATCATTTTTTGATGATTAATTCATTTATAGATAAATAGCTTACCGAATACCTAATACTTTAATACTTTAATACCTAAGCCCGGCACACGCCGGGTCTTTTTTTTCTGATTAACCTAGTTTGACATTATGACGAGTCGATTTACATTATTAGTGACAGCATCACCCTACAGCAGACAAGGACACTCTAGTGCCCTAGCCTTTGCCCGAGCTGTTATTGAATGTGGTCATAAGATTGAATGCATCTTTTTTCATGGTGACGCTGTCTATGTGGCTAGTGAGCTGAATAGCCCTCCTACTGACGAAACAAATATAACCTTCGAATGGCAGTTGTTTGCACAAAAACATCATGTTGAATTATCTGTTTGTATTGGAGGATCATTAAGAAGAGGAATTTGTGACAAGCAAACTGCTGCTCAAGAACAACTCAATAGCACAAATTTAGCCAATGAATTCACACTTGATGGTCTTGGTAGTCTTGCTCAGGCAACGGCAATGTCAGACCGTTTAATAAAGTTTGGTGGTTAAAATGAAATCCGTTCTCGGCATTATTAATCACTCTCCAATGGGTAGTAGTAAAAGTCATGAAGCCATTGAAATGCTAATGGTTTACGCTGCGTTTGACTTTGAGGTTAGTATCTTACTTCGAGGTTCTGCAGTACTTCATGTTCAAAAAAATCAGCGCCCTGAGATTGTACAAATTAAAAACCACTCTGCGCTTCTTGCTGCATTAGATCTCTATGATGTGAAATGTTTATTGGTGGATGAAGTAGCAATGAGTGAATATCAATGTGAAGCTGATGAAAATATCCATTTTAAACAAGTTAACAAGGCTGCCATTCAAGAGGCTATTTTAAATCATACAGAGGTTTTAAATTTTTAATCATGGCAATTCTTCATTCCCTACAACATAGCTGTGATGATCAAACTTGGTTTAAGCTTTGCCTAGCGTCACTAGAAGTTGGTGATGGCATTATTCTACTTGAGGATGCTGTTTCCATATCCTGTCATCTGCCAAGCCTCAAACGTTTAAATACATTAGCTAAATCACTGACTATTTATGTGATGGATGTGGATCTGGAAGCAAGAGGTTTAAGCGCACAATTTAAAGAACTTACCAGTCAAAGTTCCTACCAAGAAACAACATTAAATTCCCGTCTAAGTTCCTCTCTAAAGTATGAACTGATAAATTATCAGGAATTCGTCGAACTTACCCTACAATATGACAAGTTGGTTAACTGGGCATGACATTGCACTTTGAGGATCTTCAGCTTGATAAAAATGGCTACCTTGCTGATCCAGCTAGTTGGAATAAACAGATAGCTGAACTTTTTGCAGAAGATGATGAATTGCTCTTAACCGATGACCATTGGCAAGTGATTAATTATGTCCGAAATTTTTATGATGAATTTAATAAAAGTCCCTCCATTAGACCACTAGTAAAGTATCTCGCGAAACAGTTGGGGGAAGAAAAGGGTAATAGTATTTTTTTAATGATGTTATTTCCCGGTGGACCTGCCAAGCAGGCCACCAGAATAGCCGGTTTACCAAAACCATCTCGTTGTATCTAGTTTTTACCAATAACTGTGACACCACCCATATAAGCTTGTAATACCTCTGGAACTTTAATACTGCCGTCAGCCTGTTGATAGTTCTCCATTATGGCAACCAAGGTACGTCCAACAGCCAATCCTGAACCATTTATAGTATGAACGAGTTCTGGCTTACCCGTTTCTGGGTTACGCCATCTAGCCTGCATTCGTCTGGCTTGAAAATCACCAAAAAGACTACAGGAAGAAATTYCTCGATAMGTATCTTGAGCTGGCAACCAAACGTCTAAATCATAAGTCTTGGATGAGCCAAAGGATACATCACCTGAACATAAAATGATTTTACGGTAGGGTAAATCAAGAAGTTGTAATATTCTCTCAGCATGGGCAGTGAGCTCTTCTAAGGATTTTGCAGAATCTTCAGGTTTTACTATCTGTACCATTTCGACTTTTTCAAACTGATGTTGTCTGATTAATCCCCTTGTATCACGACCATAGGAGCCAGCCTCACTTCGAAAACAAGGACTATGGCAAACGAATTTCTGGGGCATTTGATCAGCATCATAAATACGATCACGGGCGATATTAGTAACCGGTACCTCTGCTGTAGGTATTAAATACAGTTGTTGATTTTCCTCAGTTCCGCCCTTGATAGCAAATAGATCTTCTTCAAATTTCGGTAGATTACTTGTTCCAGTTAAACTCTCAGCATTGACCAAGTAAGGCACATAAACTTCCTCATATCCATGGTACTCGATATGGGTATTTAACATAAACTGCGTAAGTGCCCGTTGCATTTTTGCTAGCTGACCTTTTATAACAACAAACCTAGATCCTGTTATTTTCGCCGCTAGCTCAAAATCCATTTCACCGTTTATTGCGCCCAAATCAACATGATCTTTTATCTTAAAATTAAAACTCTTTGGCGTTCCCCATTTGAATATTTCTTGATTATCCTGCTCATTTTCACCATCAGGAACAGAGTCATCAAGCAGATTGGGTGTGTTTAACATTAAATCAGTAAGCTGTTGTTGTAGTTCAGTTAATTCATCACTAGCTGCACTAAGTTCTTTGCCAAGTTGACCTACAGCTGCAACTAATGGCTGTATATCTTCACCAGCAGCCTTTGCTTTACCTATGGCCTTAGAGCTGACATTGCGATGGTTTTGTAATTGCTCAGTTTTTACCTGCAATTCTTTACGACGACTTTCTAAAGTTTGATATTGAGCTGCGTCAAAGGCATAACCTCTACGTGCCAGATTGCTGACGACCCTATCAAGATCAGTTCGCAAAAGTCTGGAATTAATCATTTGTTTTCTATCCTTTCTATAAGTATTAATTAGTTTATCAGCAATTCTACCGACCTAACCAGCTAGTCTCGTTCCTAAATAGGAACCAAGGGCAACTGCAACCAGGCAAAAAGTTAAGGTTCCTACCACATTAAATGCTGCTCTTAATAACTCGCCGTTTTGAAAAAGTACTAGGCTATCTAGCGAAAAAGCTGAGAAGGTTGTAAATGCCCCCAAACAACCAATCACCAGTGCCCCCCTTAATTCCACACTCATGGCAAAATCAGACGATGTCCAGTAACCTGAAATTAAACCAATAAGGCCACAACCTAGAACATTGACAAATAAAGTTCCCCAAGGAAAAGTCAGGCCGAATAAACTGGTGGAATAATATTGTACAAAAAAGCGTAACAAAGCTCCAACAGCGCCACCGGATGCTATAGCCATTAATAAGCTTGGAGTAATTTGTAACATGGTGACTTTCCTGTATTACTTGGGTTGTTTTAGCGCCCAAGCGGCATCAAGTTGCTTTAGGTGATCTAGTTTTTGTTTGATTTTTATCTCAAGTCCCCTATCCACCGGTTGATAATAGTTTACCGGATTTTTATCATCAGGAAAATAGTTAGATCCCGCCGCATAAGCACCAGGCTCATCATGGGCATAACGGTAGGCTTTTCCATAGTCTAATTCTTTCATTAATTTCGTTGGTGCATTACGAAGATGTAGTGGCACTTCTTGGGATGGCGATTGACGAACATCTTTCATAGCACGATTAAAGGCGAGGTAAACCGCATTACTCTTAGCAGCACTTGCCATGTAAATAATTGCCTGAGCAATAGCCAACTCTCCCTCAGGTGAACCAAGACGCTCTTGAGTCTGCCAAGCTGACAAGGCAATTTGTAAGGCGCGTGGATCTGCATTTCCAATATCCTCAGAAGCCATTCTGACAAGGCGTCTTGCGATATAAAGCGCATCGCAACCACCATCAATCATTCGACAAAACCAGTAGAGACTGGCATCGGGATCAGAACCTCTCACAGATTTATGCAAGGCAGAGATTTGATCATAAAAATGCTCTCCCCCCTTATCAAAGGTTCGGTGGCTTTGTTTTAAAACCTCTGACAATAACTCATCAGTGACCTCATTTTGGTCAGAAGTGACGTCTGCGAGAAGCTCAACCAAATTAAGCAGACGTCTGCCATCACCGTCAGCAGCCATAAAGAGTTTAGATTGTTGCTGTTCATTTATCTCAAAACTTAGGTCGCCTAAACCTAGTTCGGTATCATTAAGCGCTCTCGTTAAAATTTGCGCCAAGGCCTCATCATCGAGTCTTTGAATCACATAGACTCTTGCTCGAGATAATAAAGCGTTATTTAGCTCAAAAGAGGGGTTTTCAGTGGTGGCACCAATAAAGGTGATAGTGCCATTTTCTACAAAGGGCAAAAATGCGTCCTGCTGAGCTTTATTAAAGCGATGTACTTCGTCTACAAAAAGGATAGTTCGCTTACCATTACTCTTATTGTACTCAGCCCTCTCCATGGCAGCTCGAATGTCTTTGACGCCTGAAAGCACAGCAGAGATGTTCTCGATGTGGCTTTCACTTATCTCTGCAATTAGTTTGGCTAGGGTAGTTTTTCCAGTGCCTGGAGGACCCCAAAAAATCATTGAGTGCAGATGATCTGATTCAATGGCTTTAGTTAACGGTTTATCCTCACCTAATATATGGGACTGACCAACATAGTCTTCGAGAATTCTTGGCCTGAGTCTATCAGCAAGGGGTCGAAAATCAGATTCAGTCACCTGAATCACTCTTTGCTCTGGAATCAAGAACATCAAAATCAGCTATTTCTTGATAGACAAATTCAGCATTAGAGATAATCGGGTTATTTCTAACATTAGTCATAACAATCCTAGTTGACTGACCTAAACTATCGTTGAGTTCAATGAGTTTTAAAAATCCATCTTCAAAACCTAGCAGGATAAACTCAAAGTTTGAGCTGCTGTCTTTTGGTTTTAATAGGAACTTCACTAAATTTGTTTTAGATTCTAGTTCTATTACGCTAAACATCCTGTCCAGTTGATTGTTTTTTCGACTAATCAACATGATCGGCGAATTCGCTACACTCGCTTCTATATCACTAACCGTAACCTGTTCCAGATCATTATCCACTGTCCAGATACTTTTTCCATCGGCTATTATTGTTTGCTCATAGGGAGAGTTAATCTGCCAACGAAACCTGTCTGGGCGTTTCATCAAGAACCTTCCTGATACGGTTTCAGCATTCATTCTTGAGCTACCTGACAGTTTTTGTTGAAAATTAGCTTCATAGCTTTCAAGGTTAGTTAAGTAACCATTGAGCTTTTGCAAAGCTTCGGATAATTCTGTCTCTAGGATGTCTGATTGAATAGCTGTTTCTTCAGAGGTTACGACCAGACCATGACTAATAAACACCATTAACAACAGGCTTCTCAATAATTTCATGGGTTAGTCCATAGCTGGAGGCGGTGGAGCAAGTACTTCTCGACTACCATTTGATTGCATTTCTGTAACAACACCTGATAATTCCATTTCTTCTATCATTCTAGCAGCTCGATTATAACCAACCTTAAGTCGACGTTGTACACTTGAAATGGATGCCTTGCGGGAATGGGTGACAAAGGCCACTGCCTCATCATAAAGTACATCCACATCATTATCTGATGGTTCTGGAGCCATGCCTGGTATGGCATCAGCAACTCCACCACCTTCTGTGATCTCCTTGATGAAGTCAGGTTCTCCACGTTTACACCAGTCAGCTACTACCTTATGCACTTCATGATCTGCAACAAAGGCACCATGAACTCTAACGGGGATACTTGTGCCAGCAGGCATGTAGAGCATATCGCCCTGACCGAGAAGTTGTTCAGCACCCATTTCATCCAAAATAGTACGGGAATCAATTCGAGATGACACTTGGAAAGCAATACGACTTGGGATATTAGCTTTAATGAGACCTGTTAATACATCAACACTTGGACGTTGGGTTGCTAGTATCAAGTGAATACCAGCAGCTCTGGCCTTTTGAGCAATTCGAGCAATTAACTCTTCCACTTTCTTACCAACAATCATCATCATGTCAGCAAGCTCATCGATGATCACAACAACCTTAGGCAGCACTTCTAATTCAGGTGGATTAATTAACATGTTTTCTGTGGGTTGCCAGATAGGATCAGTAAGCGGTGTACCAGCTTTTATTGCATCTTTAATTTTCTTATTGTAACCCGCCAAATTTCTAACGCCGAGGGCTGACATTAACTTATAACGCCGCTCCATTTCTCCCACGCACCAGCGAAGAGAATTAGCAGCATCTTTCATATCCGTTACAACAGGCGCTAATAAATGGGGAATGCCATCATAAACCGATAATTCCAACATCTTGGGATCGATCATTATCATGCGTACGTCTTCTGGTTTTGATTTATACAGAAGGCTGATGATCATGGCATTGATTCCAACAGATTTTCCAGAACCCGTGGTACCTGCAACTAACAGGTGGGGCATTTTACTCAAATCAACAACCACAGGTTGGCCAGCAATATCTTTACCTAAACACATGCTCAAATCTGAGCTGGAATCATCAAAGGTTTTGGAGGCAATAACCTCACTTAGACGAACCATTTCTCTATCTTCATTGGGAATTTCAAGACCGATGACGGATTTTCCAGGGATCACCTCAACGATTCTAACGCTGATGGCTGATAGAGCACGGGCCAAGTCCTTAGATAAATTAGAGATTTTGGAAACCTTAACACCTGGAGCCAAGTCAAGTTCAAAACGAGTGATCACAGGGCCCGGATGGACAGCCACTACCTGGGCATCAATAGAGAAATCTGCAAGCTTCATTTCAACAAGTCGTGACATGGCTTCTAAGGATTCTTGTGATACCTTATATTGTCTTGCTAAGGCCGGATCTAACAAAGAGACAGGAGGTAACTCGCCTTCTACAGGTTCATCAAATAGCTTAACTTGACGCTCTTTTTCAACCCTCTGACTCAGTTCAACTCGATTAATCACCGGTTCAATTTTTACAGGAGCTCTATTTTCTACCTTCTTTAATTCTTTCTTTACAGATTTAATGCGCACTTGTTTAGCTTTCTTGGCAGTTAGATTTTCTCTTGTGCTTTTTATCCAAGCAAATAGCGCAATTAACCAAGCTTTGAAAGCTTTAAGAAATTTCTGAGTTAAACGGCCTAGGTTATCCATTAGACTTAACCAAGACATTCCACTGAACCAAGTAAAGCCAGTTAAAAACAAGGCCAGTAGCATGAGAGTGCCACCTAGGTAGCCGAAATAAGGGACCAAAGAGTCAGCCATTATTTTGCCAAGGATGCCACCGGCTGTGTAGCTCGGTTGTACATTAGGATCAAAGAAATGCATATGTGCAAGACCTGAGCCTGCAAGCAGTGTGAGAATAAAGCCACCACTTCTAAAGGCTAAAAATAGCCGCTGATCTTCATCGGGTTCAGCCACCACCTTATGACTGAGATAGCCAGTATAAGCGACCATTAATGGGAACATATAGGCAAGATAGCCAAAAAATTGCAAGAACACATCAGCAAACCAAGCGCCAGCTCGACCACCTGAATTATGCACCAGATCATTTTTACCACTAAATGTCCAACCAGGATCCTGCGGACTATAGGTCAACATCGCCAACAATAAAAATAACGAAATGGTGACAAGAAGAATCATAATCCCTTCTCTAAATCGCTTACTCATGGGATGGGTATTAGCAGTCTTTAAAGGTTTTCTTCTCATAGCCTTGGCTGATTTTTTTGTCGTTGCTTGCTTCAATCCAGTTCCATTATTTAATTTATTAGAGGGTTGTTAACCTAGCTAATATTATACCCGTTTTGCAAGTATAATACCTGACATTTAATGGCTACACTATAGCGATATCTACACGAGTAAAAGTCCTGACTTTCAAGCAGGTAGCCTATAGTCCGGTATAGGAATTAAACTTGACTCCTTAACCTCCTCCATCACCATGTAGGATCGTGAACTGCTCACATGTGGTAGGGTTAAAAGTGTTTCACCCAGTAACTCTCGATAGGCAATCATATCTGCCACCCTAGTCTTCAGTAAATAATCAAAATCACCGGATACTAAATGACACTCAAGTACTTGGGGGAGTTCTTTAACGGCCTTTTTAAATTCAGTAAAGACATCCTTGGATGTACGAGTTAATTTAATTTCTACGAATGAAAGCAAGTTTGCCGATAATTTATTGGGATTTAATGCTGCTCGATAGCCTTTAATATATTCATTTTTTTCTAATCTTTTCACCCTCTCCAAACAAGGTGTTGGACTTAAATGAACCCTTCGTGCTAATTCCACATTACTGATCTTAGCATTTTCTTGTAACTCCTTAAGGATCATAAGGTCGGTTCTATCTAAACTATAAGCATTAGGTTGCACAGAGTTTTTCTCTTTTTATATACATTTAACAGGATAATATATCATTTAACCGTTAATTAATAGTCAGATATATAGACTAAACTGCACTATACTAGCCGAATATAATTATGAGCATACTTGTAGAGGTTATTATGTTAATCGGTATACCAAAGGAAATTAAGAATCACGAATATCGCGTTGGGATGATCCCGGCTAATGTTAGAGAACTTATCGCTGCAGGCCATGAAGTGATTGTTGAACATAATGCAGGTATCGGCATAGGCTTTACGGATGAAGATTATTCTGAACACGGTGCTTCAATTGCCCCTTTTGCTGAGCAGATATTTGCTGAAGCAGATATGATTGTGAAGGTTAAAGAACCTTTGACTGAAGAACGCGCTCGCCTAAGAGAAGGCCAGATCCTTTTCACCTATCTCCACCTTGCACCAGACTTACCTCAAACTGAAGACTTAATTAATTCAAAAGCAGTGTGCATAGCTTATGAAACTGTCACCTCTGCAACAGGTGGATTGCCTTTACTTGCTCCCATGTCAGAAGTTGCAGGTCGTATGTCAATTCAAGCTGGTGCCCAGTGTCTTGAAAAATCCAAAGCAGGCCGCGGCATGCTTCTTGGTGGTGTACCTGGTGTTAAACCCGCTAAGGTTGTGATCATTGGTGGTGGTGTTGTTGGCAATAATGCTGCTCAAATGGCCATCGGCATGGGCGCTCAAGTGGTTATCCTTGATAGAAATATTGATGTGCTACGCAGACTCAATGCGCAGTATGGTGCGACAGTTCAAACTATTTTTTCAAGTAAAGATGCTCTAGATGAACATGTACTAAGTGCTGATTTAGTTATCGGTGGCGTTCTTATCCCCGGTGCTGCTGCTCCTAAGCTGGTTACTGCCGATATGATCAGTCGTATGAAACCGGGTGCTGCAGTAGTGGATGTGGCAATTGATCAAGGTGGTTGTTTTGCAACATCCCACGCTACAACCCACGCGGATCCAACTTACATAGTTGATGATGTGGTTCACTATTGTGTTGCAAACATGCCAGGTGCTGTGCCTTTAACATCTACTTTTGCACTGAACAACGTAACACTTCCATTCATTCTTGAATTGGCTAATAAGGGTTACAAGCAAGCTTTAACTGATAATGTTGATTTACGTAATGGTCTAAATGTTTATCGTGGTCAGGTAACCTGTGAAAGTGTAGCTACAAACCTTAATTTTGAATATGTAGAACCAGCTACTGCTCTAAGTATTTAATCATTAACACTCAGTCTTAGTACATTACCTTCTAATTTCTGTAAGTTGCCATCTAATAGGAAGTGTAATTTAACCGATTGCTTTTTAAGATAGATACCCGTTGTAGCGACATGTTTAGAACTAATTTTTGCCTTGTAAGCAGGAATAGTAAACTCTGTATCTGACAGCTGAACTAAACCACGATCAGCCACTTCAATATTCAAGGGTGTTATTTTGATATTTGTATCTGAGTTGTTGATAAAATAAACTTCGGTCACTTCTGCAGTGAAACCATCTTGCTTATTTATTTCGCCGTCAGTACTGTATTTACCAGTAAAATAATGCCCACTGGGTACTCTTTCATCACCTAGGGTTGTTACCACTTTAACTGACAACTTGCCCTGTAAGTACTGTTCATTGAGTTCAAGGTAAGGAGACAGAACATTCTGTTCACGAACACCTGTGATTAAGTTCAAATTTTCGGATGTCATGATGAAAGGAGCATTATACCTGGCACAACCTGAAAGAATCAGTCCTAAACTAACTGAGAAGCTCAATCGGAGTACTAATGTTATAAAATTCATGGTTAAATCCTTTTAAAAATGAAAAGTCATTCTCTTGTAGCAGGTTTTAATGTTTGGTTCTTTAGGGCTAAATTCATGAAATAATCGTCTCAAAGCGCAGACATCTTCTCACAATAACCCTATCAAATCTATCTATGAGAGAGATTAGAGCCTTCATTAGAATTCTAGGGCAACTTCTTATGCCTGTGCTTTTACTAAAATAATCAATTAACGTTTAATGCCAAAGTGCAAATCGAAGAAACCCCGAATCATATTAAGCCGATGCATTTGAGTTTTTTTGCCTCGAATACTGTGTTTTTTACCAGGATAATCCATAGTCATAAATTGAATATTATTATCTTGTAAAACCTTATAAAGCTTGGTGCTATTTTTAAACAACACATTATCATCTGCCATGCCGTGATAGATCAACAAAGGTCCAACGAGTTGAGTTGCGTAGGGAAATACTGATGAATCCTCATAGGCTTTGCTATCATTTTCTGGCGTTCCCATATAACGCTCTGTGTAATGAGTATCATACAAGGCCCAGTCAGTCACGGGAGCACCTGAAACACCAGCCTTAAAGTATTCAGGCGACTTAAACATGGCCATAAGAGTCACATAACCACCATAACTGTGCCCATGGACTCCAATTTTATCCCTATCAATCCAAGACAATGAATGAAGAAATTTAACGCCATTAACCTGATCCTTAACTTCTATATCACCCATGGCCCGATACAAATGATCTTCAAACTTCTTTCCACGATAGTTCGATCCGCGATTATCCACTGTAAAAACAGCATAGCCCTGTTGTGCCATATACTGTACAAAGTATCGCTGCCAACTATTGGTAACCATTTGGGCACGGGGTCCACTATAAAGGTAAACCAATGCCGGATATTTCTTTTTTGGATCAAAGTCAGCTGGTTTGTAAAGTCTATAATATAAGGTTGTCTTATCTTCTGTTTGAAAAGTAGCTAATTCAGGCTCAATGAAATCTCCAATATAGTCAAATAGTGGATGGGCTTTATCAATTTTGTTTTCGGAAAGCCATGTTAGATGATTACCCGCTACATCATGCAAACTTACTTGAGGTGGAGTGGTGATGGATGAGTATCTATCAATATAACTTTTACTATCTTTGGAGAAGGTTATGGTATGGAATCCACTACGTTTGGTGATTTTATTCAATTTACCTGTTTTCATTGAAACAGAATAGAGATGTCTTTCTAAGGGAGTTTCTTTGCGACCTGTAAAATAAATAACACCTATATCTTCATCGATATTAACAATTGAGTTAACAACCCACTTTCCGCTCGTCAATTGCTTGATCAATTTACCGTCGGCCTGGTGCAAATAGAGATGCTTATAACCGTCTTTTTCAGATGCCCAAATCATCTTGCCATCTTTTAGAAAGCGTAAGTCAGAATGTAAATTTAACCAAGTCTTACTTTTTTCCTCTAAAAGAGTTTTGTTATTTTGAGACTGCCAATCAAACTCATTTAAAACCAGATGTTTTTGATCGCGACTTTGCCATTGGTAAGACAGTTTTGAATTGTTCTTAGTCCATTTTACCCTTGGCAGGTAATGATCCTTGTTTTTACCTAAATCTACCCACCTGACTATTTTACTATCAATGCCAATAACACCTAACGCAATTTCAACATTTGCCTTACCTGCAAAAGGATAGCGTTGGGTAACAGACTTTACTTCCTCAGCATAGATTTCTGTTCTTGTAACTTCTTCAACCGGCGATTCATCAACCCGAGTAAAGGCAATTTTTGACTCGTCATCTGACCACCAATAGCCTGTCATCCTGTCCATTTCTTCTTGGGCTACAAATTCTGCCATACCATTTTTGATGGGACCTTTACCATCCTGTGTTAATTGAGTCTCATTGCCTGTTTCAATCTGCAGAATAAAGAGGTTTTGATCACGGATGAAAGAAATGAAGTTACCCTTTGGAGAAAATTTGCTGTCCGTTTCAAATTCTGGTGTATTGATAATTTTACGCGCTTTTTTATTACCCACCTTGTAGTAATAGATATCACCTCCTAGGGGAAAGAGAAGTGCCTTACCATCACTAGACCATTGGTAACTGACTATGCCAGTGCCACTTAATCGCATTCTTTCTCGACGGGCTTTTTCTTCATCGGACAATACTTCCTTACCTGAATGCAAATCATCGGAATCGAACAACAGGCGTGTTTTGCCTGAGGCAATATTATATTCCCACAGATCCATTCTCTCGTAGTCAGTATCTTTACCTTTTAAAAAGGTAACCCTTGAACCATCGGGAGAAATTTTTAGACCTCTGACAGAAGCGCCTGTTAAAGAAGGTGATGAAAACATTCGTTCAACGGTTAATTTCTTGGCGTTGATGCTAGTAGCATAGGCAAAGATAAGCAGGCAACTAAGTAGCAATTTGAATCTCATTAAGTATTCCTTTAATTTTATTCTTGAATGATGATGGGTATATATTCTACCTTAAGTTACTGCCAATGTTCAGCAATCCAAGGAGTAGGCAAGACTTTTCTGTACCATTTACCACTTCGGCCTTTGATTGCATCGGGCGGATTTGGTTTACCATGAAAAACAATGATCTTAGCTCCTTCTGGTTTTAGAGGTACTTTAAACCAAGCCTCTAACCCTTGATGGAGACAATTATATTTAAAGCTTTGACACCAAGACTCAGGCCAATAACTCAATTTATTTTGTCCATCAACATAACTGGATAAATATTCCTGTTCATTACGCACTTGCTGCCTAATCCTTTGGTGATGCTTTCGAAAGTTATCCAAAATATCCCCATGATTACCTGCTGTAAACCGATAGACAGATGAATTGCCCGTTACATCTTTTTTCGCCCAATCCTTGATGATTGGAAATTCAGCGGCATGATCAAAAAAACAATCTATGTCATCAACTATCACCACATCCAAATCTAAAAACAGTACTTTGCCGACTAGATCATAGAGAGGTGATGTAAAGGTTAATAGTTTATCCCAGCCCCTTTCAGGACCAGCTGGTATATTTAATTTAGCTAGTGGTAAAACTTCTATTTCTGATACAAATCCATCATTATTATCGGTCAAACAAACAAAACGAAAGGGGCGAATCATGTGTCTATTAACCATGGAGTAAAGAGTATTTACATAATCTGGACTATATTTAGTGCCCCATTTCATACAAATGATGTTTACAGGCTGCCCTAGCATGGTTGACCTCAATCCGAGACTCCTAGGTAATAAATACTTTACGGTTAACTTGCTTCTTTTGGTAATATCACCAAATCATCCAACTCTAACTGCACGCCAATATATTCACCAACCTGATGATTATGATGACTCTGCACCATGCACAATATTTCCTGTCCACTGGGCAACAGTAATGTATATAGATAGTCAGTGCCGCGGAATACTCTTGACTTGATTTCTAACTTAAAATCGCTGTGGTCGTCATGGAGCACATCATCGGGACGTAGCAGCACTTCTACCGGATGACCATCAACCCAAAAATCTGGGATGTTTCCTTTTAACATGGCTATCTCAGTCATAACACCTTCACCCTGAACCACTTGTCCGGGCAACATGACACCTTGACCAATAAAATTAGCAACGAAGCGATCCACAGGATTATGATAGATTTGGTAGCCCGAATCCCATTGATGTAATCGTCCTTGGTTAAACACGCCAATCATGTCGGCCATGGCGAAAGCTTCCATTTGATCATGGGTGACCAAAATAGCGGTGATGCCATCTGTTTTGAGTAATTGACGCACTTCTCGCGCTAAGAGTTCTTTTAACTGGCTATCGATACTAGAAAAGGGTTCATCCATCAATAATATTTCAGGACGCGGTGCCATGGCTCGTATCAAAGCAATACGTTGCTGTTGACCACCAGAGAGTTGGTGGGGGTAACTAGCATTTAGATCCGATAATCCAACCAAGGTCAGTAATTCATTTACGCGCGCTTTACGTTGCTGATCGGTTAGGGTTTTAAGGCCAAATGCAATGTTGTCTTCTACACTCAAGTGGGGAAATAGTGCAAAGTCCTGAAACACCATACCAACACGACGCTGCTCTGGTGGTACTTGAAAACCACTTTGTGAAACCAAATTTTGCTGTAGCCGAATATCACCTTCAATGATGGGCTCATAACCAGCGATGGCACGAAGTAAAGAGGTTTTTCCACAGCCACTGGGACCCAACAAACACCCTATGCTACCAGGTTCAAGGGAAAAACTGGCCTCTTTTACAACGGTTTTATCGCCATAAGCGATAGTGACATTATTAACTTCAAGCTGGATCTTCATGACGACTGCGTGACCTCTGTGTAAACCCTGAAATTGAACGATTGAGAATAATAACCGGTACTATACCCACTAAAACAATAGCAAGTGCTGCGCTGGATGAATCCGCCAGGCGCTCATCTGCGGCTAACTCATAGACTTTTACCGCTAGGGTATTGAAATTAAACGGCCGTAAGATAAGTGTCGCGGGCAATTCTTTCAACACATCGACAAAAACCAATAACACTGCGGTCAGAACACTGCTTTTCAACATTGGAATATGAATTTTTCTTAGTATCCCTGCAGGGCGACATCCCAAGGAACGCGCAGCCTCATCCATTGATGGAGTAATTCGTTCCATCCCGGATTCCACTGCATGCAAAGAGACGGCAAGAAAACGCGCCATATAAGCAAACAACAAGGCGAAAATAGTACCGCTAAATATTAGTCCGGTGGAATAGTCAAAATGAGTGCGCATCCAACTGTCGATCAGGTTATCTAGATAACCAAGTGGAATAATAACACCTATCGCAATGACGGTTCCTGGAACTGCATAACCCATACTGGAAATTCGAACCAGCGATTTTATCAGCGGTGTCGGATTTAAACGACGGCCATAAGCTAGTGTAAGGGAAATGATTAGTGCCAAAATGGCTGCCGATGCAGCCAAGCCCAAGCTATGTAAAACCAATGAAATAAATCGCTCATCGATAACGTCAGTCGCGGTATCGATCGCCCAAACGGCCAGTTGAGCAGCTGGTAATAAGAAGCCAAATAATAACATGGAGAAACAAATTAGAATTGCAGCAAATTTATTCCATCCCTTTAGCCGAAAACGCCCCAAGGTATGCTGACTCCGGCTGGTATTGTGATATCGGGCTTTTCGTCGTGAATAGCGCTCTAAGGTCAACAACACCAAGACGAACAATAATAATATAGCGGCTAATTGCGCTGCCGCCGGCGCATTATCGAGGCCGTACCAAGTACGGAAAATACCCGTTGTAAAGGTGGAGACACCAAAATATTGTACGGTTCCATAATCAGCAAGCGTTTCCATTAATACCAAGGACAAGCCTGCGATAATTGCCGGTCGTGCTAAAGGCAGAGCTACGGTAAAAAAAGTTCTCCAGGGACCATTACCAAGACTACGGCTAACTTCTAAAACACACAAGGATTGGCTCAGAAAGGCTGCGCGGGCCAATAAGTACACATAGGGATAGAATACCAAGGTCATCATAATGGCCGCCCCAGAAAGAGAGCGCACCTCTGGAAACCAGTAATCACCGTATCCCCAACCGCTGATCTCTCGCAAACTTGTCTGCAACGGTCCGGCAAAATCTAACATTCCCGTATAGGTGTAGGCAATAATGTAAGCGGGGATGGCCATAGGCAGTAGTAACGCCCATTCAAAGTGCTTTCGCCCCGGAAATTCAGTCATGGAGACAAGCCAAGCCGCAGTTACCCCGAGCAGAAAGCTGCCGATGGTAACACCGAGCATCAATAGCAGGGAGTTGCTGATGTAGTCGCTAAGGACGGTGGAATAAAGGTGCTGCCACACATCACCAGCCGGCACGAATACATTAGCTAAAATAACAAAAACTGGTATTGCCAAGACCAAAGCTATAGCGGTTACTGCTATTTCCCATAAGGAAAATTTCATCTAAACGACTCAGCTTGTTGATAAGCGGGTATCACTTCCAACCCGCCCGATCCATTAACATGAGTGCTTGTGTATTAAGCTCACCCAATCGGCTGAGGTTTAAAGTATCCGCCTTAAATTTTCCCCAGGCAGTTAATACTTTACTCASKSSGWSAWTYYCGSGYWKKRSMRMYTSMSSSKYSGMKYCASSRTWSCMYWGWTRYSMKWSKYCGCTAGCAAGAAACTCAACTAACTTGACTGCGTTATCATGATGTTTACCGTAGCGCGTTAAAGCGGCCCCTGAGATATTAACATGGGTTCCGCGAACCTCCTGATTAGGCCAAAACACTGTCATTTTTTTTGCAGCGTCCACTTGAGTTGCATCACTAGAGTTCAGCATAGCGGCTAGATAATAGGAGTTGGCTATTGCAATATCGCATTGGCCAGCGGCGGCGGCTCTAATTTGATCACGATCCCCGCCTTGTGGTGATCTGGCAAAATTTTCAACTAAACTCTTTGCCCAAAGTTCGGTAGCCGCTTCTCCATTAGCGGCGATCAGAGACGCCACGAGCGATTGATTATAAATATTGCTGGAGGATCGTATACAAATGCGACTTTTCCATTTAGGGTTTGCCAGAGCTTCGTAAGTTGACAACTCTGCAGGATCTACTTTGCCTTTCACATAGAGGATTGGGCGTGTTCGTAATGACAGACCAACCCAATGCCATTCTGGGTCACGATATCTGCTGGGGATAACTGACGCTAATTGTTTTGATTGAAATGCCTGGGTTACGCCAGCTACTTTTGCTCGATGTAAGCGTCCAGCATCGCTCGTCAATAAAATGTCCGCAGGAGAATTCATTCCTTCACTGCTTAGACGTTTTAATAAGGCATCGGCTTTTCCTGTGATCAAATTAACCTTTATACCAGTTTGATCGGTGAATTTATCTAACAAGGGTAGGATCAATGCTTCTTTTCGGGCAGAGTAAACATTGACTTCCCCTAGGTCACTCGCCTGAATAACCACCTGGCTGACGAGACTCCCCATAATAAAAATTAACCAATACTTCTTAATAGACATGATATTTATCTCAAGCTTATAGAGTCGTTAGTTTACTATAAGTGTGAAGTTAATCAACATTTAATAATAATGCGTTTGATAATCATTCGCATTTGCGTTACAGTACTTGAAATTAATGCAACTTGATGAATTAACAGTTGCATATGCACATATTAACTGGCCAAAAATGGCTTGATGGAACTATAAGAACATGATTCAACCTCGATTTAACTTCATTGCAGGGGCAATACTACTGTCTATTTCAACTCCCCTGCTTAGTGATGAACAGACGGTGGAAACACTTACCATTATCGGAAACAAGGAAGACGCATTAAAAATAGCGGGTTCTGCCCATGTGATCACCAAAGCCGAACTGGAAAAGTTTCAATACTCAGATATTAATGCCATCTTACGTCAAGTGCCCGGCGTTTATGTTCGTCAGGAAGATGGTTATGGTTTGCGACCTAATATCGGTATCCGCAGTGCATCTTCTGGTGCAGAGCGCTCAAATAAGATCACCTTGATGGAAGATGGGGTATTAGTAGCGCCGGCGCCTTATGCGGCTTCGGCGGCGTATTATTCACCAACTGCAGGTCGGATTGCCGGTATGGAAGTGTTGAAGGGTCCTGCCGCCATCACCGAAGGGCCTTATACAGTTGGTGGTGCAATTAACTATTTATCAACGCCAATCCCTTATGAACTTGGCGGTAAAATAATGCTAGAAAGTGGTTCTAATGGCGCTTTGCGAGAGCATGTGACTTATGGCGACAGCCAAGAAAATATCGGTTGGTTACTCGAAGCTTATAATCATAAGGACAATGGCTTTAAGTCCATAGACTTCAGTAATAACAACACCGGTTTGGATAAGACCGACTATATGGCTAAGTTGCGTGTTAATTCTTCTAGCAATGCTAAATATTATCAAGAAGTGTTACTGAAATATTTGAATGCCGATGAAACATCAAATCAAAGTTATTTGGGTTTGACCGATGCAGATTTTGCGATCAATCCATATCGCCGTTATGCCGCTTCACAAAATGATCAGATTAATGTGCAACAGCAGCAGTTACAGCTGCATTACTCCATCGATCTCAATGATGACATGCGCTTTCAAGCCGTGGCCTACCGCAATGAAACAGCACGAAACTGGTATAAAGCCAACACAATTGGTGGCATGAAACTAGATTCTATTATCGATGCTGCAAATGGTGGTGAAGCAGATGCARTTGCATTATTACAGGGTGAGGCACAGGGCGAAGTAGAAATTAAACATAATAATCGCGCTTATGTCTCTCAGGGGTTGGAGTTAATGTTGGATTGGAGTTATGAGCATGGAAGCGTCAGCCATAATTTTGATATCGGTATGCGTTTCCACCAGGATCAAGAAGATCGTTTTCAGGCTGAAGATACTTATTTACAGAGTATCAACGGTGGCTTGACATTAACTGAATTGGGAATTTATGGCAATAAAGCATCCAATAACCGTCTAACCGAAGCGAAGGCTATGGCGTTATTTATACGTGATGAAATCAACTTCGGTGATTGGACTTTCTCACCTGGTGTGCGTTATGAGAAGGTCGATGTGCGTCGCCAGGAATGGAGCGCACCTGAACGTATCACCACTAATATCAGTAAGGATAAAGCCAACAGGCAGGATGAAATCATTCCCGGGCTGGGGATCACTTACCAAATCAACGATAACATGATTTTGCTAGGCGGCATTCACAAAGGTTTCGCGCCAGCCGGTTATAAGCCAGAAACGAATAACGAAGAAAGTCTTAGTTATGAGTTCGGAGGTCGCATTTTTATGGGAGAATTCTTCGCTGAAGCGATATTTTTTATCAATGACTATGACAATATCATCGGTGAATGTACTACGGTTTCCGGTGCCGATTGTAGTGAAGTTGAAGACGGTACTCAGTTCAATAGCGGTGCAGTAGTGGTCAATGGTCTAGAACTGGTTTTAACCTATGAGTTTAGTACTGCGTCGGATTATAAGTTGCCACTAAGTTTAAACTACACTTATATGAGTGGAAAATTCGAAACGGCATTCGACAACTCATTCTTCGGAGATGTACAAAAAAGTGACCCTTTAACTTATTTCCCTGAGCAACAGGGTCAGTTGAGCTTCGCCATCGAGCATAACGCAGGCTGGAGCATCAAGGCGGCAGCGAGCTATGTTGGTGCAGTCTGTACCCAGGTGACATGTGAGCGTACTCTGAACGATTTCGATTCCACAAACGCTATCTTCAATCTGGACTTAGTCGCTGATTATGAATTGTCTGATAGGACGACTGTCTACCTTAAGGTGGAAAACGTCACTGATGAAGTAAACATCACCGGTCGTCATCCCAGTGGCGCCATGGTGCAAAAGGATCGCAGCGTTTATGTTGGTTTGCGTGTGACCATTTAAAGCTTACACCAACTCAACAAGATACTTTAGCCACTGGAGTTGATTAAGGTATTTTGATCTTAGAATAGTTACCACATGAGGTCATCTGGGATCTGATAATCTGCATAGGGATCGTCTTCATCAGTCTCTGTATTGATATTATCATTAAACAATACGATGATGCTTTCATCCCTTTGGCTAATTTTTTCTGCAACTATTCCGGGGACAACTTTGTAGCTATCCGCTAATTTTGCTATGGCAACACTGCCCCGGCTTAACTGTTTTTTTACCAGCTCATCGACGTATATCTTTTGGATTAAAGTGCCATCAGTAAATTGATAGGCAAAATCAGCCTTGTGATTTTCAATGGCATGGGCTTGAATAAGCTGAACAATTTGAGCTTGTATGGCTTTCTTTTGGGCTTTTAATTGGTTGTCTTTGTTGATGGCCCTGTCTTTTTCTGCGCGCTCGGCGAGGGCTTGCTTTACCTGTTCTTTATTTAAGTCAATTTCTACCTGACCTTTAGGAAGTTTCTTCTTTTGTTTGCGTTTATCTTGTTTTACTTTTTTCACTCGTTTTTTATCAACGAGTCCCGCTTTCAAAAATTGGTCTTGCAGCGAAGCCATGGCTAAACCTTACCCTTGTATATTAGTGAATAAGTCTATTATCATAAATTTTTTTACCAGTATCAAGATAGACTTTTAAAAATTATGCTAATAAGTACCATAAACAGTGTAACAACATTTAATGGCATATTTCTGATGTTAATCGTTCATTTGGAGTTTTTATCTTGACCCCAATAAAGTAAACTACATGGCCATATTGAAAGACTAGTTTCCCAACCAATAAAAGAAAATTTTGGAGATATTTTAATGACTCAGACCCGCCATTGTCGCTTACTAATTCTTGGTACAGGCCCTGCTGGTTACAGCGCTGCCGTTTACGCGGCTAGAGCCAATCTCAACCCAGTGATGATCACCGGCATCCAACAAGGAGGTCAATTAACCACCACCACAGATGTTGATAACTGGCCTGGTGACTGGGAAGGCGTTCAAGGTCCTGAGTTGATGGTAAGAATGCAAAAGCATGCCGAGCGATTTGGCACAGAGATTATTTTTGATCACATTCATACCACTGAGCTGCTAGAAAAGCCCTTCAAGCTAATCGGTGACAGTGCAATATATACCTGTGATGCATTGATCATAGCTACGGGTGCAACCGCTATGTATCTAGGATTAGATTCCGAGCAAGCCTTCATGGGAAAAGGTGTGTCAGCTTGTGCAACTTGTGATGGCTTTTTCTATAAAAATCAAAAAGTTGCTGTCATAGGCGGAGGCAATACTGCCGTAGAAGAAGCTCTTTATCTTTCAAATATTGCCAGTGAAGTTCATCTGGTTCATCGCCGTGATTCACTGCGTAGTGAAAAGATCCTTCAAGATAAAATTATGGAAAGAGCAGAGAATGGTAATATCACCTTGCATTGGGATAACACACTTGATGAAGTAACGGGTGATGATATGGGCGTTACTGGCATGAATATTCGTTCTACAAAAGATGACTCGCTTAAATCAATTGAATTACAAGGTGTCTTTATTGCCATCGGTCACAAGCCTAATACGGGTATTTTTGCACCGACTCTTGAAATGAAAAATGGTTATCTACAAGTTAAATCCGGTCTTGAAGGAAATGCAACAGCAACCAATATTGAAGGTGTTTTTGCTGCTGGGGATGTTAGCGATCAAATTTATCGTCAGGCAGTAACGTCAGCTGCAATGGGTTGTATGGCAGCTCTAGATGCAGAACGTTATCTTGATGAAAGTTAGAAATAGATTTACCTGAATTTGCACTCTTCTTAATTTATTGCTCAGCAAGAATGTTTAAATACAAAGAATAACAAGATTATTGATTTTCATCCCAGCCTACTTGCCCAGATAAAAATACCAGTTTTCCAGAATCACTAGTCGTAATTTGTGAAAAACAATATCGTTGGCTGGGAAATAACTCTTTTGGATTGATGTATTTTTTAGTCAACGTTCATTATCCATAATTACTACGATAAGCCTGTGCCCATGAAACATAACGCACAGCTCAACATTGCATAGGCGTACTCAGTTTCATTAGAGATTTCATTTTCTATAGTAGTTGTTCCATCTTGAACAGCCATTTCAAATTTGAAAGCAAGTATGTCTTGATAGAACTTAACTGAATCCCCAACATCTCTGACGGAGAAATTCGGCATCAACTTACGAAATTTCAAGCCCTACCTCTGTTGGTTGTTTTATCATATAACGCCTGCGTAAACGGTGCAGCTTTGTTGGCAAATGGCTATTACTCTCTAATAAACCCTAATCTATTTTCATGATGCGAATGTCTTTATAATGAACTTCATAGGGTTCTCCTTGATGAGCTTGAAGACATATAGCGCCTTTTGATGACACATCACTTTTTTCTGTATACTTCACTGTAGTAACACCATTGATTTTAATTTCAATTTCCTTTCCAATGGCCGATACTTGAACCTCATTCCAATCATATGGTTTCACTATTCTATTAATTAGTTCTCTTTCTGATAATTTCAATACAACTCCTGGATACCAATCTGGATCCGGGTATCTTGAAATATCTTCTCTGTTCTCATCTATTAGAGACCCCCAAAGGGAGAAAGGGTTATTCATATCTGCTGGTGTATGGTCAGATGCACGAGCCACTATACCTGGTGTAATATATCCAATATCGGCCTGATAAGATGCTACCGCACTCGAACCAGGTATTCTTTCAGCTCTAAAGCTAATACCTGCATTACCTTTTAGGTCAGTATGAACTAGTTTAACAGCTAGTGTTAATTCAAAGTCTGAATGTTCTTCCGTTGTGCATAAATAGTAGCTTTCCTCTAATCCTTTCTCCAGACTACCTCCTACGATAGCACTATTTTCTACCCGAAAAGCACTGTCGGATCCTTCCCACCCAGCAAGTGTTTGTCCATCGAATAACTGAATATTATTTTGATTTTGACATGATGCTGTTATTAATATTAGCAAACTAAGTCTAAATATGTTTTTCAAATATTTCATAATTAAGGTCCTTGGTATTTATTAGGTTGCTCTATTATTGATCTCAAATTTAGTTAAAACTATGCGCTTTCAGAGCATTTCTCTTTAACTTTAGCTTCTAAAAATTCTATAGAGCAAAAGGAGTTTGTAGCTAACATATTGAATATTACATTTTGTTAAGTAACCTGAATTCAATTAGTAAGTGCAACTCTTAAAATTTGGTAAGTGAATAAGCTGGTGTAGAATCACAGTCTTATATTCACCGACCAAAGTAAGAGGAACACAATGAATTACAAGCAGCTTACTCAGGAACAAAGATACCAGTTTTATGCACTATTGAAAGCAGAACATACCAAAACAGAAATATCGGGCATTTTGGGTGTTCATAAATCAACCATAGGCCGTGAATTAGCACGCAATCTTGGTAAAAGAGGTTACCAGCCTAAGAAAGCCTATAGTATAGCGTTGCAGCGACGGCATAACATTACACTTTAGGCGACAACTTTAGGTGGCTAGTTTATGCGACAACTAGCTTGTAAAACGCCGTTGTTGTACCATAAAGTACAAATAAGGAGAACAGAATAAATGCGTCCTCTTTAAAGTATTACACAAGGTCTAACATGATAAAAAAAATTGCCACATTAGCAACAGCTTGTTTTTTTAGTTTTACCGTATGGGCTGAACACCACGATCGGAATAAAGGATTTGACATAAAAGTCACGGACTTGGGACATGGGTTGTTTCAGCTGCGAACAGACCGCTCTGGAAATGTAGCAGTACTTGTGGGACCAGAGGGTGTTTTTATGATTGATACGCAGATGGAACATTTAGTACAAGAAATTGACTCCGCACAGAAAAAGTTGTCAGGTAATAGGGATGTTGAATTGGTGTTAAACACTCATCTACATCGTGACCACGTTCGTGGAAATGCGTATTTTGCGGACAAGGGTGCTCAAATCATGGCCCACCCGAATGTTCGTAAATACCTAGAAAGTTCTCGCGCCATAGTAGCGCTAAAACGGGCAGCGCCAGAGGTCAAACCTACTTACCTGCCGAATATAGGCGTAAGCACTGGCTCAACTGTTTCAATGAATGGACAGACGGGATATTTATACCATACACCCAACGCCCACACAGATGGAGACATCTTTATACATTTTAAAGAAGCAAATGTGATACACGCTGGAGATTTACTTTTTTCAGGAAGGTTTCCTTTTATTGATATAGATAATGGTGGATCAGTAGCGGGGTACATTGCGGGTATGGAAAAAGTTCTTGAGGTAGCTGACGAAAATACGCGAATAATAGCAGGTCATGGGCCAATCTCTTCGGAAACACATTTAGAAGACAGTATCAAAATGCTCAACGAGACTCACGAAATTATTAAGGCACAGGTCGATAAGGGAATGAGTTTAAAAAAAATAAAACAATTGAATCCTCTTAAAGACTATACCGCTAAGTGGGAATGGGCATTTATTACAACCGACCTAATGGTTCAAACCCACTATTATGATTTGACTGGGCGATTAGAATAATTACGTGAATCCACTAAAATAGGATGTTTATGAATTTCAAATTAAAGTTTTCTCCCGGAGTTAGGGCTCGCTGCAGTTTTTTAGCGGGTATGTTGTTTGTTTTTTCACTATCGGTTTCTGCGAGTCCGCATAAAGAACAAATCAAGCTAGTTGCTAAGGAAGGGGTTGATAACGACTTTTTTGGCTACAGCGTTGCACTTTCTGGTGATACCACAGTTATCGGTGCTTTCAGAGTTGACGATGAACGAGGAAATGATGTTGGAGCTGCTTATGTCTATACACGAGAAGCAACTGGCTGGAAATTGCAAGCGAAGTTGACCGCTGACGATGGAGCGCCAGGGGATACTTTTGGTGGACAGAGCACTATTGAAGGTGACACTGTTGTAATTGGAGTAATGCGAACTGATGATGCGACTAAAGGTGAAGATACAGGATCGGCTTATGTATTCACACGCTCAGGTACTGAGTGGACGCAACAGGCAAAGCTTACCGCTAATGACTCCGCCAATGGAGATTCTCTTGGTTGGAGCATTGGTATTTCGGGCAATATCATAGTAGTTGGGGCACCTCGCGATGATGATAAAGGAAAGGACTCAGGATCTGCATATGTATTCTCCCGTTCGGGGAATATATGGAAACAAACTGCGAAGTTGACTGCTGATGATGGTTCTGAAGGGGATTTGTTTGGTATCAGTGCGGCGATTTCCGGGGACACAATATTGGTGGGTGCTGATCTCAATGAAGAAAAGGGATTCAATGCAGGCGCTGCCTATGTTTTCATCCGCAGTGGTGATTCTTGGAAGCAACAGGCGAAACTCACGGCGGATGATGGCGCAGAGGGTGACATTTTCGGTGTTCGTGTCGCGCTTGAGGACAACACTGCCTTGATTTCTGCGCGCAGAGATGACCATCAAGACATGGGAGTCGATACAGGTTCAGTCTATGTTTTCACTCGCTCTTCTACAGTTTGGAGCCAGCAAGCCAAACTCACAGCTCCTGACGGTAAAGCAGACGACAGGTTTGGTCGCAGTGTTGCTCTTTCGGGTGAAACCGTCTTGATTGGCGCAATGTTTCAGGACAGCAAAGGGGATAATGCTGGGGCTGCCTATGTTTATTCTCGAACAGGCACGACTTGGAAATTCAACACTAAGCTGACTGCTTCTGACGGTGCACCGGGTGATGTATTTGGTTGGGCAGTTGCACTTGTTGGTGATACCGCGGTGGTAACTGCTAATAGAGACGACGACAAAGGAGAGAACGCTGGGTCTGCATACATTTTCGACATGGCGAAAAAGTGAGTGCTGCAACTTAACCAACAGAACCAACAGAACCATCATACAACAAATTCATAACTACTCCGATGGTTACTTCAGTTCAAAAGTTCAAAATATAGCCGATACCCCCTACTATCTAGTCATTAGTCGTTGATCGGGGGGGATTACACAACTAGTACCATCTGGTATTGAAGATTCGCTCAACTGAATAAATTTGAGCTCAAGATGGTGGTATGTAGTGTAGATCTTTCCTGGGACTGTTGATGCTCTGGTTACATGTCGCTTGAAAGGAACTATGCAGCAACAAGTTTTTGAACCTGAAGTTCGTCACGATGTTGTTCAGCCAGCCAGAGATCATATTGTGACTGTTGGTGAAGCCAACTTTCGGCAGAAGTGTCGAAAGCAATTGATAAGCGTATAGCCATTTCAGGACTGATGCCAGAACGGCCGTTAACAATTGAGCTTAGTGTTTTACGACTAACACCGAGTGCTTTAGCGGTATCAGTAATAGAAGCGCCGACGGGCTTAATGCAAAGTTCATTTAAAACTTCACCTGGATGTGGTGGATTGTGCATATTCATAATTTCACCTAATGGTAGTCCTCATAATCTACGACTTCTGGATGCTCACTTGTAAAACGAAAAGTAACACGCCAATTGCCGTTTACGGATACAGACCAAATATCAGAGCGATTGCCAGTGAGCTGATGTAGAGCTAACCCTGGTAAATTCATATCTTGAGGATTAATTGAGACATTTAATCTACCGAGTATTAAACGAAGTTTATTTGCATGATTGACTTGTATACCAGCAGTGTTGCCGGTTTTAAAAAACTTGGATAATCCTTTATGCTTAAAGCTTCGTATCATTAAAAAAGTGTAACGCGTAACTACACGCTTGTCAAGACATGTAACAAGGCTGTAGAAAATCCTCAACGCCGCGATCAGAGGCCGGCGGTACGCCGGTCCTGCACCCTAGGTGCGAACTGCATTACCTTGTTAGTTGAAATTTCTAATTAACAGCCAAACCATATGAAAAATATTCAGTATCTTTAACAAATCCGATTTTTTCATAAAGTGCCTGAGCTGAAAAATTATTCTTAGCTGTACCTAAGTCAACCCGAATTGAACCAGTATTTTTAGCCAAAGTTATGGAACAGTCAATTAGGCTATTTGCAATACCTTGCTTACGATGTGATGAAACAACGAACAAGTCGTTTAGTAAAACTACTTTACCAAGAGATACTGATGAAAACGAATGGTAATTCAAAACAAATCCAACTGGTTCGTTTTCTAAACAGTAAGCAATAAACACTGTCGCTTCGGCATTTCTTAAACGTCCGTTTAAGTATTCACGATATTTATCTGGTGCAGATGGTTTCTTATAAAAAACCATGTATTGATCAAAAAGCACGACCAAGTCATCCAAATCTTCTATCGAAATCTGTTTTATATTCATTCCTACGCCCTAAATTAGTTACCATTATCGTGATAAGAACTATTCTTCTGCAACTAACGCCTAGTTAAGGGGTTGATTTGCAGCACAGCGGAAAATCAATCCGGCACACGCAGTGTGCGTATTTGACGCCCTGGTTATGCAGCTTGGGAAACTTCCCACCCAGGGAAGACAAGCACAGCAGGATGGCATTTAAGAGCATATGCAAGAGTTTTAGCACGTTCAACACCTAAGTTTATTTTATCATTTTCAATAGCAGATAAAGTAGACTGAGGAATATTGGTTAAAAGCGCTAGTTGGTTTTGACTTAATTCTTGAAGCTCACGAATAATGCGTACAGACTCACCAACTGAAACTTTAATATTTTGTTTTGCTTTAGTAAAATTTTTCATAATTAWWWSCWMYTAYASWMMYKRKRWRTWWMTMWCMWSMYKTWMWYMARAAYWWYCWMWYRMYMAAYWYKRWAAACNRAYTMRMWAWWSWRYSWTYMWYYYRRAMKWWSKWTAMSYTWYMMAKTTACCAGACAGCGGCTCGTCATTAAAGCCTCTAATTAATCTAAGACCTTGAGGTCCTGCTACTCTTACAATATCTTTCCACTTTTCATAGCGGCGTAGAATTTCAGAAGGGATTTTCTGGATCTGTTTAGTTGCCTTCGAGTGTTCGTATATTTCCCACATACTATAAATGGTATCATACTATATATGGTATGCCAACCAAATTTAAAGTTGCATAACGCCTTGCGTAAACGGTTGATTTGGAGCGCAGCGGAAAAGCTATCCACTTCATGTATTGGTTAAGTGGCGCAACCACATATTTTAAATTAATCACATTCATTTCATTTTTGGATCACTAATAAAGTTTAGAATAAACATAGATAAGAATGAACTTATGAAACCAAAAAAAGCAGAACCTACACTAAACCCAAGAAAGTAACTAAAACCAGCTATCCAAAGTACAGTAATAGAACCCCAAATAAAACCATCTCTTTTACCTGACTCAGCTGCGAAGTACATAAATGAACAAACGCATATTGTTAAGAAAATGCTCATTTCAATGTACCGATGGTTTGGTTGATTGCAACATTAGTCTAGCCATTTAACGTCGCGTTAAACGGCGATGAAATTGGGCGATATTTTTGCGGTCTTTTTGCAAAAATCGCGCACTGTTTTAGCGTCCGATTTCAACGCCTTGTTAGCACTTTTACTCTTCATATCCTGGATATTGCTCTGGGTTAACACCTATTGACTTAACAATCCTTGGGTATTTTACTTTAACATCCTCCACAACACGTTTTCTTGATTTTTTAATCTGAAAAAGCCAGTTATCTCCGTAGTCAAATAGGTAATAAAGCTTAAACCCTGTCATAGGATATATTTCATTGAGGTTCGTATGTTCAGAAATAGCCCCTGATTTATTTCTCGTATTTTTACCTATATAAAATTCATACAAGTGGTCATTATCAAAGGCCACGACCTCTTGTATATAATCATGCAATTGCCCGAGGGTAAAGTCTTCTTTAACTTCAATTACCCTAACCCAAGATTCGTCTTCTGAGCCATAAGGAAACGATATTTCTAGTGTAAAAATCTCCACGACTTCCTCGATCTAATTATTGGGAGTGCTAACACCAAAATCAGCCGCGCGTTTTTTGCGTCGGCTGCATTTTCTTGTTAGCCATTATTTCAAGCAGAGACTCAATATCTAGCTCTTGTTCAGGCTTTGAATCAGTATGTGAGTGATAAGATTGCTGATCAGGTCCCCAATCAAAATATATTCCAGTATTTGGTTCTGCTAATTTATCTTCCTGAGTTTCAGAAACACTTAAGTTTACTGATGAAAGCTGCTGGACAGAATCATTACCTACGAGTTTGGCGAAAACAACTAAGCTATAAGAACCAGATAAAAACTGGAAGTTAGCACCATCTGCAGGCAATAGAAAATGATGATCATAGGTGACACCTTCTTGAGGTATAAATAAACCACTGCCTCGTTTCAAATCTCCTTTTTCACCATAAACCCAAATATTAAAATTTTGCTTTGACTCATTGCGATGTAACGCAATATGAAGACTCTCAATAACTTGGCCTTTTTTAGCTGTGCTATACAAAAGCGTTCGTAGGTAAACTTTGTTTTTATTGCTGTCGAAGCGAGAGCCATCAGGCCCGAAGAAAACCACAGTTGGCTGTGTCATAGCCAGCTTTCCTTTTCGAAATAGGATAAGCCATGCAGTTGTTCCAGAAACAAGCAATGCCAAGGAAGAGAACACAAGGCTTATTAAATACAATTCTTGAGGCAAACTCGAATCTCCTTTTGATGGCTAACGCCTAGCTCAGCGGCAGTTTAAAGTGGCACGTTTTTGCGTATGCAAAAAAAGTGACGCTTTAAACTGTCCGCTGGAGCTAATTGTTAGCCCCTTTCATATACTCCAAATTGGAATATTATATTTTTCAATCTCATTATCTTTAACAATAAAACAAATGCTATATCTTGCGCGTGTAATTGCAACATATAGTTTATTTTTAGATGCGTCGGTCTTACCTTTTTCTAAGGATTTTTCGTCACCTGATAGGTATTTTGTATAGTTGTCAGTAGGTAAAACCAAAACTCTATTAAACCCTAAGCCTTTTGATTTTCCAAAATTAATTTTAGGGATTGATAGTTCGTTAAACTGCTTGCCTGATGAAACCATACTTCTTAATAAAGTCGGATTAAATATTCCAGCATAAGCACCTACATCAGACTCCTTGACAACAAATACACCAGCATGTTCTTTGTACTTTTCTGGGATGTCATCATCAACTAAAGATATAGTTTTATCGTAACCATCATTTGAATGGATTTTATCTGCGAAATCACAAATCTTCTGGATTGATCTTCTGCTTACATTCATTGGTTCATAGATAAACCCCATTTTATTGAATGAGTCTAGTTTTTCTTGGTTTGTTTTCGGGTTTTTCAGTGCAGTTGCTGTTTCATATATTGTTTGCCTGAAATCTCCAACACAAGTGATCTTCAATTTGCCCGATTTAGATATTTTATGTATAACATCATAATCCCAACCCACAAGGTCTTGAACTTCATCAAAATATATATGATCATAGATGTCTTCCAGTCTTGAGAGAGTTTTACCTTTACTTTCACCCATAATCCTTGAAGCCAATTTGGCCAGAAACATGGTGTGTGCTTTTTTACTATCAGAGGTTAGGTAACAACGTGGGTTATATGTTTTATCTGCATTTTTTTCTTGCCTTCCTTTGATATATATTGATTTCCTATTAACTGTCTTTTTATTAGGGTTAGACTCATTAAAATTTATCGACTCTATTCTTCCATTAAACATACAATTCTGATATGGGCGTATCAAGTCATCTAACAGGAAAGTAAATAGCCCTTTTACATGGAAATTTTCTATATATTTTCCTTGAAGCTCCTTAAATTTTGATATAACTTCTTTCTGATTATTAATTGTGTAGGTAACAACCAGTACCTTGCCACCAGATTTAATTAACTCAATAGCCTCAGTTACTATCCTATGTGTTTTTCCAGCTCCTGCGCTTGCCAATATTAATTTTTTACTCAAAGCATAGTGCCTCGTTTAAAATACTTGGGTAATCAATTTTTACATCTGAGTCAAAAATACGCATGGCAGAATCGACTTTTTTTGTTCCAGCACCCCCCTTATCTTGATACCATTGAATTAGAAACGCCTTCTTTTCTTTTAAGTTATTATTTTTTGCGTATATTTTGTACGTTGTTGTAGACAGAGTTGTTTTAGCATATTTATCAAGTTGTTGTTCGCTTGAAGAATTACAATCAATCATTACAGGTTCTAGTGAATATAAGGCAGGGTTTTCAGGAGAGTAAAATTTTATATAGTCATAATCTTTGTACTCTGAAGAATATGACTCTATATTTTTCTTAAAATCACCATCATTATCCTTCACTACATGTACGTTTATTTTTATATGTTTTGCTATTTCAAGGTAATTCTTAAACCCAATACCTCTAACAACAATAATGTCAATCTCATTTTCCTCTGGAAGATGATGATGCTTATTTAAATATATTTTTTTGAGTATTAGTTCATCAGATGGCCCTTCAACTAATATGACCTTATTAGATAAGACTATTCTTAGAGTATCGTATCCTGGTAGTCTTTTTAGTTTTCGTACGATTTTTTTATCTATTTTTTTTAACTGAATGTATTCTTCAGAAATCAAGCATAATTTGTTTAAGCTCAGTTTATTGAGCACAAATGAACTGTGAGTGGTAATAAATAACTGCTTCTCTTTCCTCTGCTCCTCTATATATCTTACAAGCTTTCCTAAATTACTATGAGATAGGTGGTTTTCAGGTTCTTCAACCATCAGTACATCAATATTGTTAGCCTTGTTTTGTATAGCTAACTTTAGCTGTATTTTATTCTGTTCACCTCTACCGATCAGAGGGAAATTTATATCATTAACAGCCAACTGCATACCTGTTGCGGTACCGTTTGTTGATGATACATCAGCAACAATTTTAAGTGATTTATCTGTAATAGTATCATCTGAATCAAGTTGCTTGTTTATTTCTTGCACTTGTGGCTGATTGTTAAAGAGTTGCTTTAATTGACGGTAATTGAGATTGAGTAAGGCCTGTTTGTCTTTTGAAAGAGTTGTTTTAACGATTTTAGAAATATATTGATTTCTACCATGTGTGGGATGCAGGCTTGCAGGATCAACAAATAAGCACCTCATTTTTTTGCTCATGAATTTAACTTTCTTTCCAGAAAAGTCTAACCATTCAATCTTGTAAAATTCCTTTGGTATAGTGTTTATTTCTTCAGTGCAATCTACAAACTCTTGATATACATCTGAAAGGGAATCATCAAACTTAATTCTTATTAAAATTCCTTGTGAGTCTTCGCCTAAACTATTGTGTTCCCCCCTATACTCTGGCACTCCAGAAATAAAAATTTCTATTTTTATTTCTGGTAAATAATTTTCTTCCTTATTACTTTCAAAATATTTATGAACAGAATTACTATTGAATAGGTCAGTAGTAGCATCAGGTGTTAATGGTTTTCCTCTATAACTACAGTTAAAACAAATTTCTATAGCTTCAAGAATTGTACTTTTTCCAGAGTCATTATCACCAACCAGAATATTTATATCATCATTAAATTTGAAGATGTCTTTTTCAAATTTTTTATAGTTTGTAATGATTATTTTATTTATATGCACTAACAATCTCCATGATAGATTAGTTGAATGTTATTTTTCTGGGCTAACGCCCTACATAAGTGGTGAGTTGTTCTGGCGCTTTTTTTGAAGCTTTTATTTCAAAAAACGCGACAGGTTGACGAATCCACTTCATGTTTTTGTTATATGGTTTATAGCATTCACGAGAACAAGCCTCTCCTTAGTCTAATCTTATTGCTACCATTACTCTGGTATATTACCATTTATATAATGCTTGTAAGATACTTACTGTAGATTTTTTAAATTGAGGCCGTGCGAAAGCTTGAAGTAAATTACGAAAGACGTATTTTCATTTGTTTTATTAATTTATCCATTCCCTTCTGCTTATCAGTGTCTAATGAGACACTTTTCCCTTTTGCAAGCACATAACTACCATCTTGCACTTTAATTAATATTTTTTGGAATAAATCACGAAATTTCACTTCAACTAAATCCAAGTATCTATAAAGTACCTGTAAGTCATCTCGTTTGTATATAGCTACTCGAGGATGTGCCACATCGACACAACTTCTAAGTATTGTTATAGGGATAAAGTCACCTTCGATCTCTTCATCTGTGTACCCAAGGGCTTTAAGTCCAACTCTTAAATCTTCACGTGTGTTTTCAGATTTTACAAATAGTATATCTAGGCATTTTGCATAATTTAGTATCGTCTCTGCCATAAATTCCCACGGAGAATCTCCGCAAACACTAAGTCTCATTGCAGTATGAAAGTAAGCTAAAGCCGCAGCAAGCCTACGGTTTTTAAAACCATTGAAAATTGGTAATATTTCAAAGGCAAATGCGAAATGTTGTTCAAGTTGATTAGCTGTAATGGTTCGCATACTGACTCGCCATTCATCGGCTAAGTGTTCCCACCTAAATTTGGCYTTCCCAACTCGACCGCGGGCATACTCAACAATAGGTGGATCAGAAAAATTAATATTTAATAGTGATGGTAAAATCCATTTAAAGGCAGTGAATGTTCCTTCGAGCTCTTGGATACTTGAGCATTCAAAATCATAAATTAAGTTATCACCATTTAAGCAAAGGCACGTATCAGGTGATTTCAGTATTACTTCTAACTGTTCAAGTGGAGGTCGTGATTGTGCGGTCCAACGGCCAGTGTTGGAATTGATCAATAACTCCGCTTTTCGAGCACGGACTAGTGTTCTACTAGGAGCATCCTCAGTTCCAAATGTTGTTCCGGGTGCAAATTTCAGTTCAAGTTGGGCTTTGTTTGGAAAAACAAAGTTTTCACCATTTTCTATATTAAAGATTCGAGTATGAAGTTGGTAAGTTAACATAATTGCGGACTTATTTTTACCATATAACGCCTGCGTAAGTTGTAGTTTTGTAGCGCAGCGAAGAAACTATCCACTTCACGCCCTTGTTATGCATCGTCTTGTGGTAAAGTTGGATTTAGCACACCGCCTTTTTTAATGTACTTAGAGTCTTCAATAAGTTTAGAAAGATAGTCCTTGTAACCTTGCAATTCATCATTGCTATTGTTTTTTATAGTTTCTATAAGTTTTAACATATAAGAATCACTTTTTTCTATTTTGCCTAATTGACGATGATAGTTAGTAGCAAGGTATAAATATTCAAGTTGATTGAAGTCTTTAAGATCACCTTGTAATGCAATTAATATTTCTTCTAAAGCAAGTGCTCTATATTGATTTGCTAATATTGTATTCCCATCTTCCTCATATAAATATGCCAATATTCTTTTTAGACGGTTATCAAATTCTGCGTTCTTATCTCTAAAGGAGTATATAATTTCAAGGCGCTTTAACTTAGATTCAACTGTCGTGAGTTTAAATTTATTTTCTTGTAGATAACCTTGAATTTTGTTTATTTCTGTTTCAGTTAATCCATCAAAGTCGCCCATTAACGATATATATCCTGAACTTTGACAATACCAAATTCCGCGCATAGTTGTTAAAGGCCAATATACCTGATCATATTTAGAAGGCCATTGATAAATATAACTGCCAGAACTAGCAGGCTCCTCAACCATACATTTGGCATTTTGATTAAAAGGATCATTAACCTCAGAGTTTACCCATGTTGTTGCCAGTAGATTAGTAGAAAGAAGAAAGAAAATTAAACTTAGACACTTCATATTACCTCCATGGTGTATTTAGATGCATAACGCTCTTGCTCAGCGGCAGTTTAAAGTGGTACGTTTTTGCGAATGCAAAACAAGTGACGCTTTAAACTGTCCGCTGTAGCTAATTGTTAGCACTTTTTTGGTGAGCCACGTACTCATCAAGTAATTGCCGAATCATTTTTTGATACTGCATGTGATGTTTTTTTGCAGTATCTTTAAAGTAGGCGACACTCTCTGAACTAAGAGAGATTGTGACTTTAGTGTTTTGTTGTTTGAGTGCGAGTTCTTCAGGTGATGGTAGAAAATCATGTATTAACTTTAAATCACCGATTGGCTCGTTACTATATTGAATTGCTTTGCTCATAGATCTTTTTACCTTTGCGCCAATAACCTGCACCAAATATACGGATGCAACCAGACCGATAAGTAAACCGAACAGTGAGAATGCCGCTACCTTGCTCGTTTAAACCAAAACAATAATATCGCTTTTCATTTTGGCTGTGCTCTAGATCCTCAGCAATAACACGGTTTGTATCGAAGAAAACATGTTGTGCTTCATAGAATGTAACACCATGTTTTTGTTGGTTTTCTTTATTTTTTGCCTCGTCCCATTCGAAGTCCTGTTCACTCATGGGATAAATATAACATTAGTATGGCTAAATAGCCATACTTTTGTTTTTGTGGGTGCTAACAGTTAAATATACAGTTCCACAAAACTACTGGTTTTAGGTAGATATGCGGAAACTTGGTTAATTGAGATATACAGGTTTGCATAACTCCGTTACAATCTTGAGTGTTTATTAAACATATTGTAGTAAGTCATGGAGGACTTATCATGTCAAGTAGTAAATCATCTTCACATCAAAAATCTATCGATCGTTTTTGGGATAACTATCTGTTTATATTAAAAAAAACAGGAACTCAATAAGCTCAATTCCCTGGTATCCTAGTCATGTTGAAACCTATATTAAAGCGAATAAAAGTCTTCCACTTCGCAGTCAAACTGAACGTAATATTGATAAATATCCAATTGCAATATTAAACGCTTTAGAACTAAATATGCAGAAACCCACTTAGCTTTTGTGAAGACAATAAGAGTTCGACAAATGGCTGCTTTAAACGCTTTGGTATTTCGGTTTAGAGCATTACAGGGACTGAATGTCGACAACGTACTGTCATATTAGATTTACACTCTTCTTAATTTATTGCTCAGCAAGAATGTTTAAATTAATTAGCATTCTTTCGTAGATATAAGCATGCAATAAAATCTGGTCAGCTTGATCCAATTCGTCATAAGATATTATGTACAAGTTTTCTTTTGATACTGGCTCAATTTCTACTTTTGTTACTCTCCCCTCAAGAACAATCACATTACGTTTTCCTGCAAAGGCAAAACTCATGGTTATGGTTACTCTTTGATCCTCGCGCGCTATAGTATCAGAATGCTTAACCTTCACTTCAGTGAAACTAATTCCAACAACGTCTACCTGTGCACTGTGACTATCGTTATCTTCATTGATTAAGGTTGCATCTTCCTTAAGCTTCATCATTTCAGCTTTCAATGGCTTAACATTTTCAAGGGTGTTAGGCACCGTTATATGGATATGAGGATAGGGTGTTAAACGCTTTTCTATAATTTGCGTTCGAAAAGACACCGCATATTTAGCCGTTTTAAGTCGTACATTAAGTGGTTGGCCATCCCTAAGAATCATTGATAATTCTGAACCTGATGAACGAGGTGCACTGATTAATAACCCAAATCCTTTTTGATAACCAATTAACTTAACCTTATACCATTTAGTATCGTCATTTAGCATTTGAATTTGTATCATGCTGGCTATTTGTAGCCCGAGTTGATCAATTTTCATGTCTTGCCCATCTATTGAATAACCATAGTTTTATGTTAGAAATTTCATTATTATGCTCTGTATTCTAGCGAGGTAATATTATATCTTAATTGGTAGAAGACTATTACAATGTTTTGTCGAATAAATTACAATAAACCATGACTCATCACCACCAATTGCCCTTTTTACTGACAGATGAAATTGTTTTTCCCGACGTAGATTTGGCCCTCACGGATCCTAACGGCTTACTAGCTGTGGGAGGTGACTTGTCACGTGAAAGACTTATTCAGGCTTATCAACAGGGTATTTTTCCTTGGTATTCCTCCCCTGAACCTATTATTTGGTGGTCCCCTGATCCAAGGGCTATTTTATATTTAGATGAATTAAAAGTCAGTCGAAGCCTTGCCAAAAGCCTGCGCAACCGTAATTTTGAAGTCTGGTTGAATAGGGATTTTAACTCAGTCATCAAGCAATGTGCTGGTGCAAGAGACTATGCCGAAGACACTTGGATCACCAGTGAAATGCAAACAGCTTATTCTGATTTACATGCTTGTGGGTTCGCCCATTCAATATCAATCTATCAGGATGATAAACTAGTAGGCGGTCTTTACGGCCTATCACAAGGCAAATTCTTTTTCGGTGAATCCATGTTTAGTAAATCCACGGATGCATCAAAAGTAGCGCTTTATTATCTCGTTAATTATTTGAAAAAACATGACTTTCTAATGGTGGATTGTCAAGTTCCAAATTCTCACTTAACTTCACTTGGTAGTCGTAACGTTACTCGAAAAGACTTTATTCAGCTATTACAGCAATGGAGGGATTGGCCACAACCCGAAGCCATGTGGAAATCTTTAAAATTGAATGACATTATTTCTTTCTGCCCTCAAGAGAATCAAGCGTGAGTCGTTTAAATCTATATCAGACACCTGAACATGACTGCCCTTATCTCCCTGACAAACAGGCCATTACTCAATTTATTGATCCCGACAAGATACCCACTGTTGAAATCTATTCGTATTTATCCTCCAAAGGTTTCAGGCGCAGTGGCGAGCACCTCTATCGCCCAGCCTGTGCAACTTGTAAGTCTTGTATTTCAATTCGCCTACCTCTAGATCATATTGCCTTGACTAAAAGCCAAAAGCGCATTTTGAAACAAGCAAGTTTGTTAAACTTCAACCACCTGGATGCCTATGACAGTGATGAGCATTTTGAGCTTTACCAACGCTATATAAATGCCCGTCATAAGGGTGGTGATATGTACCCAGCTACCCGAGAATTATTTAGAGGGTTTTTACTGTCAAACTGGGCAAATACACAGTTTATGGAAATTCGTGATGGCTCTCAACTCGTTGCTTGTGCCGTTTATGACCGATTATTAAATGGCTTATCTGCAGTCTATTGTTATTTTGATCCTGATTATAGCCACCTAAGTCCGGGAAAATTAGCCATCTTAAAGCAGATGCAATTTGCCAAGGATAATCTCATTCAATACCTCTATCTTGGTTATCAAATTGATGATTGCATTAAAATGAACTACAAAAATAAATACCGTCCCGTGGAAGAATTCATAAATATGCAGTGGAGACGAATAGATTAGAACATTTCCTTTGCTTCTAGGTGCGATTTAAGGCATGATACGCGCGCTTACAAAGCTGATAACTCATTGAACTAAATGGCGAGAAAAATGGCAAAAGAAGAACATATTGAAATGCAAGGCACGGTCCAAGACAC
This sequence comes from Gammaproteobacteria bacterium, assembly GCA_002746155.1. Lineage (GTDB taxonomy): Bacteria > Pseudomonadota > Gammaproteobacteria > Enterobacterales. Next base: position 48,361 of record NVWF01000013.1, on the reverse strand, counting down.
ACTACCGAATACAATGTTTCGTGTAGAACTAGAAAATGGGCATGTTGTTACGGCTCATATTTCAGGAAAAATGCGTAAACACTACATCAGAATTTTGACGGGTGATACTGTAACTGTACAGTTAACTCCCTACGACCTATCTAAAGGCCGTATTGTTTTCCGCGCTCGCTAGTCAACTTTTACCAAGGCCTTAGATGGCAATGAATGGATGTCAAAATGCAATCCTTCATCATCGGTACTGACTTTAACTTGACCACCTTTTGATAACAGTCCAAACAGGATTTCATCTGCCAATGGCTTTTTAATGGAGTCTCTAATGAGACGTTCCATGGGTCTTGCACCCATCTTGTCATCAAATCCATGCTCGGTTAACCAGGCTCTTGCCTTGTCATCCACCTCTATACTCACACCCTTATCATCAAGCTGGGTTTGTAATTCAACAATAAATTTATCCACAACATAGTATAAATTATCAGCAGAAAGAGATTTAAACCAAACTGTAGCATCGAGTCTGTTTCTAAACTCAGGAGCAAATACTTTCTTGATTGCTTCCTGATTATCGGTGGCTTTATCTTGTTCCATAAATCCGATGGAGGCTCTCGCTAATTCCTCGGCCCCTGCGTTGGTAGTCATCACTAGGATAATATTTCTAAAATCCGCTTTGCGACCATTGTTATCCGTTAAGGTACCGTGATCCATGACTTGGAGCAGGATATTGTAAACATCGCCATGGGCCTTCTCAATTTCATCGAGCAGTAATACAGCATGGGGGGTTTTGTTGACGGCTTCGGTTAATAAACCACCTTGATCAAATCCAACATAGCCAGGAGGTGCACCAATTAGTCGTGAAACCGTATGACGCTCCATATACTCAGACATGTCGAATCGTAGTAATTCAATGCCCATTATTCTGGCTAGCTGTTTAGTTACTTCTGTTTTACCTACACCGGTTGGACCAGCAAACAAGAAAGAACCAACGGGTTTATCTTCTGAGCCCAAACCTGAACGGGATAATTTAATAGCAGATGCTAAGGTTTCAATAGCGGAGTCCTGACCAAATACCACCATTTTAAGATCTTTTTCTAGATCTTTAAGTGATTTAACATCATTAGTAGATACCGTTTTAGGAGGTACTCTAGCAATTCGAGAAACAATATCTTCGATATCCCTTACACCAATCAATTTTTTGCGTTTAGATACTGGTTGCATTCTTTGATTAGCGCCAGCCTCATCAATCACATCGATAGCTTTATCGGGTAGAAATCTGTCATTGATATATCGTGCACTAAGTTCAGCTGCTGAGCGAAGAGCTCGAGAGGAATAACGAACATCGTGATGTGATTCATATCGATCCTTAAGCCCCTTTAATATTTGTACAGTTTCTTCCACAGAAGGTTCACAAATATCTATCTTCTGGAAGCGACGTGCCAAGGCCCTATCCTTCTCAAAGATACCTCGATATTCCTGAAAAGTTGTTGATCCCATGCATCTTAATTCACCACTGGCAAGCACTGGTTTAATGAGATTAGATGCATCCATAACGCCACCGGATGCAGCACCAGCACCAATAATGGTATGGATTTCATCAATAAAGAGAATACTACCGTCTTCATTAATTAACTGCTTTAAAACTGCTTTTAAACGCTTTTCGAAATCGCCGCGGTATTTTGTACCTGCTAATAAGTTACCTAAGTCTAGAGAGTAAATAGTGGCATCAGCGATAACCTCAGGAACTTCCTCATCCACAATGCGCTTAGCCAGGCCTTCTGCAATAGCTGTTTTACCCACACCTGCATCACCAACAAACAGAGGGTTGTTTTTTCTGCGCCGACATAAAACTTGCACTACCCGTTCAATTTCACGCACCCGACCAATAAGTGGATCGATACGGCCTTCTTTTGCCAATTTATTTAGATTCGTGGCGTATTTATCCAAAGCGGTTTCATTTTTACCATCGGCCTCACCCTCGCCTTCCATATGTTGAATATCTGGTTCAGCTTCATCATCTTCACTTTGAATTTTAGAAATACCATGGGAAATATAATTAACTACATCAAGACGCGATATATCTTCATTTTGCAGCAGGTATACAGCTTGGCTTTCCTGTTCACTAAAAATGGCTACTAATACATTGGCACCTGTAACTTCTTTTTTTCCAGAAGACTGGACATGAAAAACAGCTCTTTGTAGTACCCTTTGAAATCCTAAGGTAGGTTGAGTTTCTCTTTCTTCATCCTCTTCATCAATCAAAGGTGTTGTTTCATCAATAAATATGTTTAATTCAGAACGAATTGTTTTCAAGCTTGCACCACAGGCAGTCAGAACAGCAACCGCAATAACATTGTCTAATAATGCAAGCAATAAATGCTCAACAGTCATAAACTCATGACGTTTTTCGCGGGCTTGTTGGAAGGCTAAACTGAGGGTTTGCTCTAAATCTTTACTTAACATTTTCATCTCACTTATTAATACAGTTTTCTAATACAGCTATTTAGTACAGATCAGGCTAACTAACTGAATTACTCTCTGTATTAAGTATTGACCATATTTAGGTGAAACACTAGTAATCTAACAACTTAATCACCTAGTCCAGTTTCTCGGTGATACATAAGAGGGGATGATGGTGAATTTTTGAGTATTCATTGACCATTTTTACTTTAGTCTGGGCAACATCAATGGTAAAAACACCACAGGTACCTCGACCTTCGGTGTGCACTTGCAGCATTATTTGGGCGGCTCTTTCCACAGACATATTAAAATAAAGGCTTAACACCTCAATTACAAAATCCATTGGTGTGTAGTCATCATTAATTAAATATACCTGATACATACTAGGTTTTTTTAATTTTGGAATGGCCTCAAGAAGCCCTAGATCCTTGTCATTATTTAAATCTTCTTGGTTACTCATGTTACTCAGTTTCTATTACCTTAGCTTTTAATATTCCGGCTATTATCCGATATAATTAACAGAAGAGCAAAAACTATGAAAATTGCACCATTTTATTGAACTTCACCCAAGAATAGACTACTCTTGATAGTTAATTAAATACTTATTAACAAGTAGTCAGGAGATAGATCTGTGCCAATAGGAACAGTTAAGTGGTTTAATAATGCAAAAGGCTATGGCTTCATAGAGCCTAAAACTGGCGGGAATGATATTTTCGTACATTATTCAACTATTGAAATGGACGGATATAAAAGTCTCAAAGCCGGTCAAGATGTCACTTTTGACTTGTCAGAAGGACCAAAGGGTGTTCATGCAACTGATATTACCCCTGTTGTTGCCTCAGAATCAAATGAAAAACCCGTCGAATAAGACGGGGTTTTACTAACTACCAACCGGTAATTTCCTTTAAACCAGCACCAATATCAGCCAGACTTCTTACTGTCTTAACGCCTGCATCTTCAAGGGCTGCGAACTTTTCAGCAGCTGTACCTTTTCCACCAGCAATAATTGCTCCAGCATGCCCCATTCGTTTACCTGCAGGTGCCGTTACACCAGCTATGTAGGAAACCACTGGTTTAGTAACATTGCTTTTGATGTAAGCGGCAGCTTCTTCTTCAGCTGTTCCACCTATTTCGCCTATCATCACAATCGCTTCAGTTTTATCATCTGCTTGGAACATTTCTAAGATATCGATAAAGTTGGAGCCAGGAATTGGGTCGCCACCGATACCTACACAGGTAGATTGGCCAAAACCGAAATCAGTTGTTTGTTTAACAGCTTCGTAAGTCAGAGTCCCCGAGCGAGAAACAATACCAACCTTGCCGGGTAAATGAATATGACCAGGCATAATGCCGATCTTACATTCACCAGGAGTGATTACACCTGGGCAGTTAGGTCCGATTAAACGTACACCTAAATTATCACAAACAATTTTCACTACAAGCATGTCTAACGTTGGAATGCCCTCAGTAATGCAAACAATTAGTTTAATACCTGAATTAGCTGCTTCTATAATCGAGTCTTTGCAAAAGGGAGCTGGTACATAAATTACCGTAGCATCAGCACCAGTGGTTTCAACAGCTTCCTTAACGGTGTTAAAAACAGGTAAGCCAAGATGGGTTTGTCCACCTTTACCAGGTGTAACTCCACCTACCATTTGAGTACCATATTCAATAGCCTGCTCTGAGTGAAAGGTCCCTTGGGCACCTGTAAATCCTTGGCAGATTACTTTAGTGTTTTTATCAATCATAATACTCATCAGTTAACCTCCACTGATTTAACGGCTTTCTCGGCAGCATCGGCTAAACCCTTAGCTGCAATAATATTTAATCCACTATCAGCGAGTATTTGAGAACCCAGCTCAGCATTGTTACCTTCAAGTCTTACAATAACAGGTACTGATACTCCCACTTCTTTAACTGCACCAATAATACCCTCAGCAATTAAATCACAGCGAACGATTCCACCGAAGATGTTTACTAATACAGCTTCAACCTTGTCGTCAGTAAGAATAATTTTAAAGGCTTCTACGACACGTTCTTTTGTTGCTCCGCCACCAACATCTAGAAAGTTAGCAGGGTTACCACCATGGAGCTTTACTATATCCATGGTGCCCATTGCGAGTCCTGCTCCATTAACCATACAACCGATATTGCCATCGAGTGCAACATAGTTGAGATCCCAGTGGGCAGCTTGAGTTTCGCGCTCATCTTCTTGACTAGTATCATGCATTTCGTCTAGTCGGGGCTGGCGATATGTTGCATTGCCATCGATACTAATTTTCGCATCAAGGCAATGGAGATTGCCTTCTTTCGTTATTACTAGAGGATTGATCTCCAGCAAGGACAAATCGCAATCAGTAAAAAGCTTAGACAACTTTAGGAAAATGTTGGTAAATTGTTTTACTTGAGTCTTATCTAATCCTAATTTAAATGCCAGTTCACGACCTTGGTAAGGCTGAGCGCCAACTAGAGGATCAATGGCAGCTCTATGAATTAATTCAGGAGTCTCTTCGGCAACCTTCTCAATCTCAACACCACCTTCTGTGGATGCCATGAACACAACTCTTCGGGTAGCACGGTCAATTACAGCACCCAAATACAATTCAGTTTCAATGTCGGCACAAGTCTCAACAAGAATTTTGTTGATAGGCTGTCCACCAGCATCAGTTTGATAGGTGACCAGTTTTTTACCTAACCAGTGTTGAGCAAACTCTCTGACTTCTTCTTTAGTTTTAACCAGTTTTACACCACCGGCCTTACCTCGTCCACCAGCGTGAACCTGGCATTTTACAACCCAGGCATCGCCACCGATTTGACCAGCCGCTTTAAAAGCTGCACTAGCCGATTCTACAGCGATACCCTCTGAAACTGGTAGACCATATTCTCGGAACAATTGCTTTCCTTGATACTCATGCAAATTCATAATATTTTCCTGTGAGTTTTATATTTCTAGTAATATTCTTGCTGGATCTTCTAGTAATTCTTTAATCGTCTTTAAAAATCCGACGGATTCTTTGCCATCTACCATCCGATGATCATAAGAGAAGGCTAGATACATCATGGGTAGTATCACCACTTCACCATTGACCGCCATGGGTCTTTCATTAGTTCCATGCATTCCAAGAATGCCACTTTGTGGTGGATTAATGATAGGAGTCGACATGAGAGAGCCAAAAACACCACCATTTGTAACGGTGAAGGTACCACCGGTTAGTTCTTCAACAGTTAATTTATTATCTTGGGCTCTAGCCCCTAAATCTCTTATAGCTTGTTCTATCTCTGCCATGGACAGTAAATCACAATCACGAATAACAGGGACCACCAAACCACGGGGAGAAGATACTGCAACACCTATATCGTAGTAGCCATGGTAAACAATATCATTTCCATCAATGGATGCATTCACTGCTGGATAGCGTTTAAGGGCTTCTACAGCTGCCTTTATAAAAAATGACATAAAACCAAGTCTTACACCCTTGGCTTTTTCAAACTGCTCTTTATACTTTTTTCGAAGATCCATGACAGGCTTCATATTCAGTTCATTAAAAGTTGTCAAGGTTGCTGAAACATGTTGTGACTGTACAAGCCGCTCTGCAATACGAGCTCTAAGTCTTGTCATGGGCACACGCTTTTCAGTCCTCTCTCCTGCAACCGGAGTTCCTGCATCCGAAGACTTCAGCACTGGAGCTGCTTTTGCTTGCTTCTTAGGAGTCGCATCTAAAAATGCCTGAACGTCTTCTCTTGTCAAACGACCGCCTTTTCCCGATGCAGGTATTTTTGCAGGGACAAGGTTATGTTCAGAAATGAGGCGCCTTACAGCTGGAGATAAACTATCATTATCATTGGGAGCATCTGCAGAGGCTGCTTGAGTTTCAGAAGCCGCTGGAGAAGCTTTTGCACTGGATGCAGCACCAGCTTTAAAGGTAGCAATAACCTGCTCAGCATTAACCGTATCACCTTCTTGATGTAATATTTCTACTAAGACACCATCTTCTGGAGCAACTACTTCTAATACGACTTTATCCGTTTCAATATCAACAAGGTTTTCATCTCGCTCCACAGCTTCGCCAGGTTGTTTGTGCCAAGCTGCTATGCTCGCATCGGCTACTGATTCGGGTAGTACGGGTACTTTTATGTCTATAGTCATTGTCAATCCTTTAATGCTTCTGTTACTAATTTCTGTTGCTGTTTCAAATGTAGAGCCATACTGCCAGCAGCTGGTGAAGCAGAAGGTTCTCGACTGCAAGCTCTTATTCTCATATCACCTGGTGTACAGCGATTAAAATGATGCATGCTGCTAAACCAAGGACCTTGATTAAGGGGTTCTTCCTGACACCAGATCCAATGCTTAACTTCAGTATAACTTTCAAATATTGATTTCAGTTTATCAGTTGGGAAGGGGTAGAGCTGTTCTAATCGAACTACAGCGACATTCTCTAACTGTAACTCTTCTCGCTTACTAATTAAATCATAATAGACTTTACCACTACAAAGAACGACACGATTCACCTTTTTCAAATCCTGCTGTTCTACCTCAGGTATTACTGTTTGGAATTCGCCATTGATTAACTCATTAATATCAGACACGGCAGCGGGATGTCTAAGTAAACTTTTAGGAGTCATCACAATCAAAGGTCTTCGCATAGGTCTAATCATCTGTCGACGGAACATATGAAAAGTTTGAGCAGGTGTACTCGGCACACAAACTTGCATATTATGCTCGGCACAAAGCTGCAGATATCTCTCTAGTCTAGCAGATGAATGTTCAGGTCCCTGTCCTTCATAACCATGGGGTAGTAGCATAACTAAGCCACAAAGACGCCCCCATTTATGTTCACCTGAGCTAATAAATTGATCAATTACCACCTGAGCACCATTAGCAAAGTCGCCAAATTGTGCTTCCCATATCACTAAGCTTCTCGGTTCAGTGGTGGCATAACCGTACTCAAAGGCCAACACAGCTTCTTCGGATAAAACCGAATCGAAAACTTCAAAAGTCCCCTGCCCCTTCGATATATTTTGAAGGGGAATATAAGTATGGGCATCAGTTTGGTCGTGTAGAACAGCGTGACGATGGAAGAAGGTTCCTCGGCCTGAGTCCTGTCCACAAAGTCTAATATTAAAGCCTTCATTAACCAAAGAAGCATAGGACAAGGTTTCGGCAAATCCCCAATCGAGTTTAGATTCACCCTTGGACATTTTTTCTCTAGTTTGCATCATCTTAGCCACGCGATTGTGCAAGGTTAAATTCTCAGGGAGATCCACAAGGCGATTTGCCAGTGATTGATATACTTTCTGATGAATGGAGGTGGTAACAGCTAGATCCCAGTCTTTATTTAGATGGGCTAGCCAGTCGACACTAAATTTATTTTTTTGCATAGGTAGCCAGTGGGATACCATATTCTTACCCGCTTCTAGCGCACTACGATAAGTTTCTACAATTTTTTTATCTTCAGCTTTAGTAATTATCCCTTGCTCGATCAAGGCATCAGCATAGATTTTTCGAGTCGTTGGATGTTTACGTATAGCTTGATACATCAAGGGTTGAGTTGCACTAGGCTCATCAGCTTCATTATGTCCATGGCGTCGATAACAAAATAAGTCAATCACCACATCTTTGTGGAAAGTCATTCTGTAATCTAAGGCCAGACGGGTAACAAAGATAACCGCTTCAGGATCATCGGCGTTTACATGAAAAATAGGTGCCTTAACCATTTTAGCCACATCAGTGCAGTAGTTTGTCGAGCGGATATCTTCTTGTTTACTGGTGGTAAAGCCTACTTGATTATTGATGACAACATGAATGGTTCCACCGGTATAAAATCCTCGGGTTTGGGACATGTTAAAGGTTTCGGTAACCACTCCTTGACCCGTGAAGGCAGAGTCGCCGTGGATAGCCACAGACAATACCTGATCACCTAAATCATCAGAGCGTCTGTCTTGTCTTGCTCTCACTGAGCCTTGAACCACCGGTGCAGCAATTTCAAGATGGGAGGGATTAAAAGCTAAGGCTAGATGTACTGCTCCGCCTGGAGTACTCATGTCCGATGAAAAACCCTGATGATACTTTACATCCCCAGAACCACTGGTTATTTCAGCTTTACCTTCAAATTCGTCAAATAGCTCTGATGGAACTTTGCCGAATAAATTGACCAGTACATTTAATCTTCCACGGTGGGCCATACCCACTATAATTTCTCTTACTGATTGACTACCCGCCCTTTGAACCAAACCTTGTAATAAAGGCAATAGACTTTCGCCACCTTCTAAACCGAATCTCTTGGCTCCCGGATACTTTGATGCCAAGTATTTTTCCAATCCTTCCGCTGCGCTTAAATCGGCTAATAAATCTTTCTTATCGGTATTGCTAAGTTTATATTCAGCAACGCCGGCTTCAAGACGACTTTCAATCCAAAGCTTTTCGTCAGCATTAGTAATATAGATGTACTCAGAAGCAATAGAGCCACAATAGGTTGCTTCAAGTTGAGCAACAATCTCTGTTAAGGTTTTCTCTGCCGCGCCTTCTAAATCACCGGTTCGATAAACATTATCGAGATCAGCCTCGGTCAGACCGTGTGAAGCTAATTCAAGCTCAGGTGCCGCTTCTTTCTCTCGAATGTTTAGAGGGTCAATATTTGCCACTTTATGGCCACGACCACGGTAGGTATTAATTAAATTCCAAACACCAAATTGTTTGTCATCAATAACCGCTTTACCACCAGAGACCACAGCAATTTTTGGTTTGCGTCCAAGCTCTTTAAAGTAATCAACGATCACTGAATGGGCAACATCTTTGGCTGTATTGCCGTTTACTGTTGGTAAGCTTTTAAAGTGTTCTTGCCATTGTTGGGGAACAGAGTTGGGATCATACAAGTATTGCTCATACATTATTTCAAGATAAGCAGCATTACCGCTACTAAATTGTGATGAGTCTCGCCAACCCTGCATGTTTTTATTCATTCATAGCTTCCTGACTTAATTTAGGCTTTTACTTAATTTAAGCTTTTAACAGCCTAGTTCTAATTTTTCCAATTGCTTCTGTGGGATTAAGGCCTTTAGGACAGGCGTCAATACAATTCATGGTGCCTCTGCAACGAAATACGCTGAAAGCATCGTTGAGATCAGCAAGCCTTTCTGCATCAGCCGTATCTCGGCTATCGGCAAGAAACCGTTGGGCTTGTAATAATCCTGCAGGACCAATGAATTTATCAGGATTCCACCAAAAAGATGGACAAGAAGTGGTACAGCAAGCACATAGAATACACTCATACAGTCCATCGAGTTCTAAGCGCTGTTCTGGTGACTGAATACGTTCTTTTTCAGGTGGTTTCTCGTTATTAATTAGGTAAGGTTTAACTTTTTCATATTGCTCAAAAAACATCGCCATATCAACCACCAAATCACGTATCACTGGAAGTCCAGGCAGTGGTCGTATAACAACCGGAGATGATAAGGACGAAACAGGAGTAATGCAGGCTAAGCCATTCTTCCCATTGATATTCATGCCATCAGAACCGCAAACACCCTCTCGACAAGCTCGTCGAAATGAAAGATCTGGATGTTGTTCTTTGATGGCGATTAATGCATCAAGCAACATCATGTCTGAACCAGCTGGAATATCTAGTTCATAGTCAACCATGGTTGGCTTCTTATCAGTTTCCGGATTATAGCGATATATTGAAAAACGCATTGTATTGTCCATTTCAGTGTAAAATTATTAGTTAATAAACTCTTGGCTTAGGTGGAAATGCATCGACTTCTTTAGGTTGCATATTCACAGGACGTCTTCCCATGTCTCTTGTTTCAGGGAAGTAAACCGTATGAGTCAGCCAATTATCATCATCTCTATCTGGAAAGTCTTCGCGACTATGGGCACCACGACTTTCCTCACGATAATTTGCTGCTGTAGCAGTAGCACGGGCAACAGCCATAAGATTTTCAAGCTCTAGGCATTCAACCCTTTGGGTATTAAATACGTTGCTCTTATCATCCAAATGTGCAACTTTAAGTCTTTCTTCAGCCTCGGCTAGAAGATTGCTTCCTTCTGCCATCAAATCACCGGTTCTAAATACACCAAAATGATTTTGCATGGTTTGTTGCATATCTTTTCTAATGTCAACTGGATTCTCACCCTGAGTACTGACTTCCCAGCGATTAGCTCGAGCTAGGGCTTCTTCTAAATCGCTACCAGAGAAATCACCCATGGGTAAGTCAGTTTTTAAGGCTTGTTCAAGGTGAATACCGGCAGCTCGGCCAAATACAACCAGGTCTAGTAGAGAGTTACCACCAAGACGATTAGCACCATGAACAGAAACACAGGCACATTCACCCACGGCGTAAAAGCCCTCGACGATGTTCTCTGAACCATCTGGATTTGCGTCAATAACTTGGCCATGGAAATTAGTTGGAATACCACCCATCATATAGTGACAGGTTGGAACTACGGGAATAGGTTCTTTAATTGGGTCAACATGACCAAAGGTTCTTGCAAGTTCTAAAATACCAGGTAGTCGTTTATTAAGCACATCAGCACCAAGATGATCAAGTTTAAGTTTTACAAAATCTCCTCGTTCATCCTTAAAGCCGTTACCTGCTAGAATTTCTTTTGTCATGGAACGGGCTACAACATCACGGGAAGCTAGATCCTTAGCATTGGGAGCATAACGCTCCATGAATCGCTCACCATCTTTATTAATTAAATATCCGCCTTCACCACGACAACCTTCAGTTACTAACACTCCAGCGCCAGCTATCCCCGTTGGGTGGAATTGCCACATTTCCATGTCTTGCATTGCAATACCCGCTCGTATTGCCATACCAATACCGTCACCAGTATTTATCAATGCATTAGTCGTGGATTGGTAAATTCTACCAGCGCCACCTGTTGCAAAAACGGTAGCACGGGATTGAAAATAAACGGACTCGCCTGTTTCAATGGAAAAAGCTACTACGCCACAAACACGACCAGATTGATTTCTCACCAAATCCGTTGCAAACCACTCGCTGTAAATTTCTGCTCCAGCTGCAATATTTTGTTGATATAGAGTGTGTAGTAAGGCATGACCCGTTCTGTCAGCTGCTGCTGCTGTTCTAGCTGCCTGCTCTCCACCAAAATCTTTTGATTGGCCGCCAAAGGGACGCTGATAAATACGACCATTGTCATGGCGAGAAAAAGGTAATCCCATATGCTCTAGTTCGTAGACTGCAGCAGGACCTGCTTTACACATATACTCTATGGCATCCTGATCACCTATGTAATCGGAGCCTTTAACTGTGTCATACATGTGCCAACGCCAATCATCTTCGTGGGCGTTGCCAAGGGCGACGGTTATTCCACCTTGGGCTGATACAGTGTGTGAGCGTGTTGGGAATACTTTTGAAATAAGTGCTACTTTTTGACCTGATTGCGCGAGCTGTAATGACGCTCTCATACCAGCGCCACCTGCACCGACGATTACAGCATCATAATTTTTTACAGTTATGGTCATTCGATTAACCCCAGAAAATCATAGCTGTCCAGGCGATAAAGCCAAGACAAGTTAAAAGACCTATCAACTGAAAGCTATTGCGCAGTGCAACAGGCTTCAGATAATCCGTTGATATAATCCAAAGACCAGCCCAGGCATGTACACTGATTGATACAACACTCAGCAAGGTAAAGGCTTTTACCCAATTTGGTTCGAAAAGAGCAGACCAATTCGCATAATTAAATTCACCCAGTGTGCAGACACTGTAAGTTAAGAATATTAAATAGGCGAGCAGAAAGACCGCTGAAACGCGTTGCATTTTCCAGTCGTGAACACCACTTCGGCCAAAACTGGTTTCCATACCGATCATATCTGACTCCCTAGTAGAATAAAGGCAATGAGGGTAAAGAAAATGGTAAGTCGTCCTGCAATTTTCGCACTGCCCTCTGTTTCACCAATGCCCTTGTCCATAAATAAATGTTTAATACCGGCGATTATGTGGTAACTCAATGCTGCTAAGATGCCTAAAAATATCAGTTTATAAAACAGATTACCTAGTAGGTTTTGCAGTTCAAGGAAATCAGCCTCTGAACTTAGGGACTTTCCGAACATCCAGAGTAAAATTGGCATGCCAAAAAATATGATAACACCTGATATTCTGTGGAGGATAGAAAGTACCCCAGCTAAGGGTAATCGAATTGTCGTTAAGTCTAGGTTTACAGGTCTTTTATTCACAATAATATCTTCTATATTTCTTGTGGGTGAATCTGTTTGAAATTAAAGCTTTAACCATCAATAACAAACCTCTTATTGTTGATGAAAATTATAGTTGCCTAACTCTATGATTACAATGAAGTTCAAAAGATATATGCGAAAAGATCTGTGATAACATGAAAATGATTAAAATCTGAACTAATTATGCTTTATTTAACCAACAATTGCTGAGAATTATTGACATTTGACCCTGTCAATCTATAGTACGGGTAGCTAAGCTATTTAAGGTTAGTAAGAGTTTCCAGTCTGTTATTTGTCTGACATCCTGTAGGGAGCTACTTTCTTCAATAAAGATTCTTAATAGTTTTTATCTTTTTATACACTTAGAAGGAAATTACTTATGGCTGATGAATCAGCAAAACTCCTATTACCCAATGGTAATAGCATCGACTTACCCGTTTATCGTCCTTCTGAAGGATTTGATGTTATCGATATTCGCGCTCTTGGAAAAGAGGGTTACTTTACTTACGATCCTGGCTTTATGGCGACGGCTGCCTGTGAGTCAAAAATAACCTATATTGATGGCGGCAAGGGCATTTTACTTTATCGCGGATATTCTATTGAGGAGTTAGCCGATCAAAGTGATTTTACTGAAGTTTGTTATCTTTTGCTTACTGGTAACTTGCCGAGTGAACAAGAAAAACAAGAATTCAACGACAAAATTAACAACCACACCATGGTTCATGAGCAAATCCATACCTTCTTCAATGGTTTCCGCCGTGATGCCCATCCCATGGCTATTATGGTAGCTGTGGTTGGTGCCATGTCAGCTTTTTATCATGATTCACTTGATATTAACGATCCTGAACATCGTTCTACCAGTGCTTTTCGCTTGATTGCTAAGGTACCTACTTTAGCGGCCATGTGTTATCGCTACTGCTGTGGTCACCCTTTTGTACATCCTCGTAATGAGATGAGTTATTCTGAAAACTTCCTGAATATGATGTTCAGCATGCCCTCTCACGATGACAAGCCTGATCCAGTACTTGTTAAAGCCATGGATCGTATATTTACACTGCATGCTGATCACGAACAAAATGCTTCAACATCAACGGTTAGACTTGCAGGTTCTTCAGGTGCAAACCCCTTTGCTTGTATTGCTGCTGGTATTGCTTCACTTTGGGGACCAGCCCATGGTGGTGCCAATGAAGCTTGCTTAAATATGCTTGAAGAAATTGGTCATGTTGACAATATTCCTGAATATCTTGATAAGGCACGTGATAAAAATGATCCTTTCCGATTAATGGGTTTTGGCCATCGTGTTTATAAAAACTTTGACCCTCGAGCAACAGTGATGCGCACAACCTGTCATGAAGTACTCGAAACTATGAACGCCCATGATGATCCACTATTTCAGGTAGCCCTTGCACTAGAAAAAATTGCTCTGGAAGATGAATATTTCATCAGTAGAAAGCTTTATCCGAATGTTGATTTCTACTCTGGAATCATCCTCAGCGCTATTGGTATACCTAAGAATATGTTCACCGTTATCTTCGCCCTTGCAAGAACAGTGGGTTGGGTATCTCAGTGGAGTGAAATGATCAGTGAGCCTGATCAGAGAATTGGTCGTCCAAGACAACTATACACTGGAGAAAAACAGCGTACTTTTGTGCCAATGGAAGATCGCTAGTTTCGCTAAAGTTTAAAGCAAAAAAACTAGTCATTTGCGCTGACTAGTTTTTCAAAATAGCTTATATAGTTTTCAACAGTAGTTTCTGATGAGAGCTCTCCGGCAATTTTAGCAAGGTTTATATCAACCATCTTCTTAGCTAGTTGAGGATTGTGGTAGAGTTCTCTGACTTTAGAGGCGATTGCCTTAGGATCTTTTATCGGCACAATAAAACCTGATTCTCCATCTTCAATGATTTCCTTCCCGCCACCTGTTGGTGTTATCACAACTGCTGTGCCAATACCCATGGCCTCCATCACTGCTCTTGGTAATCCCTCTCCGCTAATGGAGGGTTGCACTAATACATCACTCGCCTTGGTTAAGGAAGGTGCATCATAGCGATAACCGGTAAGATGAATTCGTTCAGACATTTTGCTATTGTTAATGAGGTCGGTATAGGGGTTTTTATCCATGCCTCTTCCAACAAGCAACAAGTGAAGATTACCAATATCGGCTAAGTAGTTTGAAGCTTCCAGCATAACGGCGATACCCTTACTAGGTCGCGCATTTACAGCACAGATGACAGTATAATCACCTTTCTTAATACCAAACTCACTCAAATCGGCAGTTGGCTTATCCTTGTACCAGTGAAGATTGTGACCTTTATAAATTTTCACCACTTTTTGTTTATTTTTCCAGACTTGCTTTAAAACATCTTGCCTGACTGCTTCTGATACACAGACTACTCCGTCTACTCTTGGGTGTAATATCGTTAAATAGGCAGTGGGATCATGACGATACAATCCACCGGTTGTGCCACGGTAAACAACAAATTTTACCTTCAAACCAATGCAGGCAAAACCCGCATTAGGAATTGTTTTGGAATTAGTGGCATAAACAATATCATAGTGATTATGTTTAAGTTCCTTACGGATAGTTTTGATCGATTCAAGGCAGATTTTTTTACTGGCTTCACCATCAATCACTCGAATACCGGCTTTTTTTAAAATTGCTAACTGCTCTTCACTACCTCGAGTCATTAGGGTGACATCATGACCTTTTCTCGCTAGACCTTCAAAGATTTCTCTTTCTGGTCTAAAGCTATTGGTTGATCCCCTGATACTCGCAAATACAAATATTTTCATGGGCACATGCTACTAAGTTGATGTAAGAATGTCTTGGTTTTTAACGATGAATTGGCGAGTTTTACTATAAAAAACGTATATCTAGACCAACTTAGCCTTCTTAATTCACTAGTCGCCTGAAAAATCCACGACCTGTGGGAGATTACATCTTTGGCATAGTTCCTGCTTTATACCCTGATTTATAGAAATATTAAATGTGTCCATAAGTGACTGTTTCCAATCAGTAACACTTGTTAACAATAATAATTTTTGTAGTAAGAAATATACATTATAATTAATCAGGACAATTTCTCACATGACTTCAGGATACCCTATGAAAATGCAAATTAATCCACTGAGAGCCATATCGATCTTAATACTCAGTATCTTTTTAACTGCCTGTAATGCTCAATTTGATGGGGCAAAAGATAAAACAGAGAAGGATGAGGAAGAGGAAGAGATAGCAATCCCAGTTGAATCAGGTGTTGTCTCAAGGGGAAGCATTACTGCTTTCTTCCCATCAACTACCACCCTTGAAGCTGAACAAGAAGCCAGTGTGGTTGCCAAGGTTGGAGGTATCGTAAAGCAATTCTTTGTTGAGGAAGGTGATCTAGTTAAGGCAGGTGACCCTTTAGTTCAACTAGAAACTGATCGCCTACGTCTTGAACTATCTCGAAGCGAAGCAAATCTTAATAAATTAAAAAATGATTTAAATCGTACTCGCGCCATCTTTAAGAAAAATCTGGTCAGTAAAGAAGCTTTCGAAAAATTAAAATATGAATTTGATTCCCAGCAAGCAGCTTACCAGTTATCTAAATTAGAATTAACCTTCGCAACAGTTGTAGCTCCCATCAGCGGTGTAATTTCAAAGCGACACATCAAAGTAGGTAATATGATTGGAATCAACGATGCTGTCTATCACATTACAGATTTTGACCCTATTCATGCTGTCATTTATATCCCAGAAAAAGAACTCTATAAAATAAAAAAAGATCAAGTGGTACTCGTTCAGGTTGATGCTAATACTGAGACAATCTATCAAGGTTTTGTAAAAAGAATCAGTCCAATTGTTGATGCTGACAGTGGCACCTTTAAAGTCACTGTTGAAATCAAAGACCACGATCAGAATTTAAAGCCAGGTATGTTTGGTCGTTTGCAAGTTATCCATGACGTCCATGAAAATGCTTTACTGATTGAAAAGAAAGCATTACTGACTGAAGACACTCAAACATCTGTTTTTATCATTCGTGATGATCGAGCCTTTAAACAGAAGGTTAAAACGGGCTATGTAGACCACAAGAAAATTGAAATACTTTCCGGCTTAAAGGATGGCGACATTATTGTCACAGTCGGTCAAAATAGTTTGAAAGATGATGCCTTAATAGAGGTCTTAAATCCAAACACACAACTGGGGAGTAATTAAAGATGAGCTTGATAGATACTTCTACCCGACGTCCAGTAACCGTTTCGATGTTTACCTTAGCGTTACTTGTTTTTGGCATGGTATTACTAGGTAAACTTGGCGTAAGCTTGCTTCCTGATTTGTCCTATCCAACCTTGACTATTAGAACCGACTACGAAGGCTCTGCTCCCATTGAAGTCGAAAACCTGATCACTAAACCTATCGAAGAAGCCATTGGTGTTGTTAAGCATGTTAGAAGAATTACTTCTGTTTCAAGAGCTGGACAGTCCGATGTTTTGTTAGAATTTAACTGGGGCACCGACATGGGATTTGCCGGTCTTGAGGTGAGAGAGAAGCTCGATATCTTACAGCTTCCACTTGATACCGAAAGTCCTGTTTTATTACGATTCAACCCTTCACTTGACCCGATTATGCGCCTTAGTTTATCGAAACAGAATGCTGAAACTTCTTTTGATGAACAATCCTTAATTGTGTTGAGACGTTTTGCAGAAGAAGAAATCAAAAAGAGTCTTGAACCATTAGAGGGTGTGGCTGCAGTAAAAATTAGTGGCGGTCTTGAAGATGAAATACAAGTCATGGTAGATCATGAAAAGATGGCTCAACTTGGTTTAAGCATCAATGAAATATCAAATAAATTACGCTCTGAGAATATCAACTTATCGGGGGGGCGTCTGGAAGAAGGTAGCCAGCAATACTTAGTGAGAACCGTTAATCAATTTCAAAGTGTGGCTGAAATTGCAAATTCAATAATTTCTAACAAGGATAATCGTCCCCTTTATCTCAAAGATATAGCTACCGTAACTCAAGGCTGGAAAGAAAGAGAGTCCATTACTAGGATTACTGGACGGGAGGCTGTTGAAATTGCCATCTATAAAGAGGGAGATGCTAATACCGTTGCTGTTGCTAAAGTCGTTAATGCCCGACTAACGCAAATTAGAAAGCAGCTAGACGACGAAATGGAATTGACAGGCCTTTATGACCAATCAAGGTTTATTTCCCAAGCCATATCAGAGGTTATTAATAACGCTATATTTGGTGGACTTTTAGCCATGGTTATTCTTTATCTTTTCTTGAAAGACTTTAGAGCAACGGTCATTATCTCCCTATCGATTCCAATCTCAGTCATCATTACTTTCAATTTGATGTTTAGCTGGAATATCTCATTAAATATTATGTCCCTAGGAGGCCTTGCCCTTGCAGTGGGATTGCTAGTGGATAATGCCATCGTTGTATTGGAAAATATATCCAGAAAGAAAGAACAGGGTCTCGACGTGATGCAAGCATCAAGGGAAGGAACCAAAGAGGTTGCTGGTGCAATTACAGCTGCTACTCTTACCACTGTGGCAGTCTTTGTACCTTTAGTTTTTATCGACGGAATTGCAGGGCAATTATTTGGCGATCAAGCCTTAACCGTTACTTTTGCACTGCTTATCTCACTGGTGGTAGCCCTCACGGTTATTCCAATGCTTTCCTCAATTGGCGCCCGTAAAAAAGTTATCATTGGCGATGAACCCCTTGTCATTCCAACTCGACCTTCTAAGCCAGTGGTAGAAAGAAGTAGCTTTCGTCTGAAATTATTGAAAATTGGTTTTTATATCAAGTGGCCTTTTAAGAAAATATTACAGGGTATATTGTTTATAACTCATATCATTATATTGATTATTAATAAGCTCATTGAATGGTTACTAACCCTCATTGTAATGATCTTTGGTGGCTTAAGCTGGTCTGGTCAAAAATTAATGATTATTCCCGTTTGGCTATTTAACAAGCTGTACAATTCACTGGCATTTAGCTATGAAGTGGCCTTAGCCCATGCATTAAAACAAAGAGCCTTGGTGATACTTTCTGCCTTAGGAATTTTTACTGCAAGTCTTAGTTTGTTACCTCAACTTGGTATGGAACTTATACCTCAAATGTCTCAGGGTGAGTTTGATATTGAGTTTCGCGCTGAGCCTGGTACTCCCCTTTCAAAAACCGACGCCATTATTAATAGAGCTCAAGGAATAGCTAGCACCATGGATCAAATTGAAAGAACCTACTCTGTCTCAGGAAGCGGAAACAGATTAGATGCCAGTCCAGAAAAATCAGGCGAAAATTGGGGACAATTAAGTGTTGTCTTAAAGAAGCCTGTCACTAAAGAATCTGAAGAAGCGGTTCTAGTTGAACTTCGTAAAAAGCTTGGATCAATTCCTGGCGTACAGCTGAAGTTCAGTCGCCCAACTCTGTTTAGTTTTAAGACACCCCTTGAGATTGAAATTGAAGGATATAATCTTAAAAAACTAAAAGATGTCAGTCTTATGCTCACTCGAGAGATGGCAAAATCAGACCGTTTCGCTGATGTGAAATCTACGGTTGAGGAAGGCTACCCGGAAGTACAAATAAAATTTGATCACGAAAGAGCAGCCCGTTTAGGACTATCAGTGCCTGACATAGCTGATACGGTGGTTAAACAGATACGGGGTGAAGTTGCTACTAAATATTCCTTTAGAGACAGAAAGATTGATGTGTTAGTTAGGGTAGAAGAAGAAGATAGAACCTCAGTAGAAAAAATTCGTGCTCTGATCATTAATCCCAAAAGCGACAGGCCTATTAGTCTCTCAGCAATTGCTGATATTACCCTAGGTATTGGACCTAGTGAGATTAATCGCGTTGCACAGGAACGTGTTGCTATCATCAGCGCTAATCTCAACTATGGCGCTTTAGGTGAAGCTGCTGAGGAAGCACAAGATATTATTGATCGCATTCCTCTTCCAAATGGCATAGCTATTCGACTGGCAGGTCAAAATGAAGAGATGCAGAAGTCGTTTACTTCCATGCAATATGCACTAGTCTTAGCCGTATTTTTAGTCTACTTGGTCATGGCATCTGTATTTGAATCACTACTTCATCCTTTTGTGATTCTATTTAGTATTCCACTTGCAATCGTCGGCGCAATTTTAGCCCTCTATATTACTAACTCCACCATCAGTGTGGTGGTATTTATCGGCCTAATAATGCTTGCGGGCATTGTCGTCAACAATGCCATTGTTTTAATTGATTTAATCAATCAACTCAGGGCCGATGGCATGGCTAGAATGCAAGCTATTCAGGAAGCTGGACGATCGAGATTACGACCCATTGTTATGACCACACTTACCACCACCTTCGGTATGATGCCCCTAGCGCTAGGCCTAGGAGAAGGTGCCGAAATTAGAGCGCCCATGGCAATAACAGTCATTGGTGGGTTGCTCATATCTACCCTCTTAACCCTGATAGTAGTTCCAGTGCTTTACTCCTTAGTAGACCGTAAGCACTATAATCAAGTGGAGGGGTAAGCAGATGAAAATAACCAAGTTTGCATTAAGGCGCCCGGTAACTACCTTGATGTTTTTCTTATGCTTTGTCATAGCAGGAGGAACAGCAACTAAATTTTTGCCCTTGGAATTTTTCCCTGAAGTGGTGTTCCCTGGAATATTCATTCAAATACCCTACCCCAACTCTACGGCTGAAGAAGTCGAGCGATTGATAACACGACCTGTTGAGGAAGTGTTATCAACCATGAGTGGCATTGAGAGCCTACGTTCAACAAGCAGTGATGATAATGCTCAGATCCAAGTGTTTTTTGACTGGTCTGCTCAGGCTAAAATTAAGGGTGTTGAAGCACGGGAAAAGATTGATGCCATTCGTGCAGAACTGCCTGATGACCTTAGAAGGGTAATGGTATTTACTGGCTCTACCAACGATGCACCCGTGATGCAGCTGCGGATTTCAAGTAGCAAAGATCTACAACATGCCTTTGAATTGCTTGATAGAAAATTAAAAAGACCTATTGAACTTTTAGAGGGTGTATCAACCGTTACCCTTTACGGCATTCAGAAAAGTGAAATATTGATTCAGTTAAAGTCCGAGCGTATTGCTGCCCATAGGATTGATATAAATGCCTTAAATGCCACCTTACAAAAACATAATTTTTCTAGCTTTGCCGGCAGAATTAATGATGGTGAAAAAAGGCTGAGAGTAAAACCTCTGGGTGAATTTGAATCCATTGATGATTATAAAAACCTCATCGTTGGCCCTAATAATTTACGTTTAAAAGACATAGCCAACATCTCCTTAAGTCAACCTATCCTTGAAGATGGACGACATCTTGATCGCACCTATGCCATTGGCATTATGATCCAAAGAGAAGGTTCCTCTAATCTTGTGGACGTTGCTTCTCGAGTGGTTGATAAGATTACAGAAATTGAAGAATCACCGGATTTTGACGGCATTACCTTGTTTGTTATGGATAATCAAGCTGAAGGTATTACCTCTTCGATTCGCGATATCACCACCTCAGGATTAATTGGTTTTTGCTTATCTATCCTAGTGCTCTTTTTCTTTTTAAGAAACGTAGCCATTACCATGATTGTTGCCATGGCAGTCCCCTTTTCTTTGTGCATAACCTTAGCGGCCATGTACCTACTTGGTATTTCATTAAACGTTTTATCAATGATGGGATTGATGTTAGCCATTGGAATGCTAGTGGATAATGCAGTGGTTATTACAGAAAGTATTTATCAGCAAAAAAAGCTAACACCGGATGATCCTGAGGGTTCAACTATCAGGGGCGTACAAGAAGTAGGTGTGGCAGTTACCGCTGGAACCATTACAACGGCCATTGTATTTTTGCCAAACATCATTGGTGAGAAAATCGATATCACGGTATTTTTATCCCACGTAGCTGTCGCTATCACCATCTCATTAGCCGCTTCTTTATTTATCGCAACAACTATTATTCCTCTGATGCTAAATAAGATAAGAACCGCCTCAGAACCTAAGCCTGTTAAGAGTATCGAATGGTTAACTAAAGTTTATGCATCTTCATTAGGATGGTTATTACAAAGACCCAAGATTGCAGCCTTTATTGCTCTGTGCATTATTGGAAGTTTGGGTATTGCTACAAATCTTGTAAAAAGCGACATGTTTCCAGAAGAACAACGTACTAATTTGTTACTGCATTATAATATCGATAGTACTTATACCATTGAAGCTGTGGAAAACACGGTCTTTTTGATTGAAGACTTCCTCTATGAACATCAAGAAGAGTTGGATATTTTATCGGTCTATAGTTACTACCAAGCATCCTTAGCTCAATCGACCATTATCTTTATCGATAAAGATAAACGTACAAAATCGAATAAGGAAGTGAGGGAGTTTGTTGAGGAAAATTTACCTAAAATTGCCATGGGTAAACCATCATTTGAGCGTAATCGTGGTGGTGGTCAAGAAGGAATAAGTGTGCAATTGGTTGGTGACTCAACAGAACGCCTAGTTGCAATCAGTGAAGAAGTTATTCGAATCATCAATAACATTGATGGTCTGCAGGACGCAAAAAGTGGCGCTGGCGTTGGTGAAAAAGAAATTCAGGTTAAAATCGATCGCGATAAGGCACAAAACCTAGGGCTTACACCCGACTCCATTGCTCGCACCATTGGAATAGCTATGCGTGGACAAAACTTAAGAACCTTTAGAACCGAAGAAGGTGAAGTGGAGGTCAAAATTGTTTTCGATAATAGTAATCGTAAGTCCTTATCTGATCTCCATAACTTACCCGTCTTTAGGCCTGGTCAAGATAGCCTTCCACTAGCTGCAATGGCTGATTTTTCAGTACATAATGGACCTCAAGTTATTCGACGTGAGGCTAAAACTACTCTGTTAACGGTTTCAGCTAATCTTTCAGATGACGCTGATATGGATAAGGTAAAAGAAGAGCTTAAGAGGGTTATGGATAACATGGAATTTCCTACAGCCTACTACTGGAAATTTGGTCGTGGATTAGAACGAGATAACAAAGTTGGCACGATCATGATGACAAATATGGGTCTAGCCATCATGATGATATTTATCGTTATGGCTGCTCTTTTTGAGTCACTCTTGTTACCCATTGCAGTTATTTCATCCATTGTTTTCTCAGTGGTTGGCGTTTTCTGGTTCTTTTTTATCACGGGTACCACCATGAGCTTCATGGGAATGATTGGTATCCTTGTGTTGATGGGGGTGGTGGTTAATAATGGCATAGTACTCATTGATCATATCAACCGCTTGCGTGAAAAAGGCTTGCGCCGATATGACGCCATTATCCAAGGTGGTACAGATAGACTAAGACCAATTCTAATGACCGTAGCAACAACTATTTTAGGCTTGGTTCCACTAGCTGTCGGTGATGCTACCATTGGTGGTGGTGGAGCACCTGCTTACTTCCCCATGGCGAGAGCCATCATAGGTGGCTTACTCTTTTCAACCATCGTCAGTCTACTCATTTTACCTTCTATTTATATAGGACTCGATTCATTGAGAGTTTGGGGTAGAGCTAAGCTTAAAATTGCAATAAGCAATGCTGGACATCTAGTCAATAATCTCAAAAAGGTCAAAAGTTCTTAATAATACAATTTTATAGAGGAGGAGCCTACTTCTCCTCTATAAATAGTTCATATAACATCTGGAAATACATCCATTCTATCTGTAACATAGCCTGCCAAATTAATACTTTTATACTCAGAGAAGATAATGTCTAAATACAGCATTGCTCAGGCTCTTGCAGGCAAATGCCCTGCAGGTACAGAAATTCAACTTAACGGTTGGGTAAGAACTCGTCGTGATTCAAAAGCGGGGCTTTCTTTCGTCAATTTACACGACGGTTCTTGTTTTGATCCTATCCAAATTATCGTTGAGAGCTCTCTTGAGAATTACCATAATGAAGTATTAAAACTCACAGCGGGTTGTTCAATCAAAGTAACAGGGCTTTTAGTAGAATCCCCCGGTAAAGGTCAAAAGTTTGAAGTTCAAGCCAGTAATATTGATGTACTAGGTTGGGTTGAAGATCCTGATACCTACCCAATTTCTCCTARGCGTCATACCATGGAGCATCTAAGAGAAGTTGCCCATCTTCGTCCAAGAACTAACATTATTGGTGCTGTGGTAAGGGTTCGAAATACCGTTGCACAAGCTATTCACCGATTCTTCCATGACAATGGTTTTTACTGGATCCACACGCCTATCATCACAGGTTCTGATACTGAGGGTGCAGGGGAAATGTTTAGAGTCTCTACTCTTGATATGAATAATCTGCCAAGAACTGAAGCGGGTGCAATTGATTACAAGGAAGATTTTTTCGGCAAGGAAACCTTTTTGACGGTTTCAGGTCAGCTCAATGTCGAAAGCTACTGCCTGTCCATGTCAAAAGTCTATACTTTCGGGCCTACCTTTAGAGCTGAAAATTCTCATACAAGCCGACACTTGGCAGAATTTTGGATGGTTGAACCTGAAATTGCCTTTGCAAATCTTAATGATAACGCCGATCTCTCAGAACAATTATTGAAGGCTATTGCTACAGCTGTTCTTAATGAACGGGGCGATGATATGGAGTTTTTCAATCAACGTGTTGATAAGGATGCCCTCTCTCGATTAGAAAACATTGCTAATTCTGAATTTTGCAGAATGAACTACAGTGAAGCCATTGAGATCTTAACCAACTGCAATAAGAAATTTGATTATCCGGTACATTGGGGAGTCGATCTACAATCAGAGCATGAACGTTACCTTGCAGAAGAGCATGTGGGTAAACCGATTATTTTGATGAACTATCCAAAAGACATTAAAGCCTTTTACATGCGTCTTAACGATGATGAAAAAACGGTTGCAGCCATGGACGTTTTAGCGCCAGGAATCGGTGAAATTATCGGAGGCAGTCAACGTGAAGAACGAATGGATGTATTAACTCGACGTATTACTGAAATGAATCTCGATATAGAAGATTATGACTGGTATATGGATTTACGACGTTATGGAACCGTGCCACATGCAGGTTTTGGACTTGGATTTGACAGAACAATCTCATACATAACCGGTGTTTCAAATATCAGGGACGTTATCCCCTTCCCTAGAGCTCCTAGAAGTGCAGATTTTTAATCTGCGCTTTAAGGCTGTACCTTTGTAGTAGCTGGTATAAAGGCACTATTGATGTTGTCTAGCAGCGATAGAAAAACGCTTTTTTCGGTTGTTGCTTCCCTCGTCTTTGTGGATTGCGATTTTCTGCACCAGTTCCAGCGAAGTGTATCGGCGCTACCCCAAAGCCTTTTTTCAATCGCTTCTATATTTTCTAGTTGTGCCATGTAAGCCTCATCCTATTCCATTATTTTGTATAGATTAATCACCAATTAAAGATTAACCATTATGCATTCTTTGCTATCGAATGATGAGCATTCAGTCATTTAACTTAACTCTATCATCCAGAGAATAAGCCAAAATTATCCAATCGACAATAACCAATTATTTTGTGAGGCTATTCTGAATACTTAACCCTGTAAGATCGAAGCCAATTCATCATATTGCATCTTGAACTTTTGGTCATTTATAGCCCTTAATTTTTCAAGATTTTGGAGCTTCCATTGTATGGAAGGGAATTGCTCAAAATCATATAGGCTCCAATCAGGATCTAGTCCAATCACACCAAGTAAAAATTGCTTATCCTTATCAGTAAGATTTTGATTAACATTCTTAATCAAAAGATCACGAGTTTGCTCATATTCATCATAACAAAAATCAATCTCGGTCATACCCTCAAATTGATTTTCAAAGGCTGAGCGCTGATCTTGCTGATGTGGGTTCAGTAGTTCATGTGCCGGTCTATCACTACTGAGTAACCCATACAGAAAGCCTCGTTTTATATCGTCATTGAAACCTTCATTTTCAAAGAGCAACTTAATATCAAACAAATCACGAGGATGTTGCCTATCTAGGGCTGCACATATTTTACCACCATACAGTTGGGAGATTGGTACTAACGCCATAGAACAAAACACATCAAACCGCTCTTGAGCGACAGCACAAAGTGGTAATTTTTCTGGTTCTTCTATACAACCACGCCCAACCATATTAACTTCAACTTTTATCTGTACACCATTTTCAGAAATCTGAAGTTTACATGTTAGTTCCCGATGCATTACCCGAATTCTCGGGTTAAGAGCTTCTATATTATCCTTTATTCTTAAAAGAGCCTGATTAATATTAGAAAGCGTTATTTGACGATCTTCAATGTTCACATAGATCAGATCAATATCGACCGAAAGCCTTGGCATATCTCGGATAAACAAATTAATTGCCGTACCTCCCTGTAGTGCAAAGCAGGATTCTTTAGCCACTTCCGGTAAAACACTCAACAATAGACCAACTTGTTTTTTATACGATCCTTCCACTATCTCTCCAACTCCTTGGGAACAGTGATTTGATATTTAGCTACATACGCTCCATTTTTAACGATACTTCGCTTGCCCTTGCCCAAATCAACTTTATCCAGTTTAAGATAATTAAACCAATCATGACCCGATTTTTCAGCAAGATACAGGAATAGACGCTTCACTTTTATGGATGCGCATTGTTCCAATAATAATTGCACAACGTCAGGACGCAAATTATTCAAACCTTCCATAAGCTCATACACTTCCATAAGAGGTTGGTTTTCAGGTGACAGATGCAAACATTCCATTATAGCCCTAGCTGGACTTGATACTTTCACAGTAAAGGTTTTGTGCTCTATTTCGAGTAATCCTAAACTAGATGGCAACATAGCTGAAGTACGATAATCTATTTTTATACCCCAAGCATGCTTCCTGAACCATAAAGGAAGTTTTTCCTGCCTACCAGCAAAGAGCGTTGCTTTCTTGGGCGATAGCTCAAGGTAATGAACCTTACCCTGCAATGATAGTGCTGTTTTCCCGCCGGGATGGACTGTACAGCCCAATTGAGATTGTAGGGCATATATGCCGCCAAGATAATCAACCTTATCTCCAGCGCGTACCAGAGCGCCAGAACCGATAGATTTATACCAGCGGCTCTTACGATACCGCTTTTGAAGGTCTAAACTATAGCCCTTCTTCACCAACCATGTAGAGGTAAGAACTACCCCAAGAGGTTGTGAATTCAAAAGCATGTTTAATTTTGTTTCTATATCAGTACTCATAGTACCAATATAGTCATATTTATAAACCAAATCAAGAATAAAGTTTGGATAATTCCCTAATAAGGTACTGATAGTACCAATATATGATTAAATACGAACTTAATAACAAACGTACCTTTTTGATAGTTTTTATAACTGGCTTGCTCAATAAATTTTGAGCCTAAAACTGTATTTAAAATAGAAACTCCAGCAAACTGTACTTATAAGGAATAATATTCTGGTGAGCTGAAATGATAACGCTCAAGACCTGCAGAGAATTTTTCATCCTCATTCACCAGAGTCATAAAACAGCGGTTTACCTGCTTATTTTCATGTTCTTGATAGCTTTGCAATTTGTCTGGGGGGGAGGATTCTAAAACCTTTAAAACCTGTTTGGCGATAGCCTTAGAAGAATCAATAAAAAGGATGGAGTTAGGTAATATATCCCTCAACAAATCCTCTAATAAGGGAAAATGAGTACAGCCCAAAACAATGACATCAAGCTGCTTCTCCCTCGCAGCGATGAGAAAAGGTTGAACAATTTGACGTAATTGCTCAATATCTACCTTCTGCCCTGCCAACCTTTGTTCAGAAAGCTCTACAAGTCGTGTACTACCAACAGAAATTAACTCACAGTCGTGGGCAAAACTATCCACCAAATCCGCCGTATAAGAGCGATTGACAGTGGCAGGAGTAGCAAGGAGTCCAATCACCTTACTCTTACTCATCAAGGCAGCAGGCTTAATAGCAGGGACAACCCCAATCACAGGAATAAGCAAAGAATTTCGAATTTTCTCCAAGGCAACAGTACTAACCGTATTACAAGCTACTACTATGCAATCGGGTTCAAATCGTTTCACCGCAGAAACTAACAAGCTGGTAACACGCTTCACCAACTGATCTTCCTCCATCTCTCCATAGGGAAAAAAAGCCGTATCCGCTAATAAAATTTGCTCCGCAAATGGCAAAGCCTCAGTTAAACTCTGACCAATAGTAAGTCCACCTACACCCGAGTCAAAAATAATAATCCGCAAAATAAATTTCCATTAACAAAAAGCATTAAACAAAAAACAAGCGTTATCAATACCAGAACAAGTCTACACAATTTTCCCAGTAACTGTTATCGTCTAGCTCTACATAATCCTTCAGGAAAATAACAATGACAAGCAAAATATCAATCACCTGCAGATTTATAAAGCTATGGCTAGTATTGATAACTACAACACTGCTGCTGACTAGCTTGAACGCTACAGAAATACTTTCTCAGCCCATGGCACCCGATCGAGCTCAAGGCGAAGGGCCTTTTAATCGCTTAATTCTAAGAGGTGGTATTTTAATCGCTGGAAATGGTGCTCCGCCTATCGGTCCAGTGGATATTGTGATAGAAAAAAATATTATCGTTTCCATCCATAGTGTAGGAAATCCTGGTGTTCCCATAAACCCAAATCGACGGCCAAGAGCACAAGCCGGTGATAAGGAACTCGATGTAACCGGTCAATATTTATTGCCAGGCTTTATTGATATGCATGCCCACATTGGAGGGCCTGATCAGGGTACAACCCCTGAATATATATTTAAATTATGGATGGCACATGGCGTAACAACTATCCGAGAACCTGGTAGCTTTAATGGCCTAGACTGGGTGCTTGATCATAAGAAGCGCAGTGCAAAAAATGAAATTACAGCACCAAGAATTACCGCTTACCTCCGTTTTGGTATGGGAAACAAACAACCAATATCAACGGCGGACGATGCTAAAAAGTGGGTTAGAAAAATAGCTAAAGCAGGTGCTGAAGGCATTAAATTTTTTGGTGCGAGACCAGACATCATCAAAGCAGCTCTTGTGGAAGCGAAAAAGCATGGCTTAGGATCAGCAATGCATCATGCTCAATTAAATGTCGGTTGGATGAATGTTCTAGACTCAGCGCGTTTGGGTTTAAATACTATGGAACACTGGTACGGTCTACCAGAAGCCTTATTTGAAAATCAAACTTTGCAAAATTATCCCCTAGATTATAACTACAATAATGAACAGCATCGTTTTGAAGAAGCAGGAAAGCTATGGGCCCAAGCTGCAAAGCCAGGGTCAGAGAAATGGAATGCCGTTAGAGATGAACTACTTGCTTTAGATTTTACCCTTAACCCCACTTTTACCATCTACGAAGCAAGTCGTGATTTAACACGTGTTCGTCGAGATGAATGGCATGAACTTTATACCATTCCAACACTTTGGGATTACTTTCAGCCCAGCAGAAATGCCCATGGTTCCTATTGGTTTAATTGGGGCACTGAGCAAGAAATAGTCTGGAAAGAAAATTTTCAACTCTGGATGGCCTTTATCAATGATTATAAAAATCATGGAGGACGGGTAACCACAGGTTCCGATTCAGGCTACATCTATAAGCTCTACGGTTTTGGCTATATCAGTGAGCTTGAACTGCTCAGAGAAGCTGGATTTCATCCACTGGAAGTCATTCGTGCTGCCACTCTTTCTGGTGCAGAAGCCTTAGGAATGGATGACAAGATTGGCTCGATTGAAGTTGGTAAGTTTGCCGATATTTTAGTGGTTAATGAAAATCCCTTAAAAAATCTAAAAGTACTCTATGGAACAGGTGCAGTAATGCTCAATGAACATAATAAGCCCGTCAGAAGTAAAGGAATAATCTATACTATTAAGGACGGGATAGTWTTTGATAGTAAGGCATTGCTAAAAGATGTCAGGGATTTTGTTGAACAACGTCGCAAAGAAAAGGGTGTAAAGGGTATTGTGCAACCAGGAATGTAATAGTAAAATTGTCTTATACTCGTTCCACCTTAATGAAACCATTAGCTCGGAGCTAATCAATGGATAGTGAAAGTCACTATAAAGTAACCTTTAGTGGACAAATTGTTCCAGGAATGCAACTTGAGCAGGTTAAAACCGATCTTGCACGACTGTTTAAGTCCTCAGATACGACTATAGAGAAGCTTTTCTCTGGTCGAGTTATGACTATTAAGAAAAATATTTCTGAAAAACAAGCCTTGAATTACGTACGAGCTATGGAAAAAGCCGGAGCCGTTGCTCATCTCGACACAATAGAAGAACTTGAAGTTATTGACTTAGCACCTCCCCCAGAACCAGAACCAGAACCAGAACCAGAACCAGAACCAGAACCTGAGCCTGAGCCTGAGCCTGAGCCTGAGCCTGAGTCTGAGCCTGAGCCTGAGCCTGAGTCTGAGCCTGAGTCTGAGCCAGAACCAGAACCTGTAAACCCGAGCTCATTACCTGATACTATTCATCTATATACACCTCAACCGAGAGATCAAAATCTTGTTGAAGAAAAACTCGTTGCACCACCAATAATTGCCAATGATTCTGATGAAGAAGAATATGCCCCTCCTCCTCCAGCCGCTGTAACCAATGCAGCTGGGCCACTTGGAATAGCACCGGCTGAACAATGGGAAATGGATGAACTCGGTGTACGCATGTCCAAGCCTAAAAAGCAAAGTACAAGATCAAAACCTAATACCGATTACCTTAATCTATCTCCACCTAAAAGTGATATAGGCCAAGCTAAAAAACGTCTCGAGGTTGTAAGTCCAGATATCAGTCACTTGAATATTGCAGCAACCGGTGTTCGTTTATCCGATGAAGTAACAAAGGAAAAGCCAGAAACGCCTGATACCAGTTATCTAGATGTTGCTGACGTTGGTACGGATATGGGTCAGGCGAAACATGAAAAAGAACGAAAGCAACCAGACATTAGTCAATTAAGCCTTGATGAGGCTGAAGGAAACATCAAACAACTTAAACATCAGAAAGAAGAGGTAAATCCTGATATAAGTCATCTGAATTTACAAGATAATTAAATAACACCTGCACCAAAACACCACCCATCATCTGATTAATTTTGAATCTTGACAATCAAGTAGAAAAGTCCATAAAATATAGGTTGATGTACCATGTAGATGAGCAGCGAATTAACTCCAGAAAAGTTAAGCGCTTTTATAGCACTGTGATTACTACGCCAACTCAAGATGATTGGGATATTGTTATTGCTTATAGCCCAGCGGGCAGCAAACATTCCAATTAGTACCACACCAAACCATGGAATGAGGGGTGCATAATCTTCTGTGGAGGGTTTGTGCGTCATGAATCCTATCCATTGTAAGAAAGGCTGATTAAACACAGGGTTTGTATAGACAAGATTAAGAAACAGAATACTGCTGCCCAGTATCAAATTAGTCCAATACAGACGTATAAATGGAATTGAAAAGATGCTTGCGACAAAAATAAAATGCAATATACCAAAATATATATAACGCTTACTGTTCATAAAATATGTCGTAACCGTTATGAGCAATGCGCACAATCCAAGTAGCCCAAGCCGCTTTAAATATTTTCTCCTGTTGAAATTCTTGTTATTTGCCAAATGAATACTCATACCCATTACAAAAGCAAAAGTGCTTACAATCAGTGTCCGAAAATTCAACCAGAAAGGGGAATGATAAAAATCAAAATCGGCATAACCGAAATGAGCCAAATTGAAACAAAAGTGAAAGAATACCATCATGATGATGGCACTACCCCGAATAACATCAATGATCAGATAATGTCCTGGTTTTATTTTTATCTTTTTATTCAATACACTCATACTAAGCATCCAGATTGTTTTTATTGCACCTTTTAAACATCATTCCCTGGGCTTATCCCCATTGCTAGAATATTCCCCAAGAATAGAAACAAAACGTTCAGTGACGCTAGAGCCAGCAATTTCTTCAAGAGCGCTGATTAGTTCAGGGGTTGTTGCTATGCTATTAACCATATAGTGCTTGATAAATTTCCCGAACAATTCTCTTCCCAAAGTCGTTTCTAACCAGAATAGTGCAACAGGCCCTTTGCGGTACTGAACAAGATAAGATTTTCTTTCTGTCTCGCCAGCAATCCAAATAGCGGAGAGTTCTTTACCCTTGATTTGTTTCCTATAACCACTGATTAATTTATTATAATCTGATTCACCATAACGTTTTCTCACTGCCATAATACCTACGTATTCAGCAAAGGCTTCGTTCAACCAATTGTCTACAGTATCGAACTTACCTGCACTACTCCAGAAGTGTGCCATTTCATGACAGACAAATTTTGTCTGTGGTATCGGTTTAGTATTACTTACATCAGTAAAAACAATGTAGTTGTTCCTTGCATAACCACTGGATTGGCGTGTGGTAAGGAGGAGTCTAGCAGAAGGTAATTTTTGCTTAGTTCCATATAAGTCATCGAGATATTTTTTACAAAAACTTGCCGTTGCAATTAACTCATCCAGTCCTTTGCTGGTATTTCGAAGATCGTAAACAGTAAAGCCATATTTCTTGGTAATCATAAAACTGTTAGACAAAGCAAACGGAATATTGAGAGCGGCATGATGGTTAGTCAAATTTAAACCTTTGTCAATTTTACTGAATTCGCCTGAGGAAACACCAACCCAGTCTTTGCCTATCTCTATATCTAGGTCAACCGTTAGTGTTTTGGAAAATGTAGCATCAATTGGATACCATAAACTATCGACATTCAGTTCGATAGAATCAGCTTTGATACTATTAATTTTATTATCCATCGGCTCAGGTATTAAAATCCCATCATAAGAGATGCTGATGTGTTGAGCGCCAACGTTTTTTTCCAGAGTAATATCTATCGCCCAGAAATTTTCCATTCCTTTAAACTGACTGATGGATTTGTTAAGAATAGAAGAGCCTGAAACCTCAATATGTCCGAGAGTATTGCGCAGGAAAAAACGCACTGTACTTATTTTAAGATTGAGCACATCAATCTGCCAACTCGCCTTAATAAAACCACTAATTGGGTCAACTTTAAGCTCGCCTTGATAGTGGTAGTCCGCTGGAGTGCTACTTTGTTCATCAGCAATCAAGTGAATTGAAAAGCTGAATGACAGTAGCCACAAAATAGTAGGGAAATATTTTATTGATTTTTTCATAGCTGGTTAATGTACTGTTATTCGAAATATTTATCAATTAAAGAAAAGTCATTACTTAATTCGTTTAAGTGAAAGGGATCGGAGTCGGTTCGACTCCGATCCCTAGATTTTTATTGGATTCACTAGCTTATCTTTTTTCTCTTGACAATTTATATTTTTTTCATGTACCATTTGTACCATTAGTTCACATGGTACATGAAAAATATTAATTGGAGAAAATCATCTTATGGAAATAGTCATTGATACCGACGATGGCATACCACTGTTTAGTCAGTTGATTGAACAGATCAAAATGGCCGTGCTCACCAACCAAATAGATCCGGGCGATCAGTTGCCGTCCATACGACAACTCGCCAATGATCTGGAAATTAATAATAAAACCGTGGCCAAAGCTTACAAATTATTGGAACGTGACAGCGTCATTCAAAGCAAAGGATTCCGTGGAACTTTTATCCATCCTGAGGCAAAAAAGAATAGTACTGTCGATCTAAAATCTTGGATTTTAGATGAACTAGGCACAACCATCGAAGCTTTTAGAAAATCTGGAGTCACCGACTCTGAAATACGCATCGCCTTTGGAGATGCTATGAATAATCGCAAAGTTTAAGGAAATTATGATGATCAATGAATTGATTTTATTTTACCTAGTATATTTAGGGCAAGTGGCTCTACTATCTTACTTTCTGCCTAAGATGCTTTATCGTCGCCTGAAATATGTGATCGATACCTATCCACCTGCAAAGTATCCCAAATTCTATACGTCTGAAAGTGCCGATGTTGCCGAATGGAAATGGAGAGCATTAATGCGCTTCTTGAAGGTTTTTAGCAGCATAACGCTTGTTTTTGGTCTAGGGCTTCTGAGTGTGGCCTTGCTGAATAACTATTCCACCTATGACACCAACCTTGAAGCAATTGTTATCACTTATACAATCTTTCAGCTTATTCCTATGCTGGTGATTTCCGTTTCGGAGTTCAAACAGTATAAATCAATGCGTGCCTCAAATGTGAGCACTAAAAGAAAAACCGAACTAGTACCTCGTCGCTTATTTGATTTTATCTCACCGATCTTTGTAGTGATTGCACTCCTACTGATCGCTGCCAATATTAGCTTTGATATCTACATAGCTGATATTTCTCCAGAGGATAATTCTGATCTTTTGTTCAAAATTCTAACCACTAATTTTGTACATATTTATTTTGCCTGCTTTGTGACTTGGTACCTCTACGGTAAAAAACAAGATCCCTATCAATCTCATAAAGACCATAAAAAGTTTTTAAACGTCGTGGTTAAAATAGCAGTGTACGGAAGTATAGCCGCCACCATATTTTTCTTTTCCGACACAGCAGTCGAGCATTTCGATGTAGCACATTTTGACCCCTTGTTAATGAGCTTATATTTTCAAATAATTATCTGGTTCACTTTTCAACTGGTTTTAAAAGGTTCACCGATAGAAGATATCAACTTTGAAGTTTACAAAGCTGATACCATCACAAGTCAGTAAAGATGAGATTTTAGTTAACACTAAATCACCAGCAATAGTCTCGATGTATGAATAGGTCTTAGAGCTGTAAATTACTTCAGAGGCTAATTATAGTACCAACAATGAAAGTCTAGATAATTCGGGGTGGTAGTTCGGGGGTCGGAGTCGATCCGACTCCGACCCCATTAGGTATATTACCTATTGACCATAGTATAAAGCTTGGTCATGTCGAGCTTCGGCGAAAAACAACCAGCGTTCAACAATTATGCCTA
This sequence comes from Gammaproteobacteria bacterium, assembly GCA_002746155.1. Lineage (GTDB taxonomy): Bacteria > Pseudomonadota > Gammaproteobacteria > Enterobacterales. The sequence goes on along the minus strand of NVWF01000013.1, from coordinate 13,833 downwards.
TAGCCATAGCTAAACAACTAACAACGACCATGAAGCCGCCCATTATATCCATGGCAACTAGTAGCACTGTCAGAATTGCAAGGCTAAACAATAAGGTGAAGATTTGTCTTAATTTCTTCGAGTGTATACGTGCCACTTGGAAGCCCATTTCAGCCATCAAATAATTCTCATGGGAATGGGGAGATTCAAGAGCTGTCACTTTACCAAACTTACCTAGCCCTGTTGCAGAAGCAATTGTAGATCGTCTAGGTGCCTTATCAACAAATCGCCAATAACCTCTTTTCAGTAATATCACAGCAATTAAAGTCACTAGAGCAAGTTTATTAATCTCCTCGGAAGGAAATTGGCTTAGATGTAAAATAACATTTAATAACATCAAGCCTGAGGTCAAACTGAACAGTAGATAAAGCGGTGATACATAAACGTTATACCATGATTGTACCGCTTTTAATGAACGGTAAATCATCGAGGTGGTAAACACTGTTAAAGTGGCTAAGAGGATAGTTAATAAGCCCATCACTAGCTCCATTGAACTAGCAATTGCTTGCTCTGGTAGTAAAAATCGATAGAGGGCATAGCCAAACCAAAAACCATAGGTTGAGAGAGAGCAAATACCCTCACGACTCAACCAAGAACTACGCCATTGACTTAATGCTCGCCAGGCCCGTTCAGGATGGCCAAGGTGAAAAGTGGATGAAAGTAATCCCGCACTCACCATCACAAAGGCTATTGCGTGACTAATCATTTCAACAACTATACTCGCTTCATATAGTTCCGTTAGCTGACCTAAAATAAGCATGAGCACTAACCCGTAGCCTGCTCCAGATAAGGTGGTGAAGATAATGACTGATTTTGCTGGATGCATAGTTTTATTCCGAAAGTAATTTGTCTATCCAAGTGAGCAGGCCACCTGGTTTATCAGCATTTTGCACTGGACTCAAAAGGGGCACAGGTTTATGACTTTCTCTTGGAGGTAGATATTTATTGACAGGTTTAGTCTCATGTTCTGGCATCAAGCTGTAACCTTCCCGCTCAACCACGAGTTTGGATATGTCACTGTCTGGATCACCTAAATCACCAAAATGCCTTGCTCCTGCAGGGCAAGTGGAAACACAGGCTGGAACACGCTCTTTCTCTGGGATATTTTCATTGTAGATACGATCGATACACAGGGTACATTTCTTCATCACGCCGGCGTCTTCATCATATTCTCTAGCACCATAGGGGCAAGCCCAGCTACAGAGTTTACAACCTATGCAGGTATCGGGGTTGACTAGAACAATACCATCTTCTTCCCTCTTGTAACTTGCCCCAGTGGGGCAAACGGGGACACAGGGTGCATCATCACAATGCATACAAGATTTAGGAAAATAAACCGTACGATTTTGCTCTACCTTCTCTTCATTAACCACTTCATAGGCATGAACTCGGTTAAACCAAATGCCACTAGGATCACTTCCCAATGGCTCAAAATCAGTTAAAGGCGCACTATGGCCACCGGTATTCCATTCTTTACAATTCACCGAGCAGGCATGACAACCTACACAAATATCAAGATCAATAACCAGACCTAATTTTTTATTACTTGGATTTTTAGGCAAGGAGGTCATTCCTTACCTCCTGTATAGCGTTGAACTGCTGGCAGATTATCATTACCCGGTCCTGACTTTTCATAGTAGGGTGATGTTACCTCGTCTTCATCATCAGAGCACTTTTTAATACTCACTCTTAAATCATACCAAGCAGCCTGACCGGTTACTGGATCAGAATTTGAATAGCGATATCCACCTTCTTTTGGTGGTAATAAATCCGAAATTATATGATTAAGTAAAAAGCCTTTCTTACTCTCAGGTGCATCATCGGATAAGGCCCAAGAACCACGGCGTTTGCCAATAGCATTCCAAGTCCAAACCGTATCTTTATTAACACCTGTCATTATCTTAATAGGTGCCTTGACTTTACTATGATGTGATTCAATCCAAACCCAATCACCGTCAAGCAAATCGAGTTCATCTGCTTTTTCCTGATGGATATAAAGGAAGTTATGGGAGGTTATTTGTCGTAACCATGAATTCATAGAACCCCAACTGTGATACATATGAGCCGGCCTCTGGGTCAAGGCAGATAAGGTATATTTATCATTATCCACTGCTTCTTGTTCAAAGGGTGAATACCAAAAAGGCAGTGGGTCAAAATAAGTTTGCACCCTCTGCTTCATTTCCTCTGGAGGATGAATATCTCCATGTCCCTCTGCAGCTAATCTGAATTTTTGTATGGTTTCATCATAAATTTGTAAAATGATAGGATCAGTATTTGGGATCCAACCCATGGAATGGGAATATTCAAGGTAATTCTTGTTAACATGTTTGAAGTACAACTGATCTTCAGGTAAATCGAATTTCCAAAAGCAGCCATTATCAATATACTTTTGTAATTGATCTTTATTTGGCTCACCTCTGCCCTGCTTGGAACCATTTTCGCCACGCCAACCTGCAAGGGGGCCAATGCCCGGTAAACGCTCATGGCCGACTAGATAATCTTTATATCCTTCGGGATACTTGGCAGACATATCTTCATTAACCATACCGTTTAGACCTAGTCTTACTCCCAAATCCAAGAGCACATCTTGGAAAGGTCGTACATCACGATCTGGCTTAACCACTGGCTGACGAATACTATCGGCAGGACCTTCTGCAGAGGAAATGGGTCTGTCGAGTAGTGAAATACAATCCCAACGCTCGAGGTAGGTTGTATCGGGTAGAATTAAATCAGCATAGGAAACGGTTTCTGACTGATAAGCATCACTATAGATAAAGTGCTTAATCTTATATTCACCTGTATCGGGATCTTTATCCGTCAGGTATTTCAAGGTGCCTTCAGTGTTCATGGACGAGTTCCAAGCCATATTTGCCATGTACATAAACAACACATCAATCTTGTAAGGGTCACCCTTCCAGGCATTATGTAACACCATATGCATGGCGCCATGAATCGATAATGGATTTTCCCAGCTATAGGCCTTATCGATGCGTTTAGGCTTACCATCCTTGTCAACAAGCAAATCTGCGGGACACTTTGGATTACCAATAGGAGGTCCAGCTAGAGGCGTATTAGCGGCGCTATTTCCCTGGGGTAGAGGTCCCGGTGGAATAGGTTTTGGGAAAGGTGCCTTGTAGCGCATTCCTCCTGGTACATCGATGGAGCCCAATAGCATTTGTAAGATATGCAACATGCGACAAGTATGGAAGCCATTGGAATGGGCTGATATGCCTCTCATTGCATGGATAGACACTGGACGTCCAACCATTTTATCATGTTGTTTACCCGTCCAATCTGTCCAGGGAATATCCAACTCAACTGTTTTCTCAAAGGCAGCTTCAGCAAGTTCAGCCGCTATTCTGCAAATGGTTGCAGCACTGATCCCTGTTTTTTCTGCGGCATTTTCGGGCTTGTATTCATCACATAAAAATCGTTCAACTAAAAGCTCAAATGCAGGCCGTGCATTTCTCCCATCTGCAAGTTGCTCAGATCCAGTCAATTTTCCAAAAGCTCTTTTTAAAACTTGATTGTCATCATCCCTAGCAAATAAACCGTGCTCTGCATCTCCAGGCTTATCAATCACCAGCCAAGCTGCATTGGTATAATTTTTTAGATAATCAAAATCAACTTTACCAGCTTTTAAAAGTTCCTGGATTATTGCACCGATAAATAAGCCATCCGTACCTGGTCTTAAACCAATCCATTCATCAGCAACAGCCGAATAGCCCGTTCGAATAGGATTAACACTAACAAATTTAGCATCACCCTTAGTCTTAATTTTACCAATACCAGCTTTAAGGGGATTGCTATCGTGATCTTCAGCTACGCCAAACATCATGAAATATTTAGTATGTTCCCAGTCAGGCTCGCCGAATTCCCAGAAACTACCGCCGATGGTATAAAGTCCAGCTGCTGCCATATTAACTGAACAGAATCCACCATGGGCAGCGTGATTAGGTGTACCAAATTGTGTTGCCCACCAACCTGTAAGAGATTGGGATTGATCTCGGCCTGTGAAAAAAGCTAATTTTTTAGGATCATCATTTCGAACATCTGATAACCATTTTACGGCTAACTCAAGAGCTTCATCCCATTCAATATCTTTATATTCGCCCGAACCACGGGGACCCGTACGTAATTGTGGTTTTTTAAGTCGTGATGGAGATAGATGCTGCATGGCACCAGAGGAGCCCTTGGCACATAACACGCCTTTGTTGACAGGATGTTCAGGATTGCCTTCGATATATCGGATCTGATTATTTTTTAGATGAACTTTAATACCACAGCGACAAGCGCACATATAACAGGTAGTTGTTTTAATTTCATCAGAAACAATAGGAGAGGTATCTACAGTTTCAACTATTGTCGCAAATGGGTTTATTGTCATTATCTCGCCTAAGTTAAATCAGTATATATGATTTTGCTTATATAAATTCTATATGTACAGGGCTTTGTTAGTAAATTCAACTTATTTGATATTATTTATTCGGATAATTGAGTAAGCCCATTGTGAATATCATTGCCTAGTCAATAATATATAGTTATTGATTATATCAATTTAATSAAATTAAGTTATGATGCTTTTATATAGGATCAACTTATGGAATCAACCTATGGAATTATCACAATTACAGGCCTTTGTTAGCGTCGCTCAAAATAGCTCCTTCTCAATTACCGCAGAGCAGCTACATCTTACTCAACCAGCCATAAGCAAGCGGATTTCCTCACTTGAACAACAACTTAACTGCGAATTATTTCATCGTTTGAGTCATCAAGTTCAATTAACAGAAACAGGAAAGTGCCTATTTCCAAAAGCCATTAAAATTTTACAAGATGTGGAAGATTGTAAACGTTTTCTCCAACAGCTCGATGGAAAAGTAGCCGGCAAACTCACGATTGCTTCCAGTCATCATATAGGCCTACATCGTCTACCTGAAATACTTAAAAGTTATGCAAAAAAATATCCTGAGGTTGAACTCGGTTTCCAATTTTTAGAATCAGAACAAGCCTGTGAAGCTGTGCGCCTTGGTAAAATTGAGTTGGCAGTGATTACCCTGCCTCTTGAGCAGGATGAAAAATTGTTAACATCAAAATTATGGAATGATCCGTTATACTGCATGGTTAATGATGATCATGTTATGAATAATATATCTCCAATGACCATGGAGAAACTAGTAAGCTATCCAATGTTGTTACCCACTAAACAAACCTACACCACCCAAATCATTGAACAACCATTTTTAAATAAGAATTTGAAGCTAAACACTAGTATGACGGCTAATGATTTGGAAAGTTTGCGGATGCTAGTTGAGATTGGGCTAGGATGGAGTATTTTGCCCTCCTCTATGCTCCGCCCCCCTCTTAAAATAATTCCTGTAAAAGAACTCAAACTATCAAGAAATTTAGGACTTGTTCGGCACAGGGATAGATCATTATCATCTTCTGCCAAGGCGATGATTAGTCTATTAGAATCCAGTAGGAATTTTAACAACTAATCAGGCTAAACGACACCTTAATTAGATAGTAGGTGTCTCAATATCAATGGCACGGCCAGTTATTGTCACCGTTACTTTTTTACGACGATCCCTACCTCTGCGTCTATCTTCATCGTACTGCTCGTTAGATATCTTCAGTTGTTGTCCATTGGGATGGACATTTCTAGCATTTTCTCGACGGCTGCCTTTACGTCGATCAGGCATTTGCGGCGTCCAAATAACTTCTACCGATGATTCACTTTCTGACATGAGTTTACCCTTAAATAACAACAACTAATTATTACATATCCAGAGAGTTATTGTAAAAAATAAATAACCTGATACTATGCTATGCATATGAATTTAAATCCGCTTCATGCTAAAGAGACATTAAGCCAAGAGAAAAAACCTACTAATCAGGAACGTCATGATTTATATCAGGAAAACCAACACCTGAAAAATCAACTACGTGATTTAATTGATTCTGTCGGCAGCTATCGAGGCACCCAAAGACAATTCGAAAATTTCGAATTGAAACTGCTTGAATGCCAAAATTTCAAAACATTAATTGACTGCCTCATCGAAACCATCAGCATCGACTTTAATTTAGATAAAGTATCCCTCACTCTCTTTGATCCGAATAAGATAGCACGTGAAATGCTGGGGACAATTTTACCCCATCAGCAAGAGCTTACCTTTGTGGATGTTTATCAACATCTATGTTTACCCTTTCGTGAATTACAAGCTGCTGATGTCTGGCCTGGAGGCTCTCCAGGATCCATGCGGCCTCAATTAGGTTCAAGTCTAGCCTTTTTTAAATTATCAGGATTTCAGGGAACGGGTGTAAAATCTGTCGCTATTTTGCCCTTGATTCGTGAAAATCTATTAATCGGTTATTTATGCCTTGGTAGTTATACAAAAAAACGTTTTACCCCTGATTTAGCCATAGAATTATTAAGTCATTTGTCAGCCGTTGTGGCTGTTTGTTTAGAAAATACTTTGAGTCGCGAGCAGTTGCATCAACTCAGTCAAATTGACATGCTCACTCGAGTAAAGAACCGGCGTGCTTTTGACAAGGCACTAAGACGGGAAATTGCTCGTTCAGAAAGAGATAACCTTCCACTATCATGCTTATTTGCAGACTTGGACTATTTTAAAATTATCAATGATACCTACGGCCATCCAACCGGTGATAGAACTCTGAAAGCTGTTGCTTCCTCTATTCAAGAGTTACTCCGAGAAACCGATGTATTGGCACGTGTAGGCGGTGAAGAATTTACAATATTATTGCCTAACACCGAGCCAGAAAAAGCGCGGGATATAGCTGAGCGAATACGCCAAAAGATAGAGCATATCGAAATACCGGATGATAAGGGCAAGATCGTTAGGTTAACCACCTCAATTGGCTATGCAAGTTGGAAACCTGGTTTGCTTGCCAATGAATCAGTGGATGATGTCCATCGTCGTTTAATGTCAACAGCAGACAGAGCTGTCTACAAGGCTAAGCAGTCTGGTCGTAACCGAGTTAGAGGTGAGAAATATTCTCAGCTGAGAGATTCTTGAGGATCAGCGCTTCTAAAACCTAATTCCCTTAAAGTTCGACGTGAACCATCGGGTGTACTCAATGGACAGAGACAATGAGCGCTGAATTCTCTTCTAATTTTATAACCTTTCCGTAGTCGATCAAAATGTTTTGTAATATCTTTGCTCAAACCTGCCCTCAACGCCTTATCATCATCTCTAATATCGTATACCTGCCAAATCGCAGAAGATAGCGCCTGTAAAAAGGTTTGCTCTTGCTTGAGTTTTATTAGATCTTTAGGTAAATCTTTTTTTAAATAATCCTCATCAAGCAAATTATCCTCTAATTCAAATTGCTTGCAAAATGCATGAAATAACATCAGGGTGCCACGAGTTTTTCCTTCCCTGGTGTGGCCTGCGATATGAGGTGTGGCAAGAAAACATTTCTCTAAGAGTTCACAATCGATATTTGGTTCATCTCGCCATACATCAATAATGCATTGATTTTCTTTACTTGATGATAACCAGGTTTTTAAAGCTGATGGTTCAATAATATTACCTCGGGCAGTATTGATAAAGTAACGCATTGATTTCATTGATTTGAAAAAATCACCATTGATCATGCCCTCAGTGGGCCAATCACTTTCATGCTTGGTTGTAAGTGGAACATGAGCGGTAATAAACTCACAATCTGCTAGTGCCTGTTCACAAACTAAGTCACGTTTATCACCACTTTTTTGTAGTAGAGGATCCGAGATGCAATGGGGGATTCCCATCACTTCTAAACGCTCCGCTAAAGCTGAACCAACACTACCTCCACCGATAATGCCAATCTTGCTTTTTCGCAAATCGATATTGAAAGTATCTGCAAAAACGAATAATCCACTTAAAACATACTCAGCAACAGCAATAGAGTTACATTGCTTAGCATTGGCATAGGCGATGTTATTTTTCTTTAACCAATTTAAATCTAAATGATCAAGCCCGATGGTAGCTGTACCTACAAACTTAACGGCAGAATTTTCTAATAGTTGTTGATTAACCCTAGTAACAGATCGAACTAGAAGAACATCAACATCAGCAAGCTTGTCAGGTGAAATTTTTCGCCCATCACAGGTTACAATTTCTGCTAACTCTGAGAAAAGTTCTTTAATATGCGGTATATTTTCATCTGCTAGGATTTTCATAGATTCATTAGTTTAATGATAAAGATAATAGTGATAAGTTTAGCATCGTCCCTAAAATCTACAACAATTAACTTTGATTTGGAGTAAAGTCTTGTCAAAAAACCAAACAGCTAGTGCTAACATAATATGGAATGATAGCTTACATCCCCACTCAACTAGATTTAACGATCATTACTATTCACTGGTTGATGGCTTAGAAGAGAGTCACCATGTTTTTATCACTGGCAACTCTCTTCTTCAACGATGGCAGAAGCTAGAGCAAAACCAATGTTTTTGTATACTCGAAACCGGCTTTGGTTCAGGCCTTAACTTCTTGGCAACTTGGCAGCTTTGGCAGCAATATGGATTTGGTAAAACTAATAAGCTGCACTTTATATCAATTGAAGCCTTTCCTCTCTCCATTGAAGAACTTTCTAGATCCCTCACTAACTGGGAACATAAACTACCTGGATATAAAGAAGCACTAATCAAGTATTATCCCCCTTTAACAGAAGGTCGTCACGATAGAAGGATTAACCAAGACAATATCCAGCTTACCTTACTTTTTGGAGATATTAAGCAACAACTCCCGCTGCTAACTAGAACATTTGAAAGTCAAGTAGATGCTTGGTTTCTAGATGGTTTTTCTCCGGCCAAAAATCCTGAAATGTGGAGCAGAGATTTATTTCAGCTTATGGCAAGCTTATCGAGAAAAAAGGCTTCTGTTGCTACCTATACCGTAGCAGGAGTTGTTCGAAGAGGCCTAGCTGAAGCGGGTTTTTCTGTGCATAAAAAGCCTGGATTTGGTACTAAAAGAGATATGCTAGTGGCATATTTGGAGTAATTAAATAGCATTTTTATTAAACACCTAGGGGATAAATTATTGTGTCATCATAGCCAGTAATTACGGCTATAAAACCACTTAGCTTTTCATTTAAATCCTGGTCGCCAGTGTCAACACCCAGAGGTTTACCTTGCAATGCCTTTATTTTTCCCTTGCTGGCAATGACGATTAAGTTTTCTTTTCCTAGTTGTGCAATTACCTGATGACAAACTTGGTGATTGCCCCGACCAAGTAAAATACCCTGGCCACCGATAATGGTAATAATTAACTTAATTGATTTATCTGACCACTGCATCATCATGTCCAGTAATTGCTGTTCCGTGGCATCTTTAAGTAAACATTGGCCATCTTGAACAACATCGACGCCTAACAGGGAGCCATCAATCCCAAGCTCATCCTTGATAACCTTACAGCTGCTACCTGAGCCAATTAAATAGAGAGTATCGGGATCGAGGTTTTCAATTACCCAAGCAGCAATATCCTGCTGCACCAGTTCCTCACTTTCAACACCTGCTATCTTTACAGCTTGAACATATCCACCATTTTTTGGAACTAGCATCTCACCAAAGACTCTCGTACTTAAGCCTCCTTCACGATAGGATTGTTCATTAATATCCAACACTTGAGAAGGCTGCATTTCTACCAATGAGCCCTTTAAAAGTTGTTCAATTAATTCGCCAGCATTTTCAGGTGTTACGGTAAAAACACCTGAATAAATTTTACAACCTGCTGGAATACCAAGGCACAACTGTTCTTCTCCTACAGCTTGTAAAATATTACGTGCTGTACCGTCGCCTCCCGCAAATAAAATAAGATCAACCTTTTGTTGCTTGAAAATTGAAGCTGCCGCTAACGTATCTTCTTCAGAAGTATGTTGTGGATCTTTGGGAGTAAAACATACCTGTTGAGAAAACCCTAAAAGAGAGAGTAATTCAGAACCCATAGCACCTTTAATACTTAAAAAATCTATACTATCTCTGAAATGAACTAAACGCTTTAGAGTTTGATGAGCTCGATTTTCTGCTTCAGGCTTTGCGCCAAGTAATAGGGCTTGTTGTTGAATGTCTTCACCATCGGAGCCTTGCAACGCAACTCGCCCACCAAGACCTGCGATAGGATTAATAATTAACCCAATTTTTAGTCTGGTAGCCATCTGTTAACTCCTTTGCTAAGCACTTATACCTTCTCTACCTCAAGATGTATATTTCAGTATGACTAGAAACATGCATCTTGAGGTAGAACGGGTTTATATAACTAATTTTACAATAACTATACTCATTCCTCATCAAGACACAATTATTTATTACAAGAATCACTTCAAGAATCACTTCAAACTTACTGAATAGTGAAAATTTAGCTATACTGTTGTTATTCTTAATTAAATAATTAAATTTTGTGACTCAAAAACTTCGAATTTCAGTTGAACGCCTACAGGTTGGAATGGCAATTGTTGAACTAGATAGGCCTTGGATTGAGACGCCTTTCTTATTACAAGGTTTCACCATAGGTAATCAAAGCGATGTACGGGCTCTTCAGGAGCATTGTCGATATGTATATATTGATGCCGACTCCATGCCAGTACAAGCTCGTTCCAACACCAAAGAAAAGACAGATACCTCAAAACCAGGGTTTTTTAACAATTTATATAAAAAGCCCCAAGACCTTGCTGTCACAACAAGCTCTGTTGAAAAGGAATTATCCAGTGCCAACAGCATCAAAAATAAAGCCAGTAGTTTAGTCATAACCTGTATGGATGACATCCTTCTAGGCAATGCTATCAATGAACAGGAACTAAAAGAAAATATAGCGGATACCGTAGAAAGTGTTGTTCGAAACCCTGACGCTATGATGTGGCTGACAAGGCTTAAAGATAAAGATAGCCATGCCTCTTTGCACAGCGTTAACTGTTCCATTTTATGCGTTACCTTTGGTCGATTCATTGGTTTACCAAAAGAAGAACTGGCTAAGCTTGCTGTATGTGCCTTGATGCATGACATAGGTAAGTTACAGGTGCCAACGGAAATATTAAATAAACCGGGAAAGTTAACGGATAAAGAGTTTAAACAAATTTGTTTCCACCCCACTAGTAGTCGAAATTTATTGATGTCCGCAGGTAATTATTTTTTACCTGCCGTTGATGTGGCCTACACTCATCATGAACGACTTGATGGTTCTGGCTATCCGAGAGGGTTATCCGGTGTATCCATCTCTCCTTTTTCTAGGATATTGGCCATTATAGATACCTATGAAGCCATGACCAATGAGCAAGTTTATCGGGAAGAGCTAACCCCTTTTGAAACATTAAAATATCTCAACGCGAATAAAAACACTCGGTTTGATGAGCAACTAGTTAAATTATTCATCAAAATGATTGGTGTTTTCCCCATAGGCAGCCTAGTTGAACTAACAACAGGTCAAATTGGCATTGTCATTACTTCCAATAGAGATGACAATCTGAGGCCAAAGGTTTTAATCATGCTCGATCAAAATAAAGTGGCTATCAGTCGACAAATAATCAATTTAGCAAGGTCTAGCGTTGATCCCTTAGGTCGGCCTATTAAGATAGCCCGCACCCTTAAAAAAGGTGATTATGGCATTGACCGGGATAAATTAATTGCTGAAGGTGTAGAATTTACTGTTTTAAACTAGACTAGTCTATCGGATTGGATAAAATTACTATATAATCCGCCGCGAAATTTATGTACCTAGGTTAATAGGTACTTAATCAGATCTAGACAACTTAGGCTATGTAATATGACTAACACCTTGACCGAAAGTATGACCGACTCAGCGAAATCGATTACTGGTACTTTTGCAGATTTATCCCTATCCAAACCAGTAATGAAGGCTATAGATGAGGTTGGTTATGAAACACCTTCCCCTATTCAATCTCGCATGATCCCTTACATGCTACAAGGAAAGGATGTTATTGGCCAGGCCCAGACTGGTACAGGTAAAACTGCAGCCTTTGCGCTCCCGATCTTATCAATGATTGATATCAAAAATAAGGCGCCTCAAGTATTAGTACTAACACCTACACGTGAACTAGCAATTCAAGTTGCCGAAGCATTTCAACGGTATGCTTGCCATATTAAAGGCTTTCATGTGTTACCCATCTATGGGGGTCAAGAGTATGGTAGTCAATTAAGAGCATTAAAAAGGGGCCCGCAAGTTATTGTTGGAACGCCTGGACGAGTAATGGATCATCTGCGTAAACGTAGTCTTAAACTAGATGCCCTAAGCACCCTAGTGCTTGATGAAGCAGATGAAATGTTACGTATGGGCTTTATTGATGATGTTGAGTGGATCCTTGAGCAAACTCCTGATAAGAGGCAAATTGCGCTATTTTCCGCTACTATGCCCTCTCAAATTCACCGTATAGCTAAGCGATATCTCAATTCGCCCGCTGAAGTAATGATCAAAAACAAAACAGCAACGGCAAGTACTATTAGTCAGCGTTACTGGATGGTTAGTGGAACTCATAAGCTTGACGCTTTAACGCGGATTCTTGAAGCTGAACCCCATGATGGGATCATCATTTTTGTGAGGACTAAAACCGCCACAAGTGAGCTTGCTGAAAAACTTCAAGCTCGAGGATATTCAGCTGCTGCAATTAACGGAGATATGCAGCAATCTTCTCGAGAACAAACCATTGAAAAACTAAAGAAAGGTCGTATTGATATTCTGATTGCTACAGATGTAGCAGCTCGAGGCTTGGATGTTGAGCGTATCAGCCATGTTATTAACTATGATATCCCCTATGACACAGAATCCTACATTCATCGAATAGGACGAACAGGCCGTGCAGGTCGTAGTGGTAATGCAATTTTATTTGTAGCGCCTAGAGAACGTCGTATGTTCTATGCCATAGAAAAAGCCACCAATAAAAAAATAGACCGAATGGAATTGCCCTCTGCCAAGGTGCTCAATGATAAACGTGTCGATAAATTTCGTCAGCAAATTACCGATGTGATAGCCGAGGATGATTTTAAATTATTTACTGATATCCTTGAACAATATCAACAAGAACATAATGTTCCAGCCTTACAAATTGCTGCTGCTTTGGCAAAAATTGCTCAAGGTGATGAGCCGTTACTTGTTAAAGATAAGCCCCAATCTCAACAACGGGATTTTTCAGATCGTGATGACAGAGATAGTGGCGGCGGAAGAAGCCGACGTGATAGAGATGGCGGTCCTAGGAAACGTAACTCTAGAGCGGAGAAAGCACCTGATGAAGGAATGGCTCGCTTTAGAATTGAATGTGGCCACAAGCATCAAGTTATGCCAGGCAATATTGTCGGAGCCATAGCAAATGAAGCTGGTCTTGATAGTAAATTTATCGGGCGCATTAACATTTTTGATGATTATAGTACCGTGGATATGCCCGATAAAATGCCTAAGGAAGTTTTTGCTCACCTTCAAAAAGTTCGCGTTGGCGGACAGATGTTAAAGATTACCCGACTTGCCAGTGAAGGTTCTTCAGATGAAGGTTCATCGGGAAAACGTTCTAAAACCAAATCTTTCAAAGGTAAGGGGAAAAACGCTGAAGCCAGTAAGAAAGGTTTTGCTAAACGTAGTAAATCAAACTCCGATAAGAAGCCATCTCGCAGAAAATCATCTAAAGATTAGCTATATACCCACTGTCTGCAGTGGTATTAACCACTGTAAACAAGATGATTCTGGCCTGGAGAAAAATATCCACCTTCTAAGAAGGTGGTTTTGATTTGCCCCTTGAAGGGGCTTGATGCCAGCCCTCTTAGAAGGCTGGCAGAATTATCCCGTGTTTGAT
>NVWF01000012.1 GCA_002746155.1 Gammaproteobacteria bacterium | reverse complement strand
CCTAAGAAAGCTGCTCCTAAGAAAGCTGCTCCTAAGAAAGCTGCTCCTAAGAAAGCTGCTCCTAAGAAAGCTGCTCCTAAGAAAGCTGCTCCTAAGAAAAAAGCTAAGAGAAAGGCTAAAGCTTTCAATCCTGATGTAGTTGGATCGCTTGCTACAAAGGCGGCTGCTAAAGCTGAGAAGGTTGCTGCTTCTGCTGGTAACAAACTTGATGCTGCTATGAAGCGCGTTAGTGGAGCTACTGCTAAACTTGCTGAATTTACTAAGGCAATTGAAGCCAAGGTTAAAGCCGTTAAAGCTAAAAAGACACCAGCAACGTTGAAAGCCGCTGCAGCTGCGAGAGTTCGCAAAGGAAAACAAACTGCAACCCTAGCTGCTGCAAAAGCTGCACTAGCTTTAGCTAAAGCAAATGTTACTGCTGCTAACAGAACAGTTACTTCCCATGCTAAAGCAATGGCAAAGATAGCTGCGGGTAAAGTTCGTGCAGTTGCAACTGCTGAGAGAGTTCTATTAGCTGAGTTGAAAAAGCTTGCTAATTCAGAAGCAAAAATAATTGCTGCTGCTCTTAAACCTGCCAAAACTAAAAAGAAGAAAAAGAAGTAATTCTTTTTTCTAGCATAAAAAACCGCCTTCAATGGCGGTTTTTTTTGTTCCAACTTATAGCGGCATCACGATCTGATTGTTTTTGTTCAATCCATCTTTCAGAGTTGTCTTCTCTAAATTCCTTTTTCCAAAAAGGTGCATCATTTTTTAGATAATCCATAATGAACTGACAAGCTTCAAAAGCTGATTTCCTATGTGAAGAAGCCGTAGCCACATAAACTATATTCTCACCAACTACTAACTTTCCCACTCGATGAATGATAATAACTGCTGACAATTCAAATCGCCGTTTTGCTTTCTCAGAAATTTCAATCAATGCATTTTCAGTCATGCCCGGATAGTGCTCTAGACTCAGAGCTGTTAACTTCACCTGATCTGACCTATCAATTTCTCTTACTAAGCCGGTAAAAGTAGAAATCGCACCTACATTCTTACCTGCTTCAAGTTGTATTTGATTAAATAGTTCATCTTGTGAAAAGTCATCTGTTTGGATCTTAATCATTCAACTAGCCACCTGTTACAGGAGGAAAAAATGCTAATTCATCACCAGATTGTACTTCTTTATTCAGATCAGCAGTAAGATGATTAACCGCAATCATAAGTTGATGATCTTGCTCGAGGTATTCAGCGAGGACAGAATACTTTTCCACAAGAGACTCTAAGATATCCTTTACGGTGTTTTGATGATTAGCCTTTAGCTCAAAATCCAATTGTTCAATTTCTAACAATTCTCTCAGCCGAGCAAAAAAAATTATTTTAATCATTAGCATTCCAAGTCCCCGACTTACCCCCAGTTTTCTTTTCCAGTCGTGTTTCACCGATCACCATGCCCTTCTCTAATGCTTTGCACATATCGTAAATAGTTAGGGCCGCAACACTGGCTCCCGTCAAGGCTTCCATTTCAACACCCGTTCTACCTACTAACTTACATCTACAGGTAATGAATATTTTATTTTGTTGTACATCGACTCTAAAATCTAGTGACACAGCTGACAATTGTAATGGATGACATAAGGGTATTAAAGTCGAACATTGTTTAGTAGCCTGAATGCCCGCAATTCTAGCAACGGATAAAACATCGCCCTTCTTTATACCTTGACTGACTACCTTCTTAAGAGTCGTGGCTGCCATGGATATAGAAGTTGTAGCTACGGCTTCTCTTGAAGTAATTTCTTTATCGGTAATATCAACCATTCTGGCTGCACCTTTTTCATCTAGGTGAGTTAAATTTTGCATTGAGTATAATTCCTAGCTAAGGTGTTTAAGTCTTCGGACAAGTGGGAAGAATATACACTTATAGACGTTACTCCTCAAGATGCATATTTCAGCAAGACGATAAACAGTGAAGTTGTTTGTTGAACATTTACTAAAAAGTACTTAATTCATGCTCACTATTAATGTTAAAATACCAGCTATTACCTAGCATCATTTTTAGATGAAGATTTTATGAAAGCACCTCAAGATACTAAAGTCATTATTGGATTATCAGGCGGAGTTGATTCCGCTGTTGCAGCCCACCTACTCCTTCAGCAAGGTTATCAAGTGGAAGGTCTGTTTATGAAGAATTGGGAAGAAGATGATGATACAGATTACTGCACTGCTGCTGTAGATTTGGCTGATGCCGAACAAATTTGTGAGGTATTGGGCATAAATTTACGTACAGCTAATTTTGCCGCTGAGTACTGGGATAGAGTGTTTGAGTATTTTCTTACTGAATATCGAGCAGGACGTACACCTAACCCTGACATTATCTGTAATAAAGAAATTAAATTTAAAGCCTTTTTAGATTACGCCTTATTACTAGGTGCTGACTTCATTGCTACGGGACATTACGCCCAACGAGTTAACCGTGGGGATGAAGCCTTGATGCTTCGTGGGCTTGATGTGAATAAGGATCAAACTTACTTTCTTTATACACTGGGTCAGAAAGCCTTAAACCATACCATTTTTCCCTTAGGTGAATACGAAAAACCTCGGGTAAGAGAAATAGCTGATGAGCTGGGCTTTGCTAACTCAAACAAGAAAGATAGTACAGGGATTTGCTTTATTGGAGAGCGAAAGTTTGCAGATTTTCTAGAAAGGTTTATTGCTGCCCAACCTGGCGAAATACTAAGTGATCAAGGAAAAGTTATCGGTAATCACAATGGTTTGATGTTTCATACCTTAGGTCAACGTAAGGGGCTAGGAATTGGCGGACTACAAGAAAGTGCAGACGACCCTTGGTATGTCTATGGTAAAAATTTAAAAAATAATCAATTACTCGTCTGCCAAGGTGGTGACAATATTCTGTTGATGAGCGATAATTTACGTTGTTCACAGTTGCATTGGATCAATGAAAAAACTCCCGAGGAAACCTTTACTGTTACTTGTAAGGTTAGATATAGACAGCCAGATCAAATGTGTAAGGTTACACTCTCTGAATCTAGTGCACATTTAGAATTTGCCGATTTACAACGTGCAGTAACACCGGGTCAATCCGTTGTTTTTTACCGCGAAGAGGTTTGTCTTGGTGGAGCAATAATTGATGAAACCTGGTTAGAGTCATCATCATGAATAGCGCTACCGACAAATCATTTTATGATATTACCCTAGCCTTAGCTGGGGTATTTCAATCCGCTCAGCAGGTTATTCACCTAGCGACAGGTGGTAGTCTAGATGATCGGATCATTGAGCCGTTAATCGCAAGTCTACTAAAGCTCGACAGTGATAATTGCGAGCAGATCTATGGTGATAGGAGTAATTTACGTCCGGGATTAAGATTAATCGATACCCAATTAAGAAATGGTGCTTCGGGTAAATCGGTAAATCTAGGTCGCTATGTTGCCAGTCTATTAAACATTGAACGACACCTCAGTCGTTCTCCTGAAATGCAATCCATCATTGCAACAAGACTTGTTCAGGTTAAACGACAAACAGAAGATTCGTCTCTTGTAGATGAAGTTATCATTCATAACATTGCCGAATTGTACAAAGAGACCATTTCCACTTTACCTATTAGAATCAAAGTGGTGGGTGATCAAAAAGTCCTGAAATTGCCTGACGTACAAGATAAAGTACGATGCCTGTTATTCTGTGGTCTTCGTTCCGCAGTTCTTTGGAGACAAATGGGTGGAAAAAGACGCCAATTACTCTTAAATCGTAAGCAACTTATTGGCTCAGCGGAAGCAATGTTGTTAGGTAGATAAGCTGACTTGTTGTATGATCAGGCCTTTTTAAAATCCTCTCTTCTAGAATTGGTTTAAGGAGTTACTTATGGAGTTATCCGCCCTAACCGCAATTTGTCCTGCCGATGGACGCTATGCTGGCAAGACTAGTGAATTACGTAAGATTTTTAGCGAATATGGACTCATTCGCTATAGGGTTATTGTTGAGGTGCGTTGGCTACAAAAACTAGCTCAACAGCCTGAAATAACTGAAGTAGCTAATTTATCTGATTCTGCTAATCAATTTCTTGATGCCATTGTAGAAAATTTCACTGAACAGGATGCTGCCCGAGTAAAAGCTATCGAAAGCACCACTAATCATGATGTGAAGGCTGTTGAATACTTCCTAAAAGAAAAAATAAAAGATAATGCAGAGTTAAATGCCATTAATGAATTTATCCATTTTGCCTGCACCTCTGAAGATATTAACAACCTCTCCTATGCCTTGATGCTCAGTGAAGCGCGGGAAAACAGTCTATTGCATTGGATGGATAAAATATCGGACTCAATTCGTCACATGGCTCACTCCTATGCCGAATTACCTATGCTATCAAGAACCCACGGACAACCAGCAACTCCCACTACCCTTGGAAAAGAAATGGCCAATGTGGTGGCAAGGCTAGAACGTCAGCGTGCACAGGTTGCAGAGGTTGCTATTTGCGGAAAGATAAACGGCGCTGTGGGAAATTATAATGCCCATATGACAGCCTACCCTGAAGTGGATTGGCAAGTATTTGCAGAATCCTTTGTCACCTCACTAGCATTAACATGGAATCCTTACACCACACAAATTGAGCCACATGATTATATTGCAGAACTTTTTGATGCTGTTGCTCGATTTAATACGATTTTACTAGACTTCAATAGAGACATTTGGAGCTATATATCCATTGGTCACTTTAAACAAAAGACCATAGCAGGGGAAATTGGCTCTTCAACCATGCCTCATAAAGTTAACCCCATTGACTTTGAAAACTCAGAAGGCAACCTAGGCATTGCCAATGCTCTGTTTAATCATCTAAGCAATAAGCTACCTATTTCTCGTTGGCAACGTGACCTTTCTGATTCAACGGCCCTAAGAACACTTGGTATGGGTGTTGCTCACAGTTTAATTGCCTATCAATCAACACTAAAAGGTAACAGCAAGCTTGAGGCTAATGAGGAAAATCTAGCTGCTGATCTGGATGCTAACTGGGAAGTTCTCGCCGAACCTATTCAAACGGTGATGAGACGCTATGCAATTGAAAAACCCTATGAGAAACTAAAAGAACTCACACGGGGCAAGAGAATTAATTCAGCTGATCTTGCTATCTTCATTGATACCTTAGAACTACCTGAAAAGGTGAAATCCGAAATGAAATTACTAACTCCAGCTACTTACTTAGGCAATGCGATTGAGCAGGCAAAGAATATCTAAGAAAGATGATACGCTTTCCAACAACCCTCTCAAAACAACAGTTTCTGGATCAATACTGGCAGAAAAAGCCACTATTGTTCAGAAAAGCTCTAGCTAATGCTGAGCAATTCATAAGCAAAGAACAGCTCTTTAAACTTAGCGTTAATGATCAGGTTGAATCACGTCTTTTATTAGAAGATGGCCCTGAGCATTCTTGGCAGACATTCCATGGACCACAGCAAAGCAGCCAGTTACAATCCCTTGAACATAGCACCAACTGGACACTTCTTGTCCAATCGGTAAACCTCTGGTTAGACAACTGCTCTGACTTGCTGAAGGCTTTCGACTTTATTCCCCAGTGGCGACTTGATGATATTATGGTGAGCTTTGCGACTAAAAATGGCTCAGTTGGTCCACATCTTGACCAGTATGATGTGTTTTTAATACAACTCACTGGAAAGCGACGTTGGATGGCCGCAGAAGCTAATGCTGCCGTTGAAGAAAACACTCAAGTAACTACTATCAAACAAGTTAAACCCTTTAAAGCAATTGTCGATGATGTTTTAGAAGCTGGCGATATGCTCTATGTGCCACCTAATACTGCACATCACGGTGTTAATCTTGAAGATGGTATGACCTTATCAATAGGGTTTCGTTCTCCTGCCCTATCAGAAGCTCTAATGCTTTTTGCAGAGCAATTAATGCTTGCTGGTAATGAATCCTTTTATAAAGATGCTCCCTTAACTGAAGACGCCCATTCAGCTGAAATTTCTTCAGCAGCCATGACTAAAGCTTCAAATTGGATAAATGATCTTGATGATTTCTCTGAACTTAAGCGAAAAACCTTTGGACTTTTACAAACCCAACCTAAGCAAGAACTAATCTATGTAGCACCGAATGAAGAGCTCAGCTCTTTTTTCAGTAAGCCTTTTCATTTAGACCGCGATCCTTCGTCTCGAGTTGCCTGGTATCAAGTCGATGAAAATTCTATTTGGCTATTTATTAATGGTGAGTTATTTGAACGTACATCTGCTGAAAAAGACTGGATTACGCTTTTATCAAGTGTCAATTCCCTATCATCTGGCAATATTACCCAACAACTTTCTGAAGATAAGTTTATAATTTTACTAGAAATATTTGTAGAGACGGGACTTTTTGGTATAAAGTAAAGGTTCACTAGTCTTTTATTAGAAATTTAAATCAGGAAAAAGTGATGGTGAATTCACTTTCCATAAAAAAAGCAACCTGGCCGGAACAGTCAGAGTTAATACGAACACTTCGTGAAATTGTTTTTGTTCTAGAACAGGGAGTGTCCCGTAAGATAGAATGGGATGGTCGCGATCATCTTTGTCAACATGCTATTGCTTTAACTGATGCTAATGAAATTGTTGGCACAGGACGCTTATTACCGAGTGGACACATAGGACGAATAGCCGTTATGGCATCTTGTCGTCACCTAGGTGTTGGAACAGCTCTACTTAATCTATTAATCGACCTTGCACGAGAAGCTAATCACAGCCTGGTGTATCTAAACTCTCAAACCCATGCCATAGATTTTTATCAAGACTTTGGATTTATCTCTGAAGGCCCTGTGTTTATGGAGGCAGGCATCCCACATCAGCGGATGGTGCTTCCATTAGGTCTGTATAAATGAACGGTGTGACTTATCCTGAAGATTTTTCCAGTTACTCAGTCGGTGCTAAATATCCAACCTTGAAAGCTGACAATTCTAGGACTAATGCTTCAGCATCCTTAAGCCTAATTACCCAAGCACGACATAGCATAGAGTTGTTTTCACACAATCTAGATCCGAGAATTTTAGACTCAAACGAAATCGCCGATGCAATAAAACAATTTGTAAAAATAAGTCCGAGAAGTCACTTAAGGATATTACTAGCTGATCCCAGCTTAGCGATTAAGCAAGGTCATTGCCTTGTTGAGCTTTCTAGAAAGTTCTCTAGCTTTATCTCCATTCGCAAAACCAATGAAGATTATCAGTCATCTGTTTTTAGCTTTTTAATGGTCGATGGCAAGGCAATAGTTTATCGACCTGTTGCTACAGATTATTCGGCAATCATTAATTATTCAGCCCAGTATGAATGTCGTCAACAGCTTGAATTTTTTAATACTGTGTGGAATTGCAGCACTCCCCTATCTGAAATACGCCAGCTTTTCATTTAGCTCGATAAATAGCTAACATTAATTCCTATAAATTACATTAACTAAGCTTGGTATCTTTTTGTATTTAATGATATTAATTTAATGATTGCAATCGCTTTTACGAACATCTAGAATCTCTGTCCGATCATTATAAAGACCAAGTAAACTAATCTAGCAATGAAAAAATTTTTAGCTGATCCAGCCAATAAAAATGAATCAAAAGAGATGCTAAAACTAGCAACTCCTGCAATTATTGCTCAAGTTGCTCAAATGTCCATGGGTGCAATTGATACTATCATGGCTGGAAATCTTAGCACATCTGCCCTCGCCGCTATTTCGGTAGGTAGTAATCTTTTTGTACCTCTACTTGTTTTTTCCATGGGTATCATCATGTCGTTGAATCCCCTAGTTGCCCAAGCAAATGGTGCAGGTCGTTATAACAAAGTAGGCGAATATTTTCGCCATGGTATTTATATCGCCATTGTCGTTGCTATACCCACCATATTCTTAATGTATCAACTTAAAGTGCTTATGCAGATAATTGGTGTTCAACCGTCAATAATTCCCGTGGTTACTGGTTATCTAGAAGCCTTAGCCTGGGGTGTGATACCGCTATTTTTATTCTTTGTATTAAGATCTTTAAATGAAGGCTTATTTTCCACTAAGGTGATAATGTATATTTCCTTAACAGCCATCCCATTTAACATTGCATTAAATTACATTTTTATGTACGGATACCTAGGCATGCCCACTTTGGGAGCAATTGGCTTAGGTTATGCAACGTCAGTTGTCTGGTGCTTAATCTTAACAATCTTACTGGTTTATACAATATTCACGCCTAAATACAAGCACCTTATTTTCTTCAAGCACTTCCATAAACCACAAGTTCGAGTTTTTAAAGAGATTTTAAAACTAGGTCTGCCTCTATCAGCAACCATTGGTTTAGAGGTACTCATGTTTGGAGCCGTAGGTCTTTTCATTGGTCGCTATAGTATAGAAACCATTGCAGCTCATCAGATAGCCATGAACCTCTCCAGCTTAGCCTATATGTTTCCCTTAGGGCTATCCGTGGCAATATCGGCAAGAGTGGGTCATGCTATTGGGCGCCACTCTTATGATGGCGTTAAAAGAGCCTCCTACATTGGACTAGGCTACTCAGTGTTCTTTTCGCTTTGCTCAATTTTTATTGCACTATTGTTCACCGCACAATTAGTTGAGATTTATACTGATCAAGTTCAAGTTATTGATTTAACGATAAAACTTATCTATATTGCAACGCTATTTATGATATTCGATGGCTTTCAAGTTGCAACGGCTTCAGCGCTTAGAGGGATGAAAGATACCTTTGTACCCATGTTTTTATCAGGCATATCTTATTGGCTAATTGGCTTTCCAGTAGGCTATTATTTGGCTGAAGTAGTTCAACTACAGGCAGCTGGCTATTGGTTCGGTTTCATTGCAGGACTAGCCACTGCTGCGATTCTACTTATATTTAGACTACAAGTAGTCTTGAAGCGCCTGGCCTCGGACAGGTCATTTTCCTAAGATTATTGTTTATGCCACATTTCATCATTTTGGATAAGTTCAGCTAACATTTCTGCCCTAGATATCAATAGGTCTGCAAATTCAGTTTGTTTACCCGCATCATTTAACTGAGGTTGAGCTTCTTCTATGCTTGCCAGAAGTCGATCGGCTTTAAGCTGCCATCCTAATGAAAAGTGACGTAGTGCTTCACGAGGAGCTTTAGCAATCTTAAAAGGAATGTGATCGATGGGTAAATCTCCCGATATAACCCAGTATTTTTCATTTGTTTGCTTGGATAAAACTAACCAAACAGCAACAAAGGGTGGCAAAATGGCACTTTTGTCATTAATGAAATCCGTTACCTGGAGACCTTTACTGCTGCAATATCCTAAAACTGCCCCCGCTTCTTTCTGGATCCATTGCTGTTCGGTCATTTGAGGATCTGGGGATTCTTGCTGTATTTCTTCTGACATAATGGACTTACCTATCACTTTTAGAGAATTAACATCTGTCTTTTGAACTGATTTAAGATGGCAATTTTACTAAAATTTATAGCTTTATACCAGAAGCATTAACGGCGCTCAAATATCAATTACAGGAACAAAATAAATTAAGCAGATAAATGTTAATTATTGTTTTATCAAAATTTTTCTAAAATGAAGATTTTGGTAACCTTTTTACTGAGAAATAGGCACGAAATCAGTGGTTTCTTTATCTTCTCAATGGTAAGGTTGCGCCAGCTTAGAATCTTGCTCAAAGGAAAGCTTTTGAGCGTGTATTAACACTTATTTAATGCTTAATTAACTACTTATTTAAAAAAGAGGACTCGTATGGACTTCCTAACCCAACTCGGCATTTCTGATAATAACTCCGGCGCTTGCTGGGGTTCTGATAATTGGTCAAACACTACATCAGAAGGCATCATTGCTTCAACTTCACCCGCAACTGACGACCTTATAGCTAATGTATATGCTAGTAGTGAGTCTGATTATGAACTAGTGGTTGAGAAGGCCCGTGAGGTTCAGCTTAAGTGGCGTCGCGTGCCAGCTCCCGCTCGAGGCGAAATTGTTCGTAAACTCGGTAATGCTCTACGTGAACACAAGGATGCATTAGGTAGTTTAGTTGCCTTGGAAATGGGTAAAATTAAGGCTGAAGGTGACGGCGAAGTACAAGAAATGATCGATATGGCAGATTTTGCTGTAGGTCAATCTAGAATGCTTTATGGAAACACCACTCATTCAGAACGTCCAGATCACAGAATGTACGATCAATACCATCCTATTGGAATAGTCGGCGTAATATCCGCCTTTAACTTCCCAGTTGCAGTTTGGTCGTGGAATGCTTTTGTAGCTGCTATTTGTGGAAATGCAGTTGTCTGGAAGCCTTCTCCTAAAACACCGTTAACCGCTGTTGCTGTTCAGAACATTGTCAATAAAGTAATGGCTAATGAAGGTTTTGACGGCTTATTTGGTCTATTCATTGATGGCAATGATAACAAACTAGCTAATCGATTTATTGATGACAAACGCATTCAGAAATTATCCTTCACAGGATCAAGCCAAATTGGTCGTATGGTTGGAGTTCGTGTTGCTGAGCGTATGGGTCGTAGCCTCCTTGAATTATCAGGCAACAATGCGCTGATTATCGATGAGTCAGCAAATTTAAATCATGCTATACCATCCGTTGTATTTGGAGCAGTTGGAACTTGTGGACAACGTTGCACCTCAACAAGACGTCTTATCGTACATGAAAGCCGAATTGATGAAATAATGCCTATCATCAAGAATGCTTATGCCCAAGTTAAAATTGGTGATCCACTGGATACTAACGTCCTCATGGGACCTCTAATAGATCAGGTAGCCGTTGATAATTACACAGCAGCTGTAGAAAAAGCCCTAGCATCAGGTGGCGAGCTTGTTTATGGCGGTAAAACCATCAACGGCCCAGGCCATTTCGTTGAGCCCACTGTCATTCGAGCAGAAAATGATTGGCAGGTTGTGCAAGATGAGACTTTTGCTCCTATTTTGTATGTCATGACCTTCTCAACGATTGAACAGGCCATCGAAATGCAAAACCACGTAAGACAAGGTTTATCATCAGCCATCTTTACAAACAGTCTACAAAACGCTGAACTTTTCCTTTCTTCAGTGGGTAGTGATTGTGGTATTGCTAACGTGAATATCGGCACCTCTGGCGCTGAGATAGGTGGAGCCTTCGGCGGTGAAAAAGAAACGGGTGGCGGACGTGAAGCTGGTTCTGATGCATGGAAAGCTTATATGCGTCGTCAAACCAATACTATATTCTGGGGTGATACGCCCACTCTGGCTCAAGGTATCGAATTTAACCTAGGTTAATTTACCTATAAAATAGTAGGTACCAATTTAATGAGGAATAATCCATGACAGTATTCAATCTAGATGCGTTTAATGAGCATGAACAGGTTGTATTTTGTAATGATGAAAAATCAGGTCTAAAAGCCATCATCTGTATTCACAGCACGGCCCTCGGACCTGCTGTAGGTGGTTGTAGAATGTGGGAATATGCAAGTGATGAAGAAGCACTCATTGATGCGTTAAGATTATCACGTGGTATGACCTATAAGAATGCTATGGCAGGTTTGCCTTTTGGTGGTGGCAAAGGAGTCATCCTAGGTGACTCAAAAACCATGAAGACAGAACAACTTTTTAAAGCCTATGGCCGCTTTTTAAATCATCTTAACGGTCGATATGTGACAGCTGAAGACGTAGGAATTACCACTGCGGACATGGCAATTGTACACACTGAATCGGATTATGTAGCAGGACTTGAAGGTAAAAGTGGCGACCCTTCTCCTTTAACGGCCTACGGCGTATATAAGGGCATTAAAGCAGCTGTTCAACACAAATTTGCCAGAGATAGCCTTGCAGGCACAACAATCTCTGTTCAAGGAGTTGGTCATGTTGGCTATTATCTTTGCCGATATCTTCATGAAGAAGGTGCAAAATTAATCGTAAGTGATATCAATCAAGCCTCCATAGATAAGGTTGTGGAAGAGTTCAATGCTATTGCTGTTGGCATTGATGAAATCTATGATCAAGATGTAGATATCTATGCACCCTGTGCCCTTGGTGCAACAATTAATGATCAAACCATTAATCGCTTGCAATGTAGTATTGTTGCTGGTGCTGCTAATAATCAACTGGCAGAAGATCGACATGGTACAGAGTTAATGAAAAAAGGGATTCTTTATGCCCCTGACTACGTTATTAACGCAGGTGGAATAATTAATATCTCTTTTGAAGAAAATTATTCACTTGAAAATGCCATGAAAAAAGTTGATGAAATATATGACACCCTTACCGAGGTCTTTGAAACATCAGCTAGAGAAGGCAATACCACCAATCAAATTGCCGATCAGTTAGCTCGAGAAAGGATAGATCGAGCGACCCGGTAAAAGCACTAGACACTAAAAGGATTCACAATGACACGTTTTGATGTTTTCAATGGAGATGCAGATGGGATTTGTGCTCTGTTACAACTTAGACTAGCTGAACCTAAAGATTCCCAGCTAATCACGGGTGTAAAGCGTGACATTAACCTTCTGAGTAAAGTTTCAGCCAATAAAGATGATCAAGTGGTGGTACTTGATGTCTCTCTAGATAAAAATCGCTTAGGTCTAGAAGAAGCTCTTGCTAAGGGAGCAAGTGTTTATTATGTGGATCATCATTTTGCAGGTGACATTCCTGAGCATCCTAATCTCAAAACCCTTATCAACACAGCGCCTGACATCTGCACTAGTCTTCTAATTAATGTGCAGTTAAAAGGGCAATTCGTAGAATGGGCAATCGTGGGTGCTTTTGGAGATAACTTAAAGAAGAGCGCTTTAGCTTTATGTAAATCCATTAACTTAACCGACTCTGAAATAGAGTCATTGGAAAGACTTGGAATCTACATAAACTACAACGGTTATGGGGCATCTCTTGATGACTTACATATCACCCCCATCAAACTTTATACCTGTTTATCTCACTACAAAAACCCTTTAGATTTTATCAAAAGTGATGGTGAAGATTTTGAAAAGTTAGAAAAGGGCTATCACCAAGATATGGCAACAGCCGCTGACATTCATGCCCACTTAGAACAAACTAATGTAGCAATATTTATTTTACCCAATGAGACTTGGGCTAGACGAGTGGGAGGTGTTTATGGAAATGATTTAGCGAATCAATTTCCACATCGAGCCCACGCAGTATTAACTTTAAAAGCTAATGGAAATTATCTAGTAAGTATCAGAGCTCCACTAAACAATAAAACCGGTGCAGATGTATTTTGTCGTCAATTTGAAACAGGTGGTGGTCGAGCAGCTGCAGCTGGAATTAACGATTTATCCTTTGGTAATCTCGACGCTTTTATTGAGCAATTTAATCAATTTTATCCCTAACAGTCATACCAGTAACAAGTCTAATCAGCCGCCATTATTTTTCAGGTTGATTTTCACGGTGATCTTTGATTATTTTCCCTGTTTCAACAAATTCCAGTTCATGGCTTACTTCTCGCCAGGGTTCAACAATTGCTTCCGAATCCCACCTCTGAACAGAGTCTATGGAATGCATCAAGTTATAATACTCTAAAGGTTTTCCAGTTAATTTATAACCAAAGGTTCGAAATCGAAAAATAATTGGAGCATAAAAGGCATCTACAGCGGTAAATTTATCACCGGCTAGATAGGGTCCAGAAAACCGCGATAATCCTTCATTCCATAGTTCTTCCAAACGATTAAGTTCTTTTTGAAGACATGAGGAAATGCTAAATGGTTCAATTCTAAGCGCACAATTCATTGGCCATTGATTCCTAATATATGAAAATCCTGAATGCATTTCTGCCGCGGCAGAACGAGCCCAAGCCCTGGCTTCTTTCTGAGCAGGCCAAACATTCGGGTAGTCTTCTGCAAGGTATTCAATGATAGCCAAAGAGTCCCAAATAGCTAGCTTGTTTTCAGCCGTTAAATCTTCAAGACAAGGTACTAACCCCGTAGGACTAAAGGACCTGAATTTATCCCAATTAGAATCTTCTGCGAAGGGATTCATCTGTTCTTTAAAAGGTATAGTAAGTTCAGTCATTAATAACCAAGGACGAAATGACCAGGATGAATAGTTCTTGTTACCTATGTGCAATTTATACATTACTTCCTCACTTAATTACTTTAAGCCGCCCATACAGATATATTTCAATTCAAGATAATCATCTAATCCATATTTGGAACCTTCTCGTCCCATGCCTGATTCTTTTACACCGCCAAAGGGTGCCATTTCATTGGAGATGATGCCTTCATTAACGCCAATCATACCGTATTCAAGCTGTTCACTAACTCGCCATATTCGACTGATATCACCCGTATAAAAATAAGCAGCTAAACCAACTTTGGTATCATTAGCCATATCAATGACTTGCTGATCCGATTCAAAAGGGATGAGAGCGGCAACGGGGCCAAATATCTCATCAGTAGCAATGGGCATATCATTGGTCACAGCTGTTAATACGGTTGGTTTGTAGAAGCAGTCACCTAGTTCTGAAACTGATCCACCCGTTGCTATTTTCGCACCTTTTGCCACAGACTTTTCCACCAGATCAACCACAATAGACACAGCACCTTTATTGATTAATGGACCGGTGGTCACGCCTTCAGTTGTTCCATCACCAAGGGTTAAGTTTTGCTCAACTGCTGCAACTAGTTTTTCACTGAATGATTGGTAGATAGACTGATGCACGAATACACGGTTTGTACAAACGCAGGTTTGGCCTGCGTTGCGATATTTTGAAGCCATTAGCCCAGTAACTGCAGCATCGAGATCAGCATCATCAAATATAATAAAGGGTGCGTTACCACCTAATTCCATTGATACTTTTTTTACCGTTGCAGCACATTCTTCGAGTAGTAGTTTACCCACCTGTGTTGAGCCCGTAAAAGATAGCTTTCTTACTTCTGAAGAAGCTGTTAAAACCGGTCCAATTATACTAGCTTTACCCACTACTAAATTTATAACTCCAGCAGGAATACCGGCTCTTTCTGCAAGTTCAGCTAAGGCTAAGGCCGATAAGGGTGTTTCTGAAGCGGGTTTACAAACCACTGTACAACCAGCAGCAAGTGCTGGTGCAATCTTACGTGTAAGCATGGCGTTTGGAAAATTCCAAGGCGTTATACAAGCAACAACTCCAACGGGTTGTTTAATTGTAATGATGCGACGATCGTTAGAAGGCTGAGGGATTACATCGCCATTTATTCGTTTTGCTTCTTCGGCAAACCATTCAATATAGGAAGCACCATAGGCAATTTCACCCTTAGCTTCAGCGATAACTTTACCTTGCTCTGCGGTTAAAATGCTGGCCAGATCATCTTGATTTCCCATGATTAATTGGAACCATTTTTTCAGTAAGGCCGAGCGCTGTTTAGCTGTTGTTTGACTCCAACTTTTCAGCGCTTCACTTGCTGCTGCTATGGCGTCTAGGGTATCTTCTTTACTCGCTGTTGAAACTTCAGCAACAAGACTTGCATTAGCAGGATTAGTTACCGCTAATTTAATATCACGATTTAGCCATTGGCCATTGATATATAAGTCCGTTTTTAACAGACTTGTATCATTAAGAGTAATATTCACGGGTAACTCCTGAATCATTATGGAACAAATTTATAATGTCTTTATCACTGGTCTATCTAGGTTTTCCCACTCTGACCATGAAATATATCTTCCTGTAAAAGCAATATTTTTAAATGGCCAACTAAGCGTGAGCCAAGTTGATACAAAGTTGTAAAGTTCATTATCAATGATAAATTGTATCATCACCAACCCAAAGAAACACTTCACAATCAAAGTTTTTAAGTTCGCAAGGAGCAATATAAATGCAACCAATACGTTTGTTTTTTGAAGGGCTTAAAACAGTATAAGCAAAGGCCTGCCTTAAATGAAACTCCTGTTCATAAATTTTACTCGGTGTCTTACTGGTGAAGATATTTATCGATTATTATTTTTCGAAAGTCTGACATAGAATCATTGGCCTCGATTAACTTTTCAAGGGTAGCGGGTAATAGTTTTAAAGAACACCCCATACTCAAATCTGTTGGAGTATTCTGGAAAACAGCTATAGGCAAGGGCAATCCAAGTTTTTTAGTCGCCATGGGACCATCCACATTACCCGTTGCCCAAAGTTCCCCTCGCCCTCTGTATAGAAGCCTAGCCGATTGCTCATCAGAAGAGGTATAGAGAGCCTTAAAATCAATTTTTTCTTTCAAATCTCTAAGAGCAATACCATCGGTTTTTCCAATAACCAGATACTGACTGATATCCGATATTGAATTAATGACAATGGGTGAGGAAGGCACTTTATAGACCGTTAAGTAGCCTAAATGCATAGGTCCTACCCAAGTATATTTTTTCTCTCTTAGAGGTGTTCTGTTCATGATGAATAGACAAGTGTTATCCGTCGAATCTAACATTTTGATAGCCCTTAACCAAGGCAAGACAGTTACATCAGCTTTAACATTAGAGCGTTTTAATAATTCTATGATTAGGTCGTAAGCTAGACCGGTTAATTCATTACTATCTTCTTTGTAAAAGACATAAGGGTGATTAATCTCAGTAATTAGATTGATACTTATTGGCTTTTCAGTAACTTCAGCTCGAACACTACTAAGCATCAGAGTTAATGTAGATGCTAGCAAGATTATTTTGGCTATATTGAATTGATGTAACGCCATTTAGTTAATCACTCAGGTCGAACTTAATAAATATAAAGGTATGAAGTTATATTGTTAGGATAGGTAAAATTACAGTCACTGTCCAACTAAATTCCAAATAGGCATAGTAGAGAAAGCTTCTTATTATTGTCACAACTTAAGTTTGAGTCCTTCATGGCTGGCTTTAAAGCCTAAATCCTCATAAAACCGTATGGCATCAGGTCGTTGTTTATCTGAGGTTAGTTGGACAATTGAACACCGACGTTGTTTAGCCCGCTCAATTGACCAGTTGATGAAGTCAGTACCTAAGCCTTTTCCACGTTGGGTTGAATGGATCCGAACTCCTTCAATGAGACAACGCCAGGAGCCTAGATGGGTTAAATAGGGTATAAAAGTTAATTGCAGCATCCCTACTATTGAACTTTCATTTTCAACGACGATTAACTCGTTATTTGGATCAGTATTTATGTGCCCAAATGTCTCCACATAACGTTGGTTTATGGGGACTGAATTATCTTCTCGTTGGGCTCCTAATATATCATCAGATAACATTTGGATGAGGCAAGGTATATCAACTTTTTTAGCTTTACGGAAATGTAATTTCATTTTTACTCGTTTTAAAAACAACTATTAATCAATGTAGCTAGTTCAAAGTCTCTTTTAGATATGCCACTAACTTCATGTGTAATTAACTCTATATCGACCTTATTATAAACATTAAACCATTCCGGATGATGATTGCTCTTCTCGGCCAAAATAGCCACCCTTGTCATAAAACCAAAGGCCTCTACAAAACTACCAAACTTAAAGGCTTTTCTAAGCTTTCCGTCTTTTATTGTCCAAGGGCTATCAGCAACAAGGTTTAACTCATTTAAGAGAAGAGTAATTTCATCTGATGAACTTTTAGTGAACATCTACTTTACTATCCCACTCATCATAACTCTCTATTCAATAGTTAAATAATCAATGACTTACATCCGAACGATTCATGTTGGGCTGAGCTATTCATCAAGTCTCTTTACTTTTATGCTCAACTTCATGTGCATGTTGCTCCCAGTTTTGTCCATCAAATTCAGTCACCTTTATTGCTTTTGGTTTTGTGTCTAAACAGTTTACATTTACATCCATTCCATCTGGGTTTGAACGAGGTATATAAAATGCTTTAATTCCACAGATTTTGCAATAGGTATGCTTAGCTGTACCCGTATTAAATACATAGGTTGTAAGTGAATCCTCGCCAGCCAAAAGCCGAAATTTTGATTTAGGAACAATTAGGTGAAGAAATCCGGATTTACTACAAATGGAACAGTTACAATGATCAGCTTCCAATATTTCTGGCGCCACAACTTCAAACTTTACTGCCTTACAGTGACAACTTCCTTGATATAACAATATAGACTCCCCGTGAGCTAAGTTTTATTAAACATCACCACTCTGATATCTAATCAAGTTAAAATATTTTACCCGGGTTTAAGATATTATCCGGATCAAATAGTTTCTTGATGGCTTTTTGAATATTTATTTCCTCCGGTGAACGACTAAAGTGAAGGAAGCTTTTTTTAAGTAATCCAATACCATGTTCAGCTGAAATACTGCCACCAAATTCAGCTACTTGACCGTAAATAATATTACTGAAAGAGAGGCAAGTTTCTTTGAACTTTTCAACAGCCATTTTCTCTGGTTTAAGAATATTTAAATGCAAATTACCATCACCTATATGACCAAACCAAATATTTTCAAAATCAGGATAAGTAACTGAAACCTTATTATCAACCGCTAATAGAAATTCAGCAACTTTAGATGTGGTTACTGATATATCATATTTATAAGGAGTCCAAGGGGTTATTGACTCGCTGATCCCCTCCCTCAACTTCCAAAGAGACTCAGCTTGAGCAGCAGAGCTAGACATCACTCCGTCTACTATCCAGCCTTGTTCAAAAGCATATTCAAAGCAGCTAAGTAAAGCATCTTCACTGCCTTGTTTTTCCACATCAACCTCAATTAACGCATAAAAAGCAGTTCTTGTTTCAAAGGGTTGTTGTATTTTTTGATGAGCCATAACCTTGTTGAGTGCTTGATCTGAGAAAAACTCAAAAGCTGACAAGGTTAACTCTTTTCGAAAGGATTCAAGTACAGGCATGACTGCAGATAGATCTTCTAAACCGAGAACTAGAACCGATTGGGGACCGGGTGGATTTATTAACTTAAGGGTGACTTCCGTTATAAATCCTAAGGCACCTTCTGATCCAATGAACAGATGCCTGAGATCCATTCCCGTGGCATTTTTGATTAATCCTTTATTCAGTGAAAGTATTTCCCCTTTAGCTGTCACGACTCTTAAACCAACCACTTGATCACGGGTCATGCCATAACGAATGACACGAATACCGCCGGCATTTGTGGCAACATTTCCACCAATATGACTTGAGCCACTAGAAGCAAAATCAACGGGATAAAACATACCCTGTTGTTCTGCGTAGTCTTGAATAGTAGCGGTGATAACTCCAGCTTGAACCCTTAGGGTTGCATCCGTGGAGTTGAACTCAAGGATCTGGTCTAGGCGTTCTAGGGAAACCACTACCTCACCTTGAGTAGCAACGGCTCCGGCACTTAGGCCAGTGCGACCACCAGATGGCACTAGGGCAATTTTATGCTCTCTAGCAAACTTCACTAGCCACTGAAGGTCAAATTCAGAACGGGGGAATATGATTGCCGAGGCATTTACTTTATGAAATTGTGTCCAATCAGTACCGTACTGCTGAAGACTTTCATCATCTAAACGGCAATCAAAACCTGGAAATTTTTCCACCAATTGCTGGAGGATGTGTTGATCCATTTATTTATCCATTTAATGTTCTAATAAGTAAAACTAATAACTACTGCTAATCACTAATGTGTTTTGTCAGGTAATTCATCGGCAAGGAACAACCAGGTCTCGAGGACAGAATCAGGATTTAGAGAAACACTATCAATACCCTCTTCCATTAACCACTTGGCCAAGTCAGGATGATCCGAAGGTCCTTGACCACAAATACCTATGTATTTACCAGCCTTCTGACAGGCTTTGATTGCCATACTCAGTAAGGCTTTAACCGCAGGGTTTCGCTCGTCAAATAAGTGAGCAATAAGTGCGGAGTCACGGTCAAGTCCAAGTGTTAGTTGTGTTAAATCATTTGATCCAATCGAAAAGCCATCAAAATGCTCTAGGAATTCATCTGCCATCAAGGCATTTGAGGGTAATTCACACATCATAATAACCCTGAGTCCATTATCCCCTCTTTTTAGTCCATGTTCATCGAGTAGCACAAGAACCTGCTCAGCTTCTTCAACAGTTCTTACGAAAGGAATCATCACCTCAACATTGGTGAGTCCCATTTCATTACGCACTTTTTTCAGAGCACGGCACTCTAAATCAAAGCAATCTCTGAAGGATTCTGAGACGTAGCGACTAGCACCACGATAGCCAATCATCGGGTTTTCTTCATCGGGCTCATAAAGATGTCCACCGATTAAGTTGGCATATTCGTTAGACTTAAAATCAGACATGCGAACAATGACTTTCTTTGGATAAAAAGCTGCTGCTAAAGTCGATATTCCTTCGGTGAGTTTATCCACATAAAAATCAACGGGAGACTTATAACCCGCCATTTGTGAACGGATAGTTTCGATTAAATCTGGATCATCATCCTCAGCAACCAATTGTTCAAAATTCAAGAGAGCTTTGGGGTGCACACCGATCATCACGTTGATAATAAATTCTAATCGAGCCAATCCAATGCCTGCGTTGGGTAGTCGTGAGAAGGTGAAAGCGCCATCAGGGTTTGCTATGTTCATCATAATTTTAAAAGGAAGATCAGGCATATTACCAATTTCACTGCGCTTTATTTCAAATTTTTGCAGACCTCTATAGATATTACCCGTGTCCCCTTCAGCACAACTCACCGTCACATCAATACCATCTTCAATCAGCTTTGTAGCGTTATTGGTACCCACTATGGCGGGTATTCCTAACTCTCTAGCAATGATTGCAGCGTGACAGGTTCTTCCACCACGATTAGTGACAATAGCTGAAGCACGTTTCATGATCGGCTCCCAATCAGGGTCAGTCATATCAGTCACCAGAACATCACCTGGTTCAACCTTAGCCATCTCGCTAATATCATTTAAAATGCGAACTTTGCCTTTACCGATGCGCTGACCGATAGCACGACCTGTGGTAATAAGCTCACCTGTGTCTTTTAAGATGTACTCTTCTAATATCTGACTGTTATCACGACTTTTAACCGTCTCAGGTCTCGCTTGAACAATATACAAACGGCCATTACCGCCATCTTTCGCCCACTCTATGTCCATTGGACGCTTGTAGTGTTTTTCAATGATTATGGCCTGACGAGCAAGCTCTTCGATTTCAGCATCGGTTATTGAAAATTGACGACGTTGCTCAAGCTCTACATTCACCGTATCAATACTATTTCCGTGGGTTTCATCATCGGAATAAATCATCTTAATGGCTTTGCCACCAAGCGTGCGACGAAGAACCGCTGGACGACCAGCTTCGAGAGTTTGTTTGTGTACATAAAATTCATCGGGGTTTACCGAACCCTGTACCACTGTTTCACCTAACCCATAGGCTGAAGTGATAAACACTACATCTTCAAAGCCCGATTCTGTATCAATGGTGAACATCACGCCACTTGAGGCGATATCACTACGAACCATACGTTGGATGCCCGCAGAAAGCGCAACACCTTCATGTTCGAATCCCTGATGAACACGATAGGAAATTGCTCGGTCATTATACAGGCTTGCAAAAACTTCCTTCATGGCAAGTTTAACGTTTTCAAGACCTCTAACATTTAGAAATGTCTCCTGCTGACCAGCAAAGGAAGCGTCGGGTAAATCTTCAGCCGTTGCTGATGAGCGAACTGCTACGGCAAATTCATCACCTGAATCGCCTTTTAATTTGTAATAGGACTCGGTTACTAGCGTTTCAAGCTCTTCTGAAAATGGCTCAGCAACTACCCACTTACGAATTTTAGCGCCAACCTCAGCAAGTTTAACCACATCTTCTACATCAAGTGCATCTAGTTCTGATTTAATACGGTCTTTAAGACCACCCTGCTCTAAAAAATCATTAAAGGCTTGGCTTGTTGTAGCAAAGCCGCCTGGTACCTGAACCCCAAGGTTAGCTAAATTGCTGATCATTTCGCCTAGTGATGCATTTTTTCCACCAACAACTTCCACATCATTCATGCCAAGTTGTTCGTACCAGAGAACATATTTGTTCAAAATCTCGCTCCTTGAAAAAGGTTAATCTTGAGTTTAAAGTAAAGTGTAAAAGGAATGTCGATAGTTTAACCTAAATTTATCAGTTGAACTCGACTAAATTGTCATTCATGCTTAATTAAATTGATTAAGGAAATTTTTTTAATGAAACGGACTGTTTTTTATATATCTGACCGAACGGGTATTACTGCTGAGGCTCTTGGGCAAGCTTTGTTGACTCAATTTGATGAGCTTGAATTTGAAGAAACTACCATACCTTTTATTGATACAAAGGAAAAAGTCATCAAGGCGGTTGAGCAAATTAATGCAGCGAGTAAACGTGATGGAGTTCGCCCTATAATTTTTGACACCATCGTTCGTCCTGAATTACGCCAACTGCTAAAACAAGCCGATGGTATGACCCTAGATTTTTTTCATACCTTCATTGGTCCTCTTGAGGATGAGCTTGATACCAAATCATCATTTTCAGTAGGTAAGGTCCATGCACTGCAAGATGTACATGCTTATGATCACCGAATTGATGCGGTTAATTTTTCACTGAATAATGATGATGGTGCGACTACAAGGAATTATAAAGACGCTGACTTGATTATCATTGGTGTATCACGTTGTGGAAAAACGCCAACTTCTCTGTATTTAGCCATGCAATTTGGCCTGAAAGTAGCCAACTATCCCTTTGTAGCTGAAGATATGGATAATCTAAAACTACCCCATGAGCTTGCTAAACATAAGGGTAAATTATTTGGTCTAACTATCTTTCCTGAACGCCTTCATGATATTAGAACAGAGCGACGAGCCAACTCTCAATACGCATCACTACCTCAATGTAAGATGGAAGTTAGGGCAGTGGAAGCCTTATTTAGACGAGAAAAAATAGCTTTTCTTAACGCCACAACCCGATCCATAGAAGAGATTTCAACAAAAATTCTAGTAAAGTGTAATTTGGGCAGACACGCCACCGGGATCTAAATTAGTCTGCTGATTTTTTAGCAGTATTTTTTATCAATTTCTCAAAAATTCGACTAGCAGCAAAGAAAGCAAAGCTTGCGGTTATGTGAGTGGCTGAACCAAAACCAGTGTTACAGTCCATATTTATTGACTCACCTGGTTTTTGAAAAGTTGTACTACCTTGCCCATCAGGATAACGAACCTGCTCAGTTGAATAAACACACTCAATGGAATAATACCTTTTGGGATTGCGTGAAAAACCATGGTAAGCCCTTAATTGTGAACGAACATTTGCCAATAAAGGGTCATTTTTGGTTTTATTAAGATCACTAATCTTAATGTCAGCTGGATTGATTTTTCCTCCAGCTCCTCCTATACAAATAACCGGCATTTTATTGCGCTTACACCAATTAACTATGGCAGCCTTAATAGCTGATGAATCTATAGCATCCACCACATAGTCATAATCACCAGCCATACAAGCCTGAAGGTTTTCATAGCCTACAAAGTCATTAATTTCATTGACTACACAGCTAGGGTTTATCGACAGAATACGACTTTTCATCACTTGTGTCTTACTCTGACCAACCGTCTCAGTTAGGGCGTGAACTTGACGATTAACATTAGTCACACATATTTCATCCAGATCAATTAAGGTAATTTGACCTATACCACTACGAGCAAAGGCTTCAGCAATCCAGGAACCAACTCCACCGATTCCAACTATTGCTATATGTGAGGACTGAAAAATCGATAAGGCTGCGTCTCCGTATAAACGAGCTATTCCTGCTAAACGATTTTGACTTTCTTTTACCACTAGTGTCCTACTTAAATGTATTGAGAATATTCGAAAATATTATAACCCAAGCCATCTGAATAACGTTATAGATAAGTAAAGTTTTAACACTAAAGCCTATAAAAACATTAAACCTTTGACACCAGAGCTTTAGACTTATAGATTAGTAAAAATACTAATAATGATCCTCAATTGGACATATCAATGAGCCCATCAAAAACATTAAAATGTATCCTAATAAGTTTTCTAGTAAGCTTTCTAATAACAGCCTGTGGTACTCAAGATGATATTAATACCCCACTTGCAGAAGACTATCAGCGTATTGAAGCTGATTGGCTCACCCGCGAAGAGGCGATATTAAGGCAACTTACGGTCAGTAATATTGAATATTTATTACGCATTGATTTGACCAAATCTAATAAGTACACCGGTTTTGTAGAAATTCGTTTTGACTATAAGCCTTCACACTTTCCACTCACTCTTGATTTTGTTGGAGGAGAAGCTGAAAAAATTCTTGTCAACAATACCCCCATTGCAATCGACTATAATGGTAATTTCATTAACATACCTTCAACCCATCTAGATGTGGGTAGAAACACCGTAAAGGTTCAATATTCACATGTCTATTCCGATAATGGTTCAGGCTTATATCGCTATGAAGATCCCTCAGATGGTTTAACTTATCTTTACACTCACTTTGAGCCCTATGATGCGAATAAATTATTTCCATCCTTTGATCAGCCTAATTTAAGGGCTACTTATGAGTTAAAAGTAGTTGCTCCTAAGGACTGGACAGTAGTGACCTCTGTTCGAGAGACAGAAACTTTTACCGATGGACCTTATAGACGATGGATATTTCCCAAGTCGCCAAATTTTAGTACTTATATATTTTCCCTTCATGCAGGCCCCTGGCATATATGGGAAGGCAAGGCCAAAAAGACACCAATTAGATTAATGACTCGTCAGTCTTTATCAAAAATAATTGATGTGCGTGAATGGTTTCGAATAACCCAACAGGGTTTTAAGTTTTACGAAAAATATTTTGATAGCCCTTATCCCTATTCAAAATATGATCAGCTATTGGTACCTGATTTTAATATCGGTGGCATGGAAAATGTTGCCGCTGTGACTTTTACTGAAAATTATATTCCAAGGGGTAGTGCCACCAAGGCTCAAAAACGTAGAATAGCTAATACCATATTACATGAATTATCTCACATGTGGTTTGGCGACTTAGTCACCATAGACTGGTGGAATGTATTATGGCTTAAGGAAAGCTTTGCTTCCTACATGGGCCCCTTAGCCCTCTCTGAAGCTACTGAATACAAAGGGGCTTGGCGCGCCTTCTATAGTAGGACCAAACAGGGTGCTTATAAGGCGGATCAAAGAATTACTACTCATCCCATTGAAATGAAAGTAACGGATACT
The DNA here is from genome assembly GCA_002746155.1 of Gammaproteobacteria bacterium. GTDB lineage: Bacteria > Pseudomonadota > Gammaproteobacteria > Enterobacterales. Next base: position 84,381 of record NVWF01000012.1, on the reverse strand, counting down.
AAAAGAGGCGATGCGAGTTTTGATAGCATTACCTATAACAAGGGTGCTGCCGTTTTACAACAACTCTCCTACTATCTAGGTAAGGAGACATTCAGAGATGGCATAAGAATTTACTTAAAAGAGCATAAAGATAAAGCGGCCAAACTTACTGATTTTTTTGATTCTTTAAAAAAGGCCTCTGGTAAAAATCTGCAAACCTGGACTGATAATTGGATCAACTTGGCAGGGGTAAATACCCTGCTACCCGTCTATGAATGTGAGTCGGGAAAAATCTCGACATTCAAATTACTACAAACCTCCTCTGAAGACTACCCCTATTTGAGAAGTCATCGATTACAAGTTGGTCTTTATGATAAAGACGAGCAGGACAGGTTAGTTGCTACTAAAATACAAGCCGTTGATGTGCAGGGTGAAGTTACCACTGTTGATGAGTTGGTAGGAGAATCTTGTCCAATGCTAGTCTATGCAAATCATGGTGACTGGGGATATATAAAAATTGAACTCGATAAAAAATCCTTAGTGATGCTACCAGAAAATATTAATGCCGTAGAAGATAACCTTCTACGCTCCATGTTTTGGCAAAGTTTGTGGGATATGGTTCGTGATGTGAAGATGCCATTAACCGACTATCTAGAGTTGGTGTTAGCTACTATTAGTTTGGAAACAGATGCCGAATTATTAAATCAATTATTGAAAAATGTTAGTCAAGCGCATCAATGGGTTTCAGCCAGTGAAAACCCACATAAAAAAGCGCTTGTTAATTTAGAAAAACTGGAATTACTTTTGCTTCAAGAAAGCGAGATTGCAACGGATGGTTCAGATCTGCAAAAAGTGTGGTTTAAATACTTTATAGAAATTTCTCAAACACCCCAATCACAAAACCACCTTTCTAATTGGTTACAGGGCAATGCAGTTCCCAAGGCTTTAGTGGCTAATCAGGATATCCGATGGAGTGCAATAATCGCTCTCAGTTCAGCTGGGCATCCTGCAACAGAACAACTATTGAAACTCGAATTACTGAGGGATACTTCCGACAAGGGTACCATGATGGCCCTTGCAGCTAACGCCAGTCAGCCTAATTCAGATGTTAAGCAATATTGGCTTGACGAATTAATGCGTAACGAAGAGAGGCAAACAGCTGCTCGCCTAAAACAAGCCATGAGGTATTTATTTCCAACGGGACAAAAGCAATTACATAAAGTTTTCGCTGAAAAAATTCTCACCGATCTGCATTATCTTGATAGCCATCGTGGTCAAACATTGGTTGAACAGCTGGTTGATACCATATTACCATCCTTGTGTTCTAAGGATTCAGTGGCATTACTTGCAAAGGCTCAAGATAAGATGGTTAATCTAGGATTAATTGCACAAAAAGGAATTCGCATTGCCCATCAGGAAGATAACCGCTGCATAGCTATTAATGATCTTATGGACAATTAAAATTAGCAGATTGCTTACAATAATTTGAAGTGATTATTAATCGTTTCTTCAGAAGTAATTGCTTGCCGATTACTGATCTGCTCTCTATCAATACTGGATATAACTTGAATAACATCTTCAAGGATATTTTTCTGATATCGGTATGAACTGTGTACTGAAACCTGTTCACCGCAGCGATCAAGCTGTCCTTCCATAGCCTCTTTATTGGCATAGTTTACTGCATCAATGAGGACTACATTATCTTTAATATTTCGATAATTAAGGGCTCCTTGACGACCTAATCTTTTGCCACCAAACCGTTTAATACTCGATGCCTTTAAGGCCCGATCATGTTTTGAGTAATAGACGTGCACCCTTCTTGAAAAATCAGCGATGTAACGCCCTTTACCATCAAGTTCGATATCTTTTGAAGCGAGATCAGGTGCAAGCATTATGGTTTCATCAAACAACTTTCTACCAGCTGGTGCTCCTAAGGCATCGGACAAATATTCCATACCTTTTCGTAGCAGATAATTACCCATGGAATGACTGATGCAGTAACTCGTTGAAAAGCAGTCCTGTTCATTTCGAGTGGCAAGATCATTTATATCCATTAAAAATCGAGTAAAGGCGCCCACTGAATCCCTCGCTTCTTCCCTGTCTGACAAGTAATAAGCGACCTTACCTGAAGACGGCCATGAGAAACCAATGAGTAGTGGTGCATAGCCGTTAACTGCGCTGAGCGACTTTTCTAACGCAGATAACTCGTCAAGGCTCTGTTGATAGTTGTTATTAAAACCATGAATATAAATACCAACTTTAGGTGTAGAAATTCCAATTGATTGCAGGCGTTTAAGTTCAGATAATAGAGCTAATTCAAAACCTTTTTTGCCCTTTTTTAAAAACCTATCCTGATCAGCTGACTGGTAGTCATAAAGGTAATCGAAGCGTTTATTATTCTGCTCTTCGTCACTGTATACACCCTGTCGAATCCTTCGGTTGGTCGCCATAAATATCATCTTGGTTTCTCCCTAAACTCATCATTACTTAAGCTACTTTGCTGTTAATTCATCCATTTTTTTAAATTGATCTGTTGCCTTTCCCATCTGTAATAGACTGGGTAAAAAGATCAAAGTGAATAATGTACTAACACTCATACCACCAACAATAACCGCTGCTATTCCTCGATATAGTTCAGCGCCTGCACCGGGTATCAAAAGTAAAGGTAACATACCGCATAAACTGGTTAGAGTGCTCATCAAGATAGGTCTTAGACGTAAGCGTATAGCCTGTCTCACAGCATCATGGCGTGATAAGCCCTCTCCTTCTCCAATACGTGTTTGATAGACGAGTAAAATGGCGTTGTTAACCACAAGCCCTAATAAAATGATAAACCCAATCATGGTCAATAAGTCCAGTGGTTGAAATATTATAGCGTTAGTAATTTGCAATACTCCCAAACCACCAATGGTTGCTAAGGGTATTGTCAAAACCACTAATAAACTGTCTTTAAAGGATCGAAATAGTGCAGACATAAGTAAATAGAGGATCAATATAGCGAGTGCAAAACTTTGTCCCATACTCATTAATGCTTCATTTAAGGCTTCAGCTGTACCACGATATTCAATACTGCCATTTTCAGATAAGTTGGCGAGAATAACAGGTTCGGCCTTCTCTTTAATGATTGATATGGCCTCTTCTAAACTCATATTGTCAGGTGGAGTGACTTGAAGCGTTATGGTTCTTTTACGATTAACCCGTCTTATTGAACTCGGACCAGCAGTTCTAACAATATCAACTAATTTGCCAAGCGGTTGTACACCAGCTTCTGGAGTTGATAAAGGGATAGCTGCCAGCTCTTCAGGTGTCTGCCATTCTTCAGAACGCAAAAATACATTTAGTCGTTTCTGACCATTAAAGTAATCCCCTACATAAAGTCCAGTTCCCATGGCGCGAGACAAGGCCGCAACTTGAGATCGTGTCCAGCCAGCTTCGGCAATAGCTCTTTCATTTGGAATCATCTGTAGCTCAGGCTCTGCTAAGGTTAGTCCTGGTTGAGGTCGAATTTGAGCACCATTAAGTACTTGGTTAATAACTCCATAACCCACTTGGGCAGCTTTTAAAATTTCATCAACTTGATTGCCCTGTATATCGATATCAATACGTCGACCACCACCAAGCTCACTAAATAATGCCTGCTGTGATGCAAATGCCATGGTGTCAGGAAAGCCTGCTAACAATTCACTATTAACAATCCTAACGATCTCTTTAATATCACTGGCGTTTTCTGATGAGCCGCCCATAAAACCAAAACTGCCAAATAATCCCATATAAGTATTTTCGATCTTAGGTTGTTTAGCACCGGTTAGATAAGGCATTAAGCGTCGATTTATCTCATCGGACATCTCAACGCGTGCTGCTAAATAACTCAAACCTGGAGGAGGCATAATAAAGGCTTGGAACTTGTTTTGATTTCCTTTAGGTAAGTAGTCAACTTTCGGAAAAATTAACCAACTGCCCGCAAAAGAAACAAAGATTAGACCAAAAACCCAAGCATAGCGTTTTGTCGGTGTACTGGTTATTTTCATTACACCATCAGTAATGTTTCGCCACCAATGATCATGGGGATCGGGTTTAACATCTCTCTCTAGAATTTTATGGGCAGCAGCTGGTATAACGGTTAGAGCAATTAATAAGGATACAATAACCGCTACGGAAATTGTGATAGCCAGATCAGCAAATAGCTGACCAGACACAGATTCTAAAAATGCGATGGGTAGGAAGATCGCCACAGTAGTCAAGGTTGAAGCGACTAGTGCAGGCCATACCTGACTTGCCCCTTTAAAAGCAGCATTTAGAGATGTTTCACCTTTTTCACGCAGCCGAACAATATTTTCAAGTACTACAATAGCAGCATCTAAAACCATTCCCACGGAAAAAGCCAGGCCTGCCATGGAAATAATATTAAGGCTTCGGCCCGTTATATTCATCACGATGAGGGTGACAATCATTGAAATTGGAATGGCAGTGGCGACGATAATAGTTGCTCTAAATTGACGTAGAAACCACCAAAGTACACTTATTGCTAGGATGATGCCTAGAATGAGGTTATTTCTAACTAGACTCATTGACCGGTTAATGTAAACCGTCTCATCAGACATTTGTATTAAAACAAGATTGGCGCGTTTTAGTGGACCATCATTAAGTGCTTTGGTTGCTTTTCTCAAGCCTTGCATAACTTCAATGACGTTCACGCCTTTTTCAGCATTGACTCCCATACCAATTGCCGGTTCACCGTTAAGGGTTAGAAGCCCGGTTTTATCGCGTAATGTCAATTCAACTTTAGCAACATCCTTGAGCAAAATTGGCTGACCATTTCTCCACTCAAGAACCATTTCTTGTAATTTATCGGCATCATATTTCCCTGTAAAACGTAAGGTGTACTTGCGTCTGCCTAGTTCATTAAAACCACCTGAAACATCTGTATTACCACTAAGCTTTGCAGATAACGCTGGAATATTAAGCCCTAAGGCTGCTGCCTTGTAGGGATTAAAGGTTATCCTAAGCTCAGAGGGCAATCCTCCAAAGATGTTAATCTTTGAGACACCAGCAACCCTCTCCATTCTTGATTGGACCACCTCCTCCATCAGATCGTTGTAACTGACAATATCTCTGTTATTACCAGCTAATGGCTTGAGAGCAAACCAGGCTACGGGAGAAAATCGTCTATCTCCTCCAACGGTAATTATAGGTTCGCTGGCATCAGGAGGATAGCTCGGAACTTGATTCAAGGCATTCATTACATCAATCAAGGCTCTTTCTAGATTGACTCCACTACGATAGGACAAGGTTATTGTTCCTCTACCGGAGCCCGAATTTGATACAAGCGTTTGAAGACCTTGCAAACCTTTAAGTACGTCTTCTTGCCGTTCAATTATAGTTGCTTCAATTTCCTCAGGTGCAGCTGAACGCCACCCTGTACTAATAGTTATCTCCGGTTCACTAACATCTGGAGTCAACTGAATAGGTAATTGGAATAGACTGATAATGCCAAACAATAAGGCTAGTAATACAGCAACGACGACTGCTGTGGGGTTTTTTAGAGAAGCTGAGGTAATAGACATTTTGTTATCCTTGGCTCTTATTACCGGAGATCAATGCATCATTAGTTTGTTTAATGTTAACTTTCTGCCCATTTTGTAATCGCTCAGCGCCTCGTATTACCACCAGATCACCTTCATTTACAGCACCATTAACTTCAACATAATCACCCGCTGCAATTCCGACGGTCACTATTATTTGTTCAGCACTATTATCTTTATTAATTCTAAAAATACTAATACCATCACGCCTGAGTACCAATGAATCACGAGGAATAGCTAACACATTTTTGACTTCCCCACTGGCCACGGCCGCTTTCATGTTTAACCCAACAGGCCAATCAAAAGCTGACATATCAAGTCTAACTTCCATTAAGTGTGAGCGGGTATCTGCAACTGGAACTAGTGATTGTATCGGTGCCATACCCTTACCTAGTGGTGATTCTACAGCCAAGGAAGAAGTCTTCTTTAGAAACCGATAGGCAGTAAGCGGTGCAAATATTGATGCTTCAAGATGCTCTGTTTCAACGAATAGCACGATGGCTTTGCCTTTTACAACATATTCACCAAGATTGCTTAAACGTTGTGTAACAATGCCATCAAAAGGTGCTGAGAGCTTACTGTAGTTTAAATCCTGCTGGCTTTGGGCTAATCTCGCCCTGGCTGCTGCTAGATCACCCTTAGCTGAATCACGATTAGCAATAACTTGATCCACATCTTTTTTAGAGGCCAAATTACGTTTAGACAAACTGACTAGGCGCTTTACTTCTGATTCTAAAAACACAAATCTCGACTTTACACTTGACACCGTTGCAATATTTTCTTGTTTTGTTATTAATAAAACCTTGTCATCTATTTGAGCAATTATTTCACCCTTTAAAACTTTCGTACCTATAGATGCAATGCTGGTAAGCCGCCCGGAAACTTCAGCGGATAGTTGAGAATTATTACGACTAATAACTGAACCACTGACCCAAGATACTGGCGCTAAAGATTTAATCTCAACAGCCACTACATTGACATTAGCAGGTGGAAAACTTCGACCACTGGCTGAGGAATGAATTGAGATACAAGTTAACAGTAAAGCTAATTTGAATAAATTTATCATTTGTTTTATTTACGAGGGTTTTGAATTTATAGATATTATAGTGGATCTATAACCTTATTAAAATTAATTCTTTAGGCAAGGATACTTAGTCGAGCTGGTAAACAAATTGGCGATTTATTGACTTATACTTTTGACACTATAAGTCGGTGGATGAATACCGCCAATAGCACCACCTTGCAGTGATTTTTCTATTAATTCAGATACCCTGTTAAATGAAACTTTTGATTCAGGAATTTTTAAATAGACATATTCCTGCGCAAAGGTCTTCTTTACTTTGTTCCAAAGTTCGCGATTTTCTAGTGTCGGCTCATATAAAATCTGTGATTTTTTTGACTGAAGGACATAACGGTTGCGCCAAATTATTTGAGAGACAAGTTTTTCAACATTAGCCACCTCATCAAACTTATTTGAAGACTGACTTTTCAATTGCCTACGATAGAGCATAACAGTCAAGGCGATTGCTAAGATGACAATTAATCCACCCATTAAGTAACCTACATAGAGCTGAACTAGGCTGCTAGTTTCTCCGGGAAACAGGAAGAAGAAATAGGCAAGAGCCAATAGCGTCAGGGTAACTGACGTTGAAATAAGCCACTTATCTTGTTCACCATGCTTTCTAGCCATGCCTAGTCACGTTTCCCTAATAATAAATTGTAACTTTCAATAAAAGTACCACTAGCTTAACACAATTCACTACAAGTAGAATGGCTTCTATAGCTGAAGTTTTTAGTAAATTTTGCTTATAATATTGTAGGTTTTTGTAATTTACTTTTGTCAGCTAATCTTTAATTAGGTAAGATTAGCCAATTGCTCAATTTGAAAAGGGACATCTTATGACATTATCCATCATTCACCGATTAAAACTCATAACCCTCTCAGGACTAATACTTTGTTCAGTAAGTATTTTATCATCCGAAGAAGAGAAATTAAAATTTTCAACAACTGAAGTTGCACCAGGCTTATATATGTTAATGGGGGTTGGTGGTTTTACAGGTGGGAATATAGGGCTCTCCGTAGGCGAAGATGGTGTAGTGATGATCGATGACTCTATGCCACCCATGCTCGATATTATGAAAACGGCAATCGCAACTGTGACAGACAAACCCGTGGACTTTTTAATCAATACCCATCTCCATGGTGATCATATTGGAAATAATGAAGCTATGGGGAAAAGCGGGACTTGGATTGTTGCTCATAAAAGTCTCCGTTTGCATCTTCTCGATAAAGGATTTCCTACGGCAAAAGGCAATGTACCTGCTCCTAAAGATGCTTTACCTATGATCACATTTTCAGAATCAATGGACTTCCACCTCAATGGCTACGATGCCCATATCTTCCATGTAGCTAATGCTCACACTAATGGTGACCTTGTAATTTTCTATAAGGCCCCCAACGTAGTGCATATGGGTGACGTCATGTTTCATGGCCTGTTTCCCTATATTGATGTCGATAATGGAGGAAGTGTTGATGGATATATTGCAGCTCAACAGCAAGTTTTAGCGTTAATTAACGACAAAACAAAAATTATCCCTGGCCATGGGCCGCTCACAAATAAAACAGATTTACAAACTGCAAATGCAATGATTATCGATTCTCGAAATTTAATCGCTGCTCTTATGAAATCTGGTAAAACAGAAGATCAAATAGTAGAACTCAATCCATTAGCCAAATATCACGATGATTGGAACTGGAGTTTTATTACTACGGAAAGAATGACCAGACAGGTCTATAAAAGTTTAATAAAAGGAAAATAATATGGAATATATTGTCTTATCAATTGTAGGATTTATTATAGTATTACTCTTCTTGGGAGTACAAACCGTCTCTCAAGGCCATGAATTCACCATTGAACGCTTTGGCAAGTTTACTCGCGTCCTCAAGCCCGGTCTAAACTTCATCACTCCTTTCATTGAAAAAGTCGGTGCAAAGATCAATATGATGGAACAAGTGCTTGACGTTCCAGAACAAAGTGTCATCAGTCGTGATAATGCGTCGGTTACCATTGATGCCGTCTGTTTTTATCAAGTGGTAGATGCACCTCAAGCTACTTATGAGGTGAATGATCTCCAACGTGCTATGCAAAACCTGTTAATGACCAACTTACGTACTGTACTAGGCGGTATGGACCTTGATGAAATGTTGTCTAAAAGAGACAACATAAATGCCAGAATATTAACCATAGTCGATGAAGCAACTAACCCTTGGGGAATTAAAGTCACTCGTATTGAAATTAAAGATATTTTACCACCTCGTGATCTCGTTGATGCCATGGCAAAACAAATGAAAGCTGAACGTTTAAAACGTGCTCAAATTCTAGAGGCTGAAGGCGAAAAACAATCCGCTATACTCATTGCCGAAGGTCAAAAGGAGTCAGCTATCCGAGAGGCTGAAGGTCTACGACAAGCAGCATTTTTAGAAGCTGAGGCTAGAGAGCGCGAAGCTGAAGCTGAATCAAAAGCAACTGAGGTGGTATCCGCAGCCATTGCTAAGGGTGATATTCAAGCCATTAACTATTTCGTCTCACAAAAATACATTGAAGCCTTAACTAAAATTGGCACCGCTGAAAATTCTAAACTAGTACTCATGCCCCTTGAAGCAAGCTCGGTGATTGGTTCAATCGCCGGAATTGCAGAGCTGGCAAAAAGTGCCGGTATTAAAGCACCTTAATGGCGGTTCTAATTATTTAGTAACAGTATTTAGTTGACCTATTTAGAGAACCGAATGGAGTAATGCATGGAATTCGCTATTTTTGAAAATATTATCTATTGGCATTGGATTGTTCTTGGCCTGGTACTTTTTGTTCTAGAAATGCTTATGCCAGGCTTTGTTCTTCTCTGGTTTGGATTTGGAGCCATAGTCCTTGGCGGCTTACTGTTTATTTTTCCTGATATGATGTGGCAGTGGCAATTTTTTATCTTTTCAATGCTTTCTGTTTTAAGCCTAGCTGGCTGGAGATATTGGAGTCGAAATAATCCTGCTGATGATCCCGATTCTGGTGTACTCAATCAAAGAGGCAAGGCGTTAATTGGTCGTGAAACCCTATTGATTGAACCCATAGTCAATGGTATTGGGCGTATCCAGGTGGATGATACCTTCTGGCGTGTCCATGGAACTGATCTGGATAATGGATTACTGGTGCGTATAATTGACGTTGAAGGTGCAACTTTAAAAGTTGAGGCTGTATAATTTCTAAAAATGCCTTTAAAACTAGCCTATGAAATCAGCGGCTTAATTTTTCACTAGCCGCTGCATTTAGCTTCGCTAATATTACCTCAGTATCATCCCAACCTATACAGCCGTCTGTAATACTCTGACCATATACTGCTGCTTTTCCATCAATGAGTTTTTGATTACCTTCAACAAGATGGCTCTCAACCATGACACCAAAAATAGTATCATTGCCACGTCTAATTTGCTCACAAACATCGGCAGATACTTTTAATTGATTCTTAAACTTCTTTTCGGAGTTGGCATGACTAAAATCGATCATGATTTTTGTCTTTAAGCCACTAGTCGTTAATTCACTACAAATATTTTTAACACTTTGTGCATCGTAGTTGGTGGTTTTGCCACCGCGTAATATGATATGACAATCGTCATTACCAGTGGTTTCTACAATAGCTGAATGACCAAATTTTGTAACGGATAAAAAGTGATGGGGAGAACTGGCAGCACCTATGGCATCTATAGCTATATTGATATTGCCATTGGTACCATTTTTAAAACCCACTGGACAAGATAGCCCAGAGGAAAGTTCTCGGTGTACTTGGCTCTCAGTGGTTCGAGCACCGATTGCGCCCCAACACATTAAATCAGCCATATACTGAGGTGTTATCATATCTAGGAACTCACCAGCAGTGGGCAATCCCATAGCATTTAGATCACACAACAACTCACGTCCAATTCTTAAACCATCGTTGAGCTTAAAACTATTATCCAAATAAGGGTCATTAATCAACCCCTTCCAACCTACTGTAGTTCTTGGTTTTTCGAAATAAACACGCATGACTATTTCAAGATTTTCTTCATAGCGTTCTCTGAGCTTAAGGAGTTTTTCACCGTATTCTATAGCAGCTTTAGGATCATGTATGGAGCAGGGTCCAATAATTACCAGTAGCCTGTCAGATTCATCCTGGAGCATTTTATGGATTGCCTGTCTGGCAATAAAAACCGTTTCAGAGGCTTTTTGTGTGACCGGGAATCGTTCAATTAGGGCTATTGGAGGTAGCAATTCTTTTATCTTGTGTATTCGATTATCATCGTTTTGGTAGAACATAATAGTTAATCTTATTTAGACGCCTAGATGGCTGCATTGAAGAAGTAGTTTAACAATGATTATATGTTGATAGCAACCACCTTGACAGTATTTTTCAAGACAAAGGGGGTATAAATAACAATATCACTCCTCAAATATGCATCTTGAGGTAGAACGGGTATATACTCTAGCGCATCTAGCACAACCTACTAAACGGGTAGTTCGAATGACAACTTTTACGCCGAAAATATGGCACTTTCTAGCTTTCATTTTATCATCAACATCAATTCAAGCAAAACGTCCAGAACAAACGTTGAAAGACTTAGCTCAAGATTACTATGAACTCACCATAGAAATAGCACAACCCTATGGTTACTTTAATGATTTTGAACTGCCAAGCCATGATAAATTCATTAAAAACTCCCCTGAAAGTTTGAAACATTACAGAGACACTGAAGATAGGATTTATGAACAACTGAATAAGCTCAAGGTTGAAAATCTTGAGCATAATAAAGCAAAAATATTCTATGCCAAGTTTGTTGAATCACTTGAGTCCAGTATTGATGAAAGAGTCTGTAAGAGTGAACTCTGGAATATTAGTCACATGTTTGGCGCCCATACCTTGTTAGACTTTCTAGTCACGGTTCAACCCATTAAGACACCTCAAAATAAACTTGATACGCTTAAACGCTGGTCAGAGATATCAAGCTATTATCAACAAGAAATCAAAAATTTAAATATGGGTCTTGCACAGGGTTACTCGGCACCTAAGAGAGTGGTTAAACGCCTGATTTCCCAACTTGAAAAGTTAACGGACTTTGAGATTAACCAGCATCCCTTTTTAGAGTTAGTTAAAACCAGTCAGGATGAAAGGTTCAATCATCAGTTCAAAGAGCTTTTGAAAGAGGATTTAATTCCTTCTCTTAAAGCCTTTACTGCTTACTTACAGAATACTTATTTAACAACAGCAAGAACAGCACTGGGTCTGCACGCTATACCTAATGGACGAGCTTGTTACATAGCCTTGTATCGTCGACATACAACCCTTAAAAGAACCCCTGAGAAGATATTTGATATTGGATATGCCGAAGTTGATAAAAATATTACTTCGGTTATCACCTTAGGAAAAGAGCTGTATGGCACATCAACATTTGCTGAAGCCGTAGCAAAAGCCAATCAAGATAAAAGCCAAACCTTTGCTTCAAGTGAACAAATGCATACCTATTATCTTGAAGTTGTAAAACGGTCTAAATCAGCCATGGAAGGCTATTTCTTTAATCTTCCATCAATAGGACTGGACGTTAAGGCCATACCTGAATATCAACAAGGCTCAGGTCGCAGTGCTCATTATAGTCAAGGCAGTAACCAGCGGTCGGCAAGGTTTTATTATGATCCATCAACCTTCCCATTAGAGAATTTCGGTACAGGTGAAATAGTAACTGTACATGAGGGTTATCCTGGTCATCATATGCAGGTAGCCCTTGTACAAGATCTAGAGCCTTTTCATGCTGTTGAATCTTTATTTGAAAACTCAGCCTTTTCAGAAGGTTGGGCCCGCTATGCTGAATCTTTAGCTGAAGAAGCTGGCATATATCATAGTAAGTCTGCAAAAATTTTGCGAAGAACTTGGCCCGCCAGAGGTATGGTCGCAGATACTGCTATGCATCTATTAGGTTGGAGTAATCAGGCAGTGACCAAGATACTTTCTGACTCAGGAAAGCCCTTTTCTAAATTTCCCGATGTAATGATGGATAGGATGGCGGCCATGCCGGCCCAATTAACAGCCTATGATTCAGGTGCTTTAGAAATTTTTGCCCTTAGAAAAGAAGTTAAACAGGCATTAGGTGACAAGTTTGATATCAAGCAATTTCATCATTTAATTTTAAAAAACGGTAATGTACCGCTAGCTGTGTTACGACAAGAAGTGATGAAATCTATTGATGAGTAAAAAAACCGTTCAACTTCACGCCTATATTTATGTCAGGGTGATACTTATGCAAGCGAATAAAAATGATTGGGAAAACTTAGACCAATATCTTGAAGTATTTGAAGACCTAACCCAAAGCTTTTTTCAACAACTTGATTCATCTGCGGTGGCAAAATTTTAGATATGGCAGAGTCTTCCTAAGCCCTGGCATATGGCAGGGCAATGAAATTATTAGAGTTGCTTTAAGTAACGGGCAAACCGAATATTCGGATATTGATATTGCAATTGAGGTTTTAAAAACATTTGCCTGACCTTAGTTTAAATTACGTACCTTTAATTCTTTTTCCAAGGCATCATTGTTTTTAGAGTTCTGAATTAATTTGTAAGCAAAATACAGAGGAATTAATGTAAAAAACCCTAAACTGTCTTTTACAATGCTGAAAATTACAATTCCAAACATAAAACCAATAAAGACAGCATTAGTTACGGTGTCTGATTTCATTTTTTTCGCCTCATCTAACAGTTCTTGATCTGTTAATGTTGATAGTTCTTTTTGTTTCATTGGTATTATTTCCAGTTAATCAAAAAATAAGTCTTTAACTTCCACTCATCATCAAATCAACGTGATGATTTTGGTTATCTACAGCTAGCCCATTAATCAGGTTGCTATGCTGGTACCAGTTGAGCTTTGTTGCTATTTTAGTCACTTCTCCAATAATTATCAATCCTGGTGATATTAATTGATGCCTATCTACTAAAAGTGGTAAATCTTTTAAGACTCCAGTTACAACTCGTTGATTGATCGTCGTACCATTTTCAATTATTGCAAATGGTGTAGTAGAGTCTAGACCATGTTCGATCATTTTATCTACGAATAGTTGATTTTGTATTAGGCCCATATAAACAACCAATGTTTGATTTTTCCGAGCCAGATTTTTCCAATCCATAGTGTCTTCAGAGTTCTTACAATGGGCTGTAATAAACATCAGTGATTGAGCATGATCTCTGTGGGTTAATGGAATGCCTGCATAGCTGGCACAACCTATAGCTGCGGTAATTCCCGGAACCACTTCAAAAGAAATATGTTGTTTTTTTAAATATTCTAGTTCTTCACCACCTCGTCCAAAAATAAAAGGGTCTCCACCTTTAAGTCGAATAACCTGTAATCCTTGTCGGGCATAGAAAACCATTTTATGGTTAATGTCTGATTGTTTGGCACTTTTAGTGGCAGCCCTTTTACCTACATCAAACAATTTCACATCTTTTCTTATAACCTTTAATATTTCATCACTGACTAATGAATCATGAAGTACTATATCGGCTTTTTGCAAGAGTTTAAGGGCCTTTACCGTTAATAATTCAGGATCACCCGGCCCTGCTCCTACCAAGTATACTTTGCCCTTTGTTGGACCATTACTGAGGTACTTAGTCAGACTTTGCTCTGGGGATTCACGTTCAGGAATTTGCTCAGCAAAGGCTCGATCCAGATACCATTCTGAAAAACCTTTTCTTTCGATTAGTGTGTTGAGTGTATTTTTTAGTAATGGCCTGATTGTCTGTAATTTAACTAACAAGTTACTTAAATTTTTTGGTAATAACCACTCAAGTTTTTCACGAATCATACGCGCTAATACGGGAGAGGTTCCCCCAGTAGATATTGCTATAAGCAAGGGAGAACGATCAACGATAGCVGGCATAATAAAACTGCTTAGTTTTAAGTTATCAACAACATTAACCCAGATATTAGCTTCAGCACATAGTTCGCTAACCTGCTGATTTACCCGTGGTATATTCGTTGCAGAAATTACTAGGTCTATATCTTTAAGATGGCTACCATTAAACTTTTCCTTAAGCATCAATAAATTATTCTGCBCANSCTAANTTGYACDAGTTGTTVACTAHWHTCDBGGMTAACGATAGTTACAACAGCACCCGCCTCTAGCAGATGTCTTAGTTTTCTATAAGCAACTTGACCAGCACCCACCAGCAGACAGTTTTTGTTTTCTAATCTTACTGTAATTGGTAAATAATCCATCTTCTACACCACAAATTAATTTCAGATTGCTATCACAACATCTTTTAAACAATTTAAATAATAAAAAAATACCATATTCATATAACAAAAGACTATATAGACTATAGTTATTGAGGATGCCTCGTGTTAATATAGACGTCTTTATGTTTAGACGTCTATAACGATATATTTAAGGTGTGTAGTGTGAAATTGCAACAATTAAAATACCTGATTGCTATTGAAGATAATGATTTGAGTATTTCAAAAGCCGCTGAAAAGATATTCACATCTCAACCCGGCATCAGTAAACAATTACGTCTGTTGGAAGAAGAGCTTGATTGCCAAATATTTAGCAGGAATGGCAAGCAACTTGTTGAAATAACACCCCTTGGCCGTGAAATTATTGAACGTGCTCGCAATATCTTACAAGAAGTGAATAATATTAAACGCCTCAGTGGTGAGAAAAGTTTAGCAACGAATAATATTACTATCAGTTTGGCGACGACTCAAACTCAGGCAAAGTACGTCTTGCCATCGGTGTTCGGCCAATTCCATAAAATTTATAAGAGCCTGAAGATTGAAATAGAACAAGGCAGTACTGAGCAAATTATTGATTTATTGAGTAAGGATGAGGTGGATTTTGCGATTGTGTCAGGTAACCTTAGTTTACCTTCAGATATTCTTAAAATTCCCTGTTACCAGTGGCACCGATTGATAATTTTTCCATTGGATCATCCTCTGGGTGAATTGAAAAAAATCACATTAAGTGATATTGCAAAATACCCTTTGATTACTTATAACATGAAATCAAAGCAAAAATCGTCATTGATGGCTGCAGCAAGCGCGGAAAACCTTCAACTGGATATTGTTTTTACATCTCAGGATGCCGATGTTATTAAAACCTATGTTCGTAATGGTATGGGAGTTGGAATTATAGCCAGTATGGCCTTTGATCCAACCACGGATACVGATTTAATTGGTTATACAACCAAAGAAATTTTGGATCGCTCAACAACCTGGCTGACCTTTAAAAAAGGCACTTTTATTCCAACCTATATGAAAGATTTTATTCAAATCTTTGCACCTCATCTGAGTCATGAAATTATCAATAAATACCTATCAAAAGATAATGACAGTGATAAGTCTGAGCAAGAGGATATTAATCAATTGCCTATTCATCAGCAGTGGGATATTTAATCTAGCAGCTCAGCATCAAAGAAATGCCTAGTGAAGAATAATCAAGGTTAGATTAAGGATTCAACTCTTCGACATGAAGACCACATTCTCGTATCCGTCCATTGAAACGTGTTTGTACTTCACTCATTCCAGCACTGATCGGCACACTACTGTGAGTATCGCCAATGGAAACATAGCCCTTTTCCCAAAGAGGATGATAGGGCAATTTATGCTTAATCAAATAATGGTGTAGTTGTTGGTTTGTCCAATCGATTAAAGGGTGAACTTTAATTCTCTTCTTAAATAATTGAATGAAAGGCAAATTTGCTCTTGTAGAAGCCTGACGTCGTCTAAGACCAGCGAACCAGGTACCTATATTTAATTCTGCCAGTGCTCTTTCCATAGGTTCTACTTTATTCATTTGATTATAGTCCTGTAAATCATCAACACTTTTAGACCAGCGTTTACCAAACCTTGCTTCTTGCCAACCATTGCTAATTTCACTTTGATAAACCTTGAGATTTAATTTCAGACGCTCAGTTAGTTGGTCTATAAACTGATAGGTTTCAGGAAACAGGTAGCCCGTGTCAATTAACACCACCGGTATATCTGGGTAGGCCTGAGTTAACAAATGCAGACTAACGGCAGATTGAGCACCAAAACTTGATGAAAGCGCATAATTATCAGGCAGATATTGTAGGGAAAATAGAATTCTATCTTCTGCACTAAGCTTGGCTAATTGTTGATTTGCGTTCCATAGAAAACCTCTAGTAATGCTTTTATCTTCTGAAGAATTAATCGGGTTTAGTTTAGTCATTTTTAACACCTCTAATATCTGTCAGCTAAGGATGGAAATCGAGACCATTAACTACGGCTTGAATATGGCCTTTACGGATCACAAAATCGCCAAAATATTCATTGTCTTCACGACTGGACGCATAATCAGCAAGCAGGGGATCAAGTTCCTTGAGTATTTGGCTTTCATTAATATTTTCGCGATACAATTTATTCAGACGAACACCCTTATGGCTTGCACCGAGATATAGATTGTATTTTCCAAGTGCTTTACCTATCAAACCAATTTCACCTAAAAATGGCCGAGCACAACCATTCGGACAACCCGTCATACGAATATTTATCGCTTGCTCATTCAGGTTGTGTTTGGCAAGTAAGCTCTCGAACTGAGTTAGAAAATCAGGTAAATATCTTTCTGCCTCAGCCATGGCCAAACTGCAAGTTGGAAATGCAACACAGGCCAATGCATTCAATCTGGATGGGGATTCATCAGCTCCGATACTGATATTGTGTTGGATTAGCAATTGTTCGATATGCTCTTTTTTATCCGGACTAATATTACTGATGATTAAATTTTGATTCGGACTGATACGAAATTCACCGTCATGGTAGTCGGCAATTTCAACTAGGCCAGTAAATAAGCTAGAGGCTTCTGAGTCGATGATGCGACCACTATGAATGTAGAGGGTGACATGCCAGTTGCCATCTTCAGTCTGAAGCCAGCCGTATCGATCACCATTATGTTCAAATTCAAATTTACGGGCTGATTGCAATTTAAAGCCTAGATATTCTTCAAGCTTATTTTTAAAGGCATCAATTCCTAAGCGATCGATTGTATATTTTAAACGAGCTAGTTTTCGAACTCGACGATTACCAAAATCACGTTGCACCTTGATCACCTGTTCAGAAACCGCCAGAACCTTATCAAGGCTACAGAAACCAATAACGTCTGCTATGCGAGGATAGGTCTCATTATCATTATGGCTAGAGCCCATACCACCGCCTACAGCTATGTTAAATCCAAGCAGTTGATTATCTTCAACGATGGCGATAAAGCCAAGATCATTGGCAAACACATCCACATCATTATAGGGCGGCAGAGCTATTGCTGTTTTAAATTTACGCGGTAAATAGGTATCTCCATAAACAGGTTCAGCGGTTGTCTCAACTTTTTTACCATCCAGCCAAATTTCATGGAAGGCTTTAGTATTTGGCAAGAGATGATCACTTATCTTCTTCGCCCATTGATAAACCTCAGTATGGATCTGTGAAGACTCGGGCAAGGGATTAGCCATCACATTGCGGTTAACGTCACCACAGGCAGCAATAGTGTCTAGCAGGGATTCATTAATGCCAGCAATGGTTGACTTTAGATTACGCTTAAATACGCCATGCCATTGAAAAGCTTGGCGAGTGGTTAATCGAAGACTGCCATTTGAATATTGTTTTGCCAGGTCGGCCAGAATTTTATACTGCTTGGCTGTGGCAATACCTCCTGGGACTCTAGCCCTGATCATAAAGGAGTAGAGGGGCTCTAATTTTTGCTTTCGTCGCTCCGATCTCAAGTCACGATCGTCTTGTTGATATATGCCGTGGAATTTAATTAGCATAAAATCATCATCGGCTACTGCACCAGTGACTGGATCATGCAAACTCTCAGTGATGGTCCCGCGCAAGTAGTTACTCTCTACTTTTATTCGCTCTACATCAGTATGGGTCTTTGGATCGTAATTACTCATTGTCTACTCTTTAGCTTTAATTTGTTAATAAACATCACGTTGATAACGTTTGTTTTTTCGTAAATATTTAAGATAGCCCTTGGCCTCAACCTCGGTTTTACCCCCTTCATTTTGGATGACTGTTAACAAGGTTTTCTCAACATCTTTAGCCATCCTTTTAATGTCTCCACAAACGTAAATTGAGGCTTGTTCAACGTCCAACCAATGCCAAAGCTGAGCAGAATTTTCTAATAGTTTATCCTGAACATAGATCTTATTTTGTTGATCACGGGAAAAGGCCAAATCAATCCTTGTCAATAATCCCGAAGTCAGATATTTTTTGAATTCTGCTTGGTATAAGAAATCCGTATTAAAATTTGGATTGCCAAAAAATATCCAATTCTTACCCTTAGCCTTTAATGAGTCTCGTTCTTGTAAAAATGACCTAAAAGGAGCAATGCCTGTTCCAGGTCCGATTAATATAATGTTGTTGTCATGGTCTGGAAGCTTAAAATTTGGATTAGTATCAATATAAATAGCGACCTGCTCATTTTCCTTGAGTTGATGGATCAGGTAATTACTGGCAAGTCCATTTCTGATGCCATTAGCATTACTCTCACTGACTGCATTGATCGTCAGATGGATTTCATCTTCTGCTTCTTGTTGGCTTGAAGCGATTGAATAAAGACGGGGTTTTAAAGGGCTCAATAATGCAATTAATTGTTCAACATTTAAAGTAGTTGGGAAGTCGATGAACAAATCAATGAACTGATGTTTCTCGATATATTGCTGAACATTGTTTTCTAATATTGACGTAAGTTGTTTATTTTCAGCAATGTCATTGTATGCGACTAACAACTTTTTGTTTAGTTGGGTGAGTTCCAGTTTAGTCGATAATAAATCAGCAATATTATATACATCATCTTTGAAGGAAACTGTTTGATCTGCATCTACTTTGGCATGTTGAAGTATTTGACTAACGAGTTGCGCCTGATTGATCGCCCATATGCCTATAAAATCCCCAGCTGAATATTGGAACCCTGAGTTTTCAATGGATAGTTCAACATGATAAGTATCCTTTATCGAGCCTGCACCGGTAATTTTTTGAACAGTCAATACAGAAGCCATATAGGGGTGTTTTTTATCGTAAGCCATTTTTGGCTGAAGACTTGTGGAGGCTACATTTGAGTTACTAGTGGTTAAGGTTTGCTTGTTGCCAAGATCCATTGTTTCGAGTTTACTGACAACATCTTTTATCCACTGATCAGCCTGTTCTTCAAAATCAACATCGCAATCGGTCCTTTGAAAAAGTTTAGTCGAGTTAAGGTTTAATAAAGCCTGTTCAAAATCTTTACCGGTTTGACAGAAAAATTCATAACTAGAGTCACCTAATGCTAGAACAGCATGTTGTAACTGAGCTAAAGCAGGTGCTTTTTTCGAATGCAGCAACTCAAGGAAATCAATAGAATTATCAGGCGCTTCACCTTCACCATGGGTTGCAGCTATGATAAATAACAGTGAATAATCTTTTAATTGCTTTAGTTTGATCTGTTCACAGGATTTAAGATCAGCGGTGATATTTGCTTCACCGAGTTTTAATTGCAATGTTTCTGCTATTAGTTGGGCATTACCAGATTGCGAAGCATAAAGCACTATCACTTTGGCCACTGAGCCTTGTTCAGGTAATTGAATACTTTGCTGAGGATTGAGTTTTGATTTTGCAAGACCCGCACAAAATCCACTCAGCCAGTTGAGTTCATGATCTGGAAGTTTGATTATTTTTTCAAGCAGCTCAGGTTCCGCAAATTGCAGACCATAGTTATTAATAAGGGTCACTGTCTTATACAACTTAGTTAATTCGGGTGACCATACTAATCTTAAAGCTTTGTCTTAGACCATTACTTAAGAGTCATTAAGATATAACCAACAGTCATATGAATTGTTCAGATAATGAGTGGTACCAGTAGGAGTAACCGTGAGCCCTGCGATTAATGGTGATATCTATCTCTTAATGTTAATCATTACCTTTGCCGGTCCATCTTCCGTCAGGCCATAATACTCAAGCCGAAACTGATCACTCTCATAGGCAGGTCCTCTAGGGGAATTTTCGTGCAATTGTCTGATGATGCCAATGTTTCCCAATGAGAGTATCTGGCCCGGTATTAGCTCTGTACCGGATTCCCGCAACTGGTTGCGCAACCACCGAACAACCTTAATCGGCTCATACCACCCCTGCATCTGACCTGATTCGATC
This sequence comes from Gammaproteobacteria bacterium, assembly GCA_002746155.1. GTDB lineage: Bacteria > Pseudomonadota > Gammaproteobacteria > Enterobacterales. Next base: position 63,615 of record NVWF01000012.1, on the reverse strand, counting down.
TTAACATCGTTTTCATCGTATACGGCGAAAGTGAAGGTATTGATCTTGTCAAGCCACTGCTCTGTTGGCGCCAAAAGAATAGGTTCGCCAAGGAAACTCATGCGACTCCCCATATTGGCGACAATCGTCCCGGTAATGCTGCGGGTATCAGGGTCATAGTAGGGATCTGGAATCTCAGCAAAAGGGATGATAGCGTCCAGCCCGGCAAGAATTTCCAGATCCGTTTCAGCATGGTTTATTGAGGAGTTGCCAACGCGAAACGCAAAATCCGCCTCGAGGAAGCCCCGTCTGAACTCCGAAAGCTTCACCGCAGTACCGCTTGGACGGAACATGCCTTTCAGCATGACGCCCCTGATCCCGTCAGGAGGAAATATCGGAAATCCTGGACCTGAATCGTGTCCGCCGGTCTTATAACCTACAACTCCACCAAGTACCGGTTCCATGATTTCAACCATTTCATCCTGCCAGCGATAAGCTTCAGTCAGATCCATCTCATGATCAAAACCCTGCATCTCCCGATGATTGAGAAAGTCGTCGGCCATTTGCTTAACTTCGGCACGGATTTCCCTGTCACCGGCTTCTGCTGAGCAACCTAACACTAATAAAACGCAAGCAACAACTGCGCTCACAAAAACTATTCGTATACTGTTCATTTTTAGGTTGTCCTGTAATTAATTTTATTCAATTTTAATGATTTTTCCACTATCGGTTGAAACATAAAGATATCCATCTAGACCAGTTCGAACATGACGAAATCGTTCGCCTAATTTCTTAAAAAGCACTGTCTGAGATACTATACGATCATCTTTAATAACCAATCGACGCAGATGTGATCCACCTAAGGCTGCTAAAAACAAATTATTCTTCCATTCTTTTATTTTATCACCTGTATAAAAAGCCATGCCCGAGGGTGAAATACTTGGAGTCCAATAAACAAGAGGTTGCTCCATACCTTTTTTATGAGTTGAGCCAATTTTAAATCCCCAGTATTCTCGTCCATAGGTAATAATAGGCCAACCATAATTCTTAGCTTTATTAATAATATTAACTTCGTCACCACCCCTTGGACCAAACTCAGCACTATAAATTTTTTGATTGACAGGGTTGATATCAATCCCTTGAGGATTTCGATGGCCATAACTCCATATTTCATAAAGTGCATCAGGCTTGGATTCAAAAGGGTTACCCTTAGCAGCTCTACCATCAAAGGTTAAACGTAGAATTTTTCCATTATGGTAAGATAAGTCTTGAGCATACTTTCTCTCACCTCTATCTCCAATTGTCATAAAGAGATGATTATCTGTAAATACCAACCTAGAACCGAAATGGCTAGAACTATCACTTTTAACGTTTGCTTTGAAGATTGTTTTTAAATTTTCTAATCGCTTATTTTTATACTCTCCCCTGGCAAGAGCAGTTGTCACAACCTTCCCTACTTTTAAAGAAAAAGTGAAATAAATATAATCTATTCCTTGTAGGGTTTTAAAATGCACATCTAATAAACCACCTTGGCCAGAAGAGTAAATATCAGGAACTTCAAGCTGTATTTTTTCATTGGTGAGGATATTAAAATAATAAAGCTTGCCACTTCGCAAGCTGATTACAAGTTCATCTTTAGATATAAAATCGAAGCCCCAGATAACCTCAGAGCGCTCAGTTTGAAATATCGTTGAAAGCTTGTATTCTTTATTTACTACAATATTCTCATTGCCAAAAACACAAATAGAAAGTAAAAAGCAAAAAGAACTTAATGAAAGAGTTAAAAGTACTTTTTTCATAGGCTACTCTGATTTTTCCATGTCTTTTAAAACTTCATCATGATTAATTTCATAGGGTGGAATTTCATTATGCTTATTTTTACCCTTAAGGTAAAAGTCCATCCATCGCATTAAACGAATTGAATAATCAAGTTGAGCGGCAGCCTTACGATTTCCATGACCTTCACCAGGATAAAAAACCAAACGCACAGGTGTTTCCGTTCGGGTTTTTATATAGCGATATATTTCCATAGATTGACTAGGGTGGACTCTAGTATCAGAATCACCATGCATGATTAACAAGGGAGTTTTTGCCTTATCAGTATGATAAATAGGACTACGCTCTAACATCCACTGCCACTTATCCCAAGGATAATTTCTAGCATGAACGTTGTACATTTCCTTTGGAATATCTGTAGTACCAAACTTTGATAACTGGTTAGATATACCAACAAACATTACACTGGCTGCAAAATGCTCGCTTAAAGCCGTTGCCCCCCAAGCAGAAGCATAACCTCCATAGGAACCACCCGTTATACCCACTCGTTTCTTATCAACAAGGCCCATCTTGGTTAGATGAGTAATGGCATCCACTAGATCATTAAATTCTGCCCCCGCATAATCGGCTTGGCCCATTTTAGAAAACTCAACCCCCCTGGCGGTGCTGCCACGGTAGTTAGGCAGAAATACAGCATAACCCTTAGCTGCTGCATATTTAATTGGATATGAATAAGAATCTAACCAACTATCACTGATGTGACTTTCTGGACCACCATGAACCATCATAATCAAAGGATAACGCTTATTTTTCTTATAATTTAGGGGATAAATCAAAACGCCTTGAAGCTCTAATCCATCACGGGCTTTATAGGTAATTGTCTCCTGCTTAGGCATAGTAATATTWTCCAGCCAAGCATTAGAATGGGTCAACTGTTTTGGTGAGTTTGAGCTTAAATCATAAAGCTCTCTAGGATGTTTATCAGAGCTTCCGAATCCTATGAGTCTTGTCCCGGAGTCATCAACATCAATGGATCGTATAACTACATCTCCGGCAGCTATTTTAGTTGTAACAGCTTGGGTATCAAGGTTAACCACTGACACTTCACTTTTTGTACCAATATGTCCTAGAAAGGCAACTTGATAGTCTGAAATCCACTCGATGTCATTCACCTGACCGAGATAGTTCTTAACAGGCTCTGATATCTTGCCAGACTTCACATCAGCTATAAATAATCTTCCCGCTGATGGATCATTTTTATCTTCGGCACCAATCATGGCAACTTTACTAGCATTCTTAGACCAGTGGGCTGTGGACAATTTACCTTCAGTTTTAAATGCTTGGGTAATCTTACCTTTTAAATTATAAACTCGATATTTTGAAGTTGTCAGGTTGTCATCAATTAAAGCCGTAGGAGCCACTCTCATCAGGAGGGCATTATTTTTAGGACTAAACTCAACGGATAAAATATGATCATCTATGGCAAGTTTTGTGTGCTCCTTTTTAAGATCGAATAGATCAACCTCATAGGCATCAGACTTCTTAACAGACTCTTCATAGACATTGGCTTTAAAACCCTTTTTAGCCAGTTTTTCCACCGACTTAGGTGCAACAGGCTTCGCGAGATATACCAATTTTGTGGAATCATGGTTAATGGAATAGGATGCTATATTAGACTTAATGCTCGCTATTTTTTCTGATTCACCTCCGTCAATTGCAATACGATAGATCCCCATGAACTTATCATCATCTCTTTTTGCCCTGTAATAAATATAATGGCTGTCACTGCTCCACTGAACAGAAAGTATATTCACTTCACCAGTGATAAATTTACGAACATTTCCATCAAGAGATGTAACATGTAACTCAACATAGACCGGGCCATCTTCAGCGACATAAGTTTTTCGAGGAACAATATAAGAATGAGCGACATACTTACCGTCAGGAGAAATTTGTCCACCGCCAACAAGGTTTTTTTCAATGATTTGTTTTAATGTCACAGTCGTATTTGCTGGTTTAGCTTCAACAATTGAGGTCAAGACAAGGCATGTCAGACTTAATAATAGTATAGGTTTCATGTCAATCCTTAGTTATTTTTTAGTTTTACAGCTCAGACTTAATCAATGCTAGATATGATTGACTGATTAGTTAGTGCACAAACTGAATGCTCTTATTATGACTATTTTATAATACTTTAACAAGGCAGCAGGCAGCAACAAGAGGCAAATTATTCTGTTCTACTATGACGCTATTTCCATCTTAGTATTTGTTATTATAGGCCCCAGTTAATTGTATTTGCCTTATGATACAATCCAATTCATTAATTGACATTGATTCAAATCAAAAGGAATTAGTAAATCGATACCTTAACCAACCTAAATCTGCCACTTTTATACTCTTTTAGACGCTGTCCTTATGCAATTAGAGCAAGAATGGCAATTGCCTATTCAAAGATTGAGATAAACATTGAAGAGATATTATTAAGAGATAAACCTCAAGCCATGCTTGATACATCTCCAAAGGGTACTGTGCCGGTACTTATACTCAACAATGGTGAAGTAATTGATGAAAGTCGGGATATTATGATTTGGGCACTAGCACAAGGGGATGAGCAAAGTTGGTATTATGGATTAACTTCCCAACAACAATCACTTATCAACAAGCTAATAGACACTTTCGATGAGCAATTTAAACCCATCTTAGATAAATACAAATACTCAAGTAGATCTCCAGATTTATCGGAAGATGAGCTTAGGAACAAAGCCCTACCCTACTTAAACCAACTGAATGATTTGTTAGGAAAAAATCACTATTTAATTTCTCAGCAGCTCACACTAGCCGATATGGCCATTTTTCCTTTTATACGTCAATTTTGTTTTGTTAATAAACAGTGGTTCGATTCATCTCCCTATGCAAACTTACAGGCTTGGTTAACAAAACACCTCGAATCCGCTTTATTTCAGGCGGTTATGTCTAAAGCTAAAGATTGATTACTTAACTGCCTGAGTTATTGCTGCATAAAATGCATTTTGTAATGTCCAGGCAGATTGATTACTGGCAACACCTCTAGCACTTTGAATAGCTACAACAACATTCTGTTCAGGATTGATGTAAATACCCTGTCCAAAGATACCAACAGCCCGGTAGCTTGCCCCTTTACTTAACCACCACAGATATCCATAACCATCGTATCCTTTTGATGGAGTTGTTGAATCTTTCATCCAATTATCAGGCAATACATTGGTACCATCCGAGAGTTTTCCGTTGCTTAAAGCAAACAAGCCAAGTCGAGCATAATCACGTAAAGTTGCATTGATACAACAACCTCCTTGCTCGCCTCCTGCATCCTCAACTAACATCCAGTTAGCATCTGAGCCCATACCAAAAGGCTGCCAGATTTTATCGGTTAAATAGGTTGAAAGGTTATTTCCTATGGCTGAACGCAGCAAGGTACCCACAAGGTTCGTTTCAGCTGTATTATAATTAAAATTGCTGCCTGGCTCCGACTCACGAGGTTTATTGCGTAAGAACTCATACATACCCCTTGTATCCCAGACAGCTGTATTAATATCGGATTTTGGATCAGCATAATCTTCATTCCAGGCAACACCAGATGACATTTGCATGATGTTGCGAATTGTTGCCTGATCATAGGCAGAATTTTTTAGGCGTGGTAAATAATCGGTTACCTTCTCATCAACACTTTTAATATAACCGTCTTTTATGGCTGCTCCAATGAGCATGGAAGTGACAGATTTAGACACTGAAAAAGAAATCCAAAGGCTATCTTTGTCATTACCTAAACCATAACGCTCGTAAGCAACTTTTCCATCTTTAAGCACTAATAGTCCAGCGATATTCTGCTCTACAAAATACTCATCAATTGTGATACTTCTACCTTCAGCTGTTACTTTGATATTAGCTAAATCAATGAGTTGCTCTGGCAATTTAAGTGGTTTGACTCCAGCTAAAATTTTGCGTGTTGGGAATATCTTATTAATATTACGATAGCCTGCTACCTGTTGCTCTGGAGTCCAGAATAAGAACTTATCCACTGAGCCTAAATGCTTCATATCATCTTTTTGATTAATGGTTGGAGCTTTAGCCAGTACAACAGATGACACAAGCAATGGCGCGACAAAGAAAATACAAATAATCTTAATTATTATACTTTTCATTTAACTTCTCTCTTCTGGGCTTGTTGATTATTTAGTTTTATTAGGGGGACAATATATATCAATCAATCCTTGAGCTCAATTTACTCTTAACATTTAATCTTAATTTGATCTAATTTGCCTGTTTTGATAATCCTAAATAATGTAAACTTTTTGCTAGTATTATTTGCTAGCAGTAAAGGTTAATCTAAACTGAGGATCAACAATTGAATAACATCATCACTACAGTCTCTGAGACACGCTGTTTTTCAGGGACTGTGGGCTATTACCAACACCAAGCAAAATCCACCCATTGCACCATGTCCTTTAGTGTATTTGTTCCAAAAATACTTGAAGGCCAAAAAGTACCGGTTATTTACTATCTTTCAGGTCTTACCTGTACTGAAGATAATTTCACCTCAAAGGCTGGAGCCTATGCAGCTGCTGCGGATTCTGGTTGTATAATCGTTGCTCCCGATACCTCTCCCCGTGGGGATAATGTACCGGACGAAGACGGTTGGGATTTTGGTAAAGGAGCAGGATTTTATGTTGATGCTACTCAGAGTCCTTGGGATAAAAACTATCAAATGTCTAGTTATATCACTGAGGAGTTAATTCATTTAATCAGTGATAATTTTCCCGTTGATATATCCAGACAAGGCATAATGGGCCATTCAATGGGAGGCCATGGTGCCTTAACTATTTACTTAAAAAATCAAGATTTATTTAAATCAGTTTCAGCCTTCTCACCCATTGTCTCCCCCCTTCAATGTCCTTGGGGTAATAAGGCTTTGTCTAAATATATTGGAGAGGATAAAAGCCTGTGGCGCAATTATGATGCCTGTGCGCTGATGAGTTCCTTAGGAGATGCCACCAACCGTCCTGAGATATTAATTGATCAAGGCCTAGCTGATCCATTTTTACAGGAACAACTTAAACCTGAGCTATTTGCCTTAGCCTGTAGTGAAGTGGGACAAAAGTTAGTGCTTCGTAAACATTCTGGTTATGATCATGGCTACTTTTTTATTCAGACGTTTATCAATGATCATATTAGTCATCATATCAATATTCTAAGCGATTCTTGAGTTCTGGTACTGAAGCATTACTTAAGCATTAGTGAGATATTAGTGAAATATTAATAACATAGTAAGGTTAATAAACGAATGTCTGTTATAGAAAAAATTAAAGCTCGTACTAGTAATGTTCTTTTTGAAGAGAGTGAAGTTTCACGGGAAGTTATTACTAAAATATTAGATACCGCAGTTTGCACGCCAGTTCATTACAATACAGATCCTTGGAGATTTGTTGTGCTACAAGGCGAATCTAGAGTTCGATTTGGCGAGTTTTTAGCTGAGCGAGCAGCAAAGGAAATGGAAGATCCCGCTGATGCTTTGAATATAACTAAATTAACTAGGATTAAAAACAAGCCCTTAAGAGCACCGGTAATAATTGTTGCCGGTGCAGCTAAATCGACTAATCCTAAAGCTCTGATGGCAGAAGATATAGCCAGTGTAGCCTCTGGTTGTCAGAACATGCTGCTAGCTGCCGATGAGCTGGGTTTAGCCACTATTTGGAGGACCGGCGCCATTGCCTACACCGATGATGTGGTGGATTATTTAGGCTTTGAGAAAAACACTAGACTGGTGGCTTTTATTTACTTAGGCAAACCATCTAGGAAATCAAAATCTAAGATAAGGAAAACCAGTAGTGAATTCACTCGTTGGATTAACTAATAAGACAACCAATAAGACAACTAATAAGACAACGAATAAAACAAGCAGCTTATCTTAAAAGCAAAAGAGGCCTATTAGTCGCAGCAAGCATTTTGGTGGTAAAACTACCTAGTAAGAAATCCCTAAACCGGTTGTGACTAAAAGCTCCCATCATCATCAAATCAATTTGGCTATCTCGCTGATACTGAGCCAATGCTTCTTCAACATTACCATTACCTTTAAGTAGCGCCGTTTCAACGGTAAAGCCTTTTTCAGTAAGAACCTCAGAGGCTTCAGCTAATAACTCCTCATTATCACCCACATGAACAATATGACAAAGGTTGTTTTTAAACAGTGGGCTTGAGGTAATCATCGCCAGCGCTTTCTTACAGGATTCACTGCCATCATAGGCAAGCATAACTGTTTTTGGTTCTATAAATTCTCGATTTACCACAAGAATCGGCCGATGCAATGAACGGATCACAGCTTCAAGCTGAGTACCCACCCCTTCATCAAGTTTTTCATGTGACTCACCTCTAATACCCACCACCACAACTCGGATCTGCTCTTCTAATTTGATGAGTGACTCAGATAAACTACCATGCATTTGTCTTACTTGGGGAGAATCGATGCCAGCAGCGTTAATTCGCTTTTTTGCAGCGTCTAACATTAATTGACCCTGTTTTAATAGCAATTTTTGACGTTGTTGTTCGATTTCAGTTAATTCATTGAGTAATTCTTCCGAGCTCCCCAGACCAATGGCGCCTGAATAATCTGCCATGACAGGTGCTTTAGCCTGCTCGATAGTATGCAGCAATTTCAGAGGCGCATTAACTGCTTTGGCAATCCAACTTGAATAATCGCAAACCGCTTCAGTTACCGATGAGCCATCGATGCAGGCTAGAATTAATTTCTGTTTTTTTAACATTAGTGACCTCCTAAAACCCGTTCGATTTGCTCGGGCTTATCATGAACACCAAATCTATCTATAATGGTTTCACTGGCTCTATTTAAGCCGATAATTTCCACTTCTGCACCTTCCCTGCGAAATTTCATCACAGCCTTGTCTAAAGAATAGACAGCTGTTATATCCCAAAAATGAGCACGGCTTAGATCAATAACAACCTTAGATATCGCTTCTTTAAAATTAAACTGGGCTAAAAATCTATCCGATGAATTAAAGAATATTTGTCCATGGAAACGATAGGTTCTTGTATCCTGATCAGCATTTAATTCCGATTCTGAATACATGAAGTGGCTAATACGATTTGCAAAGAATAATGATGCTAATAACACGCCAACAAATACACCATAGGCTAAGTTATGACTAAATACCACCACCACAACAGTGGAAATCATCACCACATTGGTAGATAGAGGATGCTTTTTCATGTTTCTGATAGAACCCCAGTCGAAGGTGCCTATTGATACCATGATCATAACTGCTACCAGAGCAGCCATAGGGATTTTAGCCACCCAGTCATTCAAGTAGACAACCATTATTAACAACACAGCTCCAGCAACTAGGGTTGATAAACGTCCCCTACCGCCGGATTTAATATTAATCACCGATTGGCCAATCATGGCGCATCCTGCCATTCCACCCATTAGACCTGAGGCAACATTGGCAATGCCTTGAGCTTTGCATTCACGATTTTTATCACTCGAAGTATCGGTTAAATCATCAACGATGGTCGCTGTCATGAGTGACTCTAATAATCCGACAGTAGCAAGTGAGAGGGAATAAGGAAAAACGATGGCTAGGGTTTCAAAATTCAATTCAACATCAGGCCAGAGAAACATTGGTAGAGTATCCGGTAACTTACCCATATCACCCACCGTACGAATGTCCATGCCGAAATACATAGCAACAGCTGATAGGGATAAAATACAAACGAGGGGCGATGGGATCACCCTACCTACAACGGGGATATAGGGGAATAAATAGATAATACCTAGTCCTGCACCAGTCATGGCATAAACATGCCAAGTCACATTGGTTAATTCAGGCAGCTGTGCCATAAAGATGAGAATGGCCAAGGCATTTACAAAGCCTGTGACAACTGAACGGGACACAAAACTCATCAAGCTGCCTAACTTTAGATAGCCCATTATTACTTGTAGTACACCGGTTAGCATGGTCGCCACAAGTAGGTATTGCAAACCATGATCCCTCACCAGTGTCACCATCAACAGTGCCATGGCACCAGTTGCTGCTGAGATCATCCCGGGTCTGCCACCAATAACAGCTGTAATAACTGCAATACAAAAGGATGCATAGAGCCCAACTTTTGGATCGACACCTGCAATGATCGAGAAGGCGATAGCTTCAGGAATGAGCGCTAATGCAACGACTAGTCCGGCTAAAATATCGCCACGGATATTACCGAACCAATCTTGCTTTGTTGAATGTAATAACATGATTTAACTACCAAAATTATAATAATGATCTTTTAAAATAACTAGGCATAAAAATAAATAGCTTCATTACCTAGGAAAATTACCTAGCAAAAAAACCTAGTAAAATGGACGCGGATTTTACATAAGTGTAGGTCTATTTACAATAATAAACCTGAACTAGCGGAAATATATATTAACTAAATACAAAATTGGGTATCAGGGTTACAGAAATGGGTAAACTATAGCCATCACACTTCTAGATGCATCTTTCAGCTAGTCTATAAATAGTCATATTAAAGGCAAGTGATTTTTAAGCTAGTCATCCTAGCTGAAAATTAGTATTACTCCTGTTGTAAAGCTGGATAAGCTATCAATGATTTGATAAATAAGCCAATTAGAAGTACATTACCTTCAATGGATAATAATAATTAGAATCTAGGATGCTCTTTGGCTGATTCACTGTTCACCGAACTCAAACGACGCAATGTCTTCAAGGTAGGTACAGCCTACCTTGTACTGGCATGGGTTGTAATTCAGGTCACTTCAGAAGCTGTGCCAGCAATGCATTTACCCGACTGGGTAAATTCACTGGTGTTCTATCTCGGGGCAATCGGTTTTCCATTCGCTCTTTTCTTTGCCTGGGCCTTTGAAATCACCCCTGAAGGCGTCAAAAAAGAATCTGATATAACAACCGAAGATTCAATCACTGCCCATACTGGCCGCAAGCTTGATTTTGTTATTATTGGCTTACTGGCAATAGGTATGGGTTATTTCTTTTATGAAAGCCGCTTAAATACAGACTCTGAAGAAACTGCTATAGCTGTTAATGATAGTACTAGTGTAAGTCCAGAAGAATCACTAAAGCAGGTAATACCAGAACCTAAAGGTTCATCCATAGCTGTATTGCCTTTTGTGAACATGTCCTCTGATATAGAGCAGGAATATTTTTCTGACGGCATCTCTGAAGAAATTCTTAATGTATTAGCTAAAATACCTAATTTACATGTTACCTCACGTTCTTCAGCCTTTGCATTTAAGGGCAAGGAAATTAATATCAAGCAGGTTGCAAGTACGCTAGGTGTGAACAATATTCTTGAAGGTAGTGTGAGGAAATTCGGTAATCGTATTCGAATAACCGCTCAGCTTATCGAAGCTGGAAGTGATAAGCACCTTTGGTCTGAAACCTATGACAGGGAGCTGGTTGATCTGTTTGCCATTCAGGACGAAATTTCAGCAGCCATTGTCAAAGCCTTAAAAGAACAGCTGGGACTGAATGCAAAAGTCGCTCAACGTGACATGAGTGATGTCAACCTCGACGCCCATAATCAATATCTCAAAGGCAGATTTTTCATCGAAAATCGTAATCAGGTAGACATAAAAATAGCACTACAACATTTCACTAAAGCAACCGAAATTGCTCCCGACTATGCTCCCGCTTGGATGGGTATTGCCTGGGCCAATGCTTTTTTATCAGAAATTCAGTACGGTAGTATTCCTGAAGAAGTAGCGATTGCCAAGGCAACACCTGCTATTACAAAAGCCTTGTTACTCGATCCGACCCTACCTGAAGCCCTAGCAATCAAAGGACTTCTTTTTGATTTAAGTACTGAAGAAACTAAACAAGCCAAGGGTTATTTTGAGAAGGCACTTGAGCTCAACCCCAACTTTTCCGATGCCATGATCTGGCTGTCAGGTGCTATCGTGAATGATGAGCCTGCAAAAGCTATCAGTCTTCGTAAAAAAGCTTTACAACTCAACCCCATGTCCTTACTTGCTAATTATCATTATGGCAACAATCTTATAGCTCTGGGTAAATTGCAAGAAGCAGAAAAAGTTGCCCAACATATGCTAAATATTAATCCAAAGCACCACTTTGCTTATATGGTTCTGGGTGAAATTTATCTGCAACAAGGACAATACGCCCAAGGGATTAAGTATTTACACAAGGCGGCAGAGTTGATACCCAGTCGTCCAAATACCAAGTTTAGGGTTTCAGGTCGTCTCGCTGACATTGGCCTTGGTGACATGGCAGCACGTTATTTTATCGATACTCCCTTTGCAGTGTTCCAGTACTGGTACAAAAATAATATGGAACTTTTTACAAGCCAGTTACGTGGTGTTTTTCCACGTGCAGAGAAGGATTCATTAGGCATTATATGGCGGGCTAACGCTGAATCACTTGCCGAAAACTACTCGGAAGCTGTTAAATATTATCAATTAGATGATTACTGCAACACCTGTGCTATAGCCATTTATAGCTATCTACAAATCGGTGATATGGAAACTGCTAAGCGAAAACTCGATCTGAAAAAACAGCAACTTCTTGCCGCTAAAAAGGCTGGAATTAAGTACTGGCAAGGTTTTGAAGATTTCAGACCTATGGAGATTGAAGAAATGGATATTGCCTTGCTCGATGGCGATATTGATAAGGCCATTAGGTCGATGCAGTCTGCTACGGCAAAGGGTTATATTGTCGAGTACCAGATCCAAAAAATTCCTATGTATGCAAAACTCAGAGACCACCCTCAGTGGCCAGAGATCATGGCTGAATCTAACCAGCGGGCTACGGAACAAAGGGCACTCTATTTAAAATTAGTTGAAGAAGATAACCCATCATCTTTACAGATAGGGATTAAGCACTACGAACAGACTTGATGCACTCAAACATAAAACTAGAATTCGAATAAGCTTAGCTGTTTTTTGGAGAATACTTTCCCTGACTAGTGCCTCGGTTCCCGGGGCGCCTATTAGGGTAAACAATATTATGCGGCTTTCTTTGACTGAGCTGTTTATTTTTTTCTGGCACCAGAGCATTGTTTCCATCACCAATAAGATCTTTACGGCCCATTTTCTCAAAAGCAGATCGAAGTTCATCCCACTTATCTTCAGCATGATAACGAAGAATTGATTTTTGCAGTTGCCTTTGTTCAATTGTTCTAGCGGTATGAACAGCTTCACCTTTATAGTTAACTTTTTTAAGGGGATTATGCTTAGAATGATACATGGCCGTTGCAAGGGACATGGGAGATGGATAAAAAGTTTGCACCTGATCGACGGTTAAATTATTACGTTTTAACCAAAGAGCAAGATTTATCATGTCTTCATCATCACAGCCAGGATGGGCAGCAATAAAATAAGGAATGAGATACTGCTTTTTACCCACTTCTTTAGAGTACTTATCAAACATCTTTTTAAAATCGTTATAAGTGTTCATCTCTGGCTTCATCATCTTATCAAGTGTGGCTTTTTCGGTATGCTCAGGTGCGATTTTTAGATAACCACCCACATGATGATTAACCAACTCCTTTACATACTCTGGATCGCGTACAGCTAAATCATAACGTAGTCCTGATGCGATCAAAACTCGGTTAACACCAGGAATTTTTCGAGCTTTACGGTACAACTGTGTCGTTGGTTTATGATCAGTTTTCAAATTTGAACAAATCGAAGGATAAACACAGGAAAGTCTACGACAGGATGACTGTATTTTCGGATCCACACAATTAAGATGATACATATTTGCCGTGGGACCACCCAAGTCGGAAATAGTGCCAGTAAAACCGGGCACCTTATCGCGAATATCTTCAATCTCCTCTAGTACAGACTCTTCAGAGCGAGACTGAATGATCCGCCCTTCATGTTCAGTAATTGAACAAAAGGTACAACCTCCAAAACAACCGCGCATGATATTGACCGAAAATCGGATCATGTCATAGGCTGGAATTTTGGCGTCTCCATAACTTGGATGTGGCACTCTCTTGTATGGCAGGGCAAAAACTGAATCCAGCTCTTCTGTTGTTAAAGGAATCGGAGGAGGATTTACCCAAATATCCTGAGTGCCATGCTTTTGTACAAGAACATGTGCATTATGGGGGTTCGACTCTTGATGTAGTACCCTAGAAGCATGGGCATACAAAACAGCATCACCCCTGACCTTTTCAAAACTCGGTAAACGAATGTAGCTCTTCTCTCGGTTGAAACTTGTCTTACCTTGGAGAGGTTGAGGAATTATTCGTATGGGAATTGCTTGGCTGCTTTTATCTGCTTGCTGGTTTTTGTCAGCCTTATCACAGGAGGCAGCATCTTTATATTCATAGGGGTTTGGAATTGAATCAATATTACCCGGCCAATCAATTCGCGTGGAATCGACTTCAACCCAACCCTCAGGAAGGCTACTTTTTATCACAACCGTGCCGCGAATATTTTGCATATCGGCAACAGATTTTGATCTTGAATAACCTAAAGCAACTTCAATTAAAGCCCTCTCGGCATTGCCATATAATAAAATATCAGCGCCTGAATCAATTAACACTGAACGGCGGATTGCATCTGACCAGTAATCATACTGGGCGATGCGTCGCAAAGATGCTTCAATGCCACCAATAACAAGGGGTACATCACTATAGGCTTCTCTACATTTTTGTGAGTAGACAATAACGGCGCGATCAGGACGTTTTCCCCCTTCTCCACCAGCCGTATAGGAATCATCATGACGCATGCGCTTATCGGCAGTATAACGATTAATCAAAGAGTCCATGTTGCCGGCACTAATTCCAAAGAATAAGTTAGGTCTACCCAGCTCTTTAAATGCCTCGGGGTCGCGCCAATCAGGCTGGCATATTAATCCGACTCTATAGCCTTGAGACTCAAGTAGACGCCCTATGACGGCCATACCAAAACTGGGGTGATCCACATAGGCATCACCACAGACAATGATCACATCACAACTATCCCAGCCAAGCTCATCCATTTCCTTGCGGGACATGGGTAAGAAAGGTGCAGTGCCATAGCATTCTGCCCAGTATTTAGGGTATTTAAGTAGGTTTGGAGCTAGGATCTGAGTCATGGCGCTATTATCCCCTACTAGAGGTGTTATTAGCAAAATAATTGCTGCTTTTTATTAACTTCGCTTTTTATTAACTTCGTAATTGATTTAAGACAGATTGAAATGCTACTCTGCCAAATCATCAACTTAGGCACACAACTCTTTCTATGAAACGTATCTATTCAGAAGCTTGGAACGATTATCAACTGCTTGATGCTGGGGATAATAAAAAATTAGAGCGCTGGGGAAAAGTAGTAACCATTCGTCCCGATAGAAATGCTTATTTCCAGCCTGTTTTAAGTGCTTCGGATTGGAAAAATCAAGCTCACTTCGAGTTTATAGAAAGCTCAAAAAGCTCTGGTACTTGGCAGATCCTTAAAAACAATACTAATAAACATTGGGAAATCAACTTCAATGAGCTAACAATACATCTTAAGCTGACCAAGTTTAAACACCTTGGTATCTTCCCAGAGCAACGAATAAATTGGGATTATATTGCTCAACACACCGCAAAAGGCGACAGGTTTTTAAATCTATTTGCCTACACAGGCGTTGCTTCATTAATTGCAAGAGCTCAAGGTGCAGAGGTTTATCACTGTGATTCCGTACGACAAGTAATCAATTGGAGCAAAGAAAACATGCTTGGGTCAAACCTGAGTGATATTCACTGGATTTTAGAAGATGCTTTGAGGTTTGCCCAAAGAGAAGTTAAAAGGGGAAATAAATATAAGGGTCTTATTATGGACCCTCCAGCCTTTGGAATTGGTGTAAAGAAAGAAAGGTGGAAAATCGAAAATAAGTTTCCTGAGTTATTAGAATTAGCTCTACAACTTAAAGATAAGGATGGTTATATTATTGCAAATACTTATTCACCTAGGCTAGAAGCTGAAAAAATTCAGCTCATAGCCAAGGATCTGATCAGCAATGAGCTTGTTGAAGTCTCTAACCTATCTATAAATAGTGAAACCGGCAAAAGACTGGATTTTGGTCAACGAACATTAATTTCATAAGGGCGATATTACTATAAGAACTTCAGTACTACAACTCAGCGTTATGATAGATATTCTGGACATCATCGAGACTGTCTAGCATATCAATAAATTTCTCAAACACTTGCAAGTCATCACCGACAATTTCTATGGTATTTTGAGGAATAAATTGAATTTCATGCACATCAAAGTCAATTACACCTAGGGCATCAACTAGGGCTTGTTTGGCTTTAAAGTATTCCGTATGAGGTGCAAAAACAGTAATTTTACCCTGCTCACTTTCAATATCTGTTACATCCACATCGGCGTTCATTAAGGCATCGAGAACAGCTTCTTCATCATCCCCATCAAAAACAAGGATAGCACTGTGATCAAACATATGACTCACGCTGCCTTGGGTACCAATTTTACTGTCCGTCTTGGTAAAGCACACTCGAACATCACCAAAGGTTCTATTAGGGTTATCCGTTAAGCAGTCAACAATAACCATACAGTTACCCGGCCCAAAGCCTTCGTAGCGGGCAATTGCAAAATCTTCGCCTCCTCCACCCTTCGCCTTGTCAATAGCTTTTTCAATCACGTGGATAGGTACTTGATCCTTTTTGGCTCTGTCAACTAGGCTTCTTAGAGACAAGTTGCCTTCTATTTCCACACCTCCAGCCTTGGCACAGACATAAATTTCACGACTATATTTGCTATAAACTCGTGCATTAGTATCAGATGTTTTAGCCATGGATATTTTTTTGTTTTGATAGGCTCTGCCCATTAGGTATTCCTATAAATTTGATGCGAACTATTCCAAAGGATGATTTTACAATGAACGCCTTTAAGAGGAAACCTTTTTAAAAATAAAAGTCTACTGGTAGAATGTCAATAAATCATGAAAAATGAGCTTACCTAACTATCTCAAAAGGAACACAGGGAAAATATGTTTCACCTATTACTTCACTTTATCATTCCAGCTTTACTGGTTGCAGTGTTTTTTCGTAAAAAGTGGCAAGTTGCTTACTTAATAATGATTGCAACGATGTTGGTTGATCTTGACCACCTCTTGGCTAATCCTATTTATGATGCTGCTCGCTGTAGCATCAATTTTCATCCACTGCATACTTTTATACCTATAGGTATTTATTTTCTACTGTGTTTTCCACGAAAAACTAGACTTGTTGGACTGGGATTAATGATCCATATGATCCTCGACTCAATAGACTGTCAAGTGACCAGCAATATTTGGTTTTTTTCTTAGCAAGGCCTTCAATTCTAAAGCACACTGATTTTAGGGTTGAAGTTAATTTTTTTCTATTGTTCTAAATGTCAGGTTAATTCTAGCTTCATGGATTATTTTTGTGGGCGGTAAACGGTGTAACCAGTGCTTTTGAGTCGTGCCTTGCATTACTAGTAAACTTCCTTGCTTGAGTACTAATGAGCAGGTTTCCTTTGTTCTTTTATGTTTGAAGGCAAACTTACGTTCGGCTCCAAAGCTTAATGAGGCGATGGCCGCCATGTGCTTCAGGTCTTTCTCAGCATCACTATGCCATGCCATACCTTCACTTCCATCATGATATAAATTTGCTAGACAGGAGTTGTAGCTAGTAGCCGTCTCTTGTTCAACCAGTTTTTTCAATTCTAGAAGCTCAGTAACCCAAGGCAATGCATGCTTGGTGTTATGAGAATAGGTATAAGGGTAAGGTTCGTCACCATACCAAGCTACTTTTCGCTTAGTTATGATGTTCTTGCCTAAGATGGTGGCTTGATCATTCTGCCAGTTGAGCTTAGTAAATAGGGCTGTAAAGTAATCTTCAGCCTTAGCTAAATTCATGATGGCAGCATAGTATTTTACATCACCATCATTTGAGATAAAGTCTAGGGGTTGCTCAATTCTATTGCCAAATAAATCCACTTAAAATACCCACTAAGTTACTCTTATCAAGTTACTCGTATCAAACTACACCTATCAATAAAAGCATCCAATAAGCAACGATTGATAACTGGACTAGAAAAAATCCAAACCTAGCATAGACAGCCAGTATACTGGTGGAAGATAAATGAACTAAAGTTTGTAGTAGTCGACCACCTAGCACATACATGGCTAGAGGATCAGTAATTGCGGTATTATTTGTAGCAATCGAAAATAACAACATACCTCCCACTATTGGGAATGATTCATAACAATTGGCGTGTGCTCGGCAGAGGCGTTTGCAAAACAATGAAACCTCTTCACCTGTAGTAGAAAAACTATTGGCTGCATGGGAGCCACTTAAAGTAAGAATAGAGCGGTAAGTCGCTAATGATACAAGTAACATCAACATAACTGCTATATAACCCAGTAAGGCCATTGAGGTTTGATCCATGATATGTTCCTTTTTATCGTTATAATTTTTATCGAAAACTAGTTTTAGCTATTTAACTATGGCTAATTAACTATGGCTAATTAACTATGGCTAATTAACTATGGCTAATTAACTATGGCTAATTAACTAATTAGCTAATATACGTTAGCTTTTCTGCAACATCAATTTAAAAAATATCCCAACTTGATATTTAATTTTGCTAGAATTCAAGTTCAATAAAATGTTCGGTTACTAGAAAAACAAGTTAGGGCTAAAAACTATAATTATGGAATTTTTATATCCCTTAGCATTTGGAGTTGCAGTATCAATATTCGGGCTTCTTATTCCTGCAATGCTTAGCATGACAGTGGTTCGAATGACCTTGGAACATGATCGTAAAACAGGCACTTTATTCTCTCTAGGGGCATCATCTGTTGTCTTCGTTCAAGCTTTGATTGCAGCTTTCTTTGTACGTTTTCTAACTGACAACCCTCAAATCATTGTAGGTTTAAGAAAAGCATCCATATTTATTTTGCTAGGTTTAGCTATTTATTTTTTTATTGAAGCAAGAAAAAAAATTAAAATTAAAGGTAAGAGTAAACCAGGTAATAGTTTTTTTCTTGGACTAGGCATGTCATCTCTTAATCAGTTAGCTATCCCCTTTTACCTAGTCATGGCGACCCTTGCAGAAGCTAAACACTGGGTAGATTTTAATACTAATAATTCACTGATATATGCCTTGGGTACCCTCTTCGGTTCCTTCAGTGTCTTTTATGTTTATGTGTGCTTTGCTGAGGTAATCTCAAGACGTAATCAGTTTATAGCCAGAAATATCAATTACATCTTGAGTGGTTTTTTTGTACTGCTCTCCACAATTTCAGCTTTTAATCTAATCTTTTAGCGAAGTTACTTTTAATGTGACACTACCAAAAACGCCATAGCCCCAATGACGATCTAGGTCTAGGCTATCATTATCATTGAGATTAAAGATTTGATATAGTTTAATCTGTCTAGCAAAAAAATATGGATTCGCTATGAAAGCTATCAGAATCGATCAATTAATCAACTCTAGTCTGATGATGTCATTACTGTTTGTAATTCAGGCATGTAGCTCTGATGATGCAGTCTTACATTTGAGGATTATTGAAACCACCGATTTGCATAGCAATATCATGGATTTTGATTATTATAAAAACCRACCCACTGAAAAGTTTGGTTTAGTTAGAACCGCCAGTTTGATTAAACAAGCAAGGGCTGAAGTTATTAATAGTGTTTTAGTTGATAATGGAGACTTAATTCAAGGCAGCCCCTTAGGTGATTATATTGCTGATCAAGGGTTAGAGAAACAACAGGTTCACCCCGTTTACCAAGCTATGAATACTCTTAATTATGATGTGGGTAATCTTGGCAATCATGAGTTTAATTATGGGCTTGAATTTTTGCAAAAAGCCATAGCCGGTGCCAACTTTCCCTACATAAATGCTAATATTTTAGATTATCAAACTAAACAACCTTATTTTACTCCATATAAAATACTTTCCTATGACTTTAAAGACCAAGTGGGAAAGTCTCAATCCATAAAGGTTGGATACATTGGTTTTGTGCCTCCTCAGATTTTGTTATGGGACAGGGTAAATTTAGAAGGTAAAGTACTGCTTCAAGATATTAAAAAGTCCGCCGAATTTTGGGTACCTAAGATAAAAGCTGAAGGTGCTGACATTATCATAGCCATCCCACATTCTGGTCTATCTACTGATGAGTATAATAATAAGGCTGAAAATTCTGTCTATTATTTATCTCAAGTCCCAGATATTAATGCCATAACTTTTGGACATAGCCATGCACTTTTTCCGGGTAAAGATTTTGAGGATTTAAAAGGCATCGATAATGCAACTGGCCAGGTTAATGGTGTAGCAGCTGTTATGCCAGGTCGCTGGGGAAGTCATTTAGGAGTAATTGATCTTAAACTAAAATATCTTGATGACAAATGGATTGTCATATCGAGTCAATCAGAAGTACGGCCAATTTATGATGAAATGAACAATCAATCTTTAGTGGCTGCTGATAAGGTGATTTTGGCTGCAGTGGATGATGCCCACAAAAATACAAAATTATTCATGACACAACCCATTGGTAAATCAAGTGAGAATATATACAGCTATTTGGCTTTAGTACAAGATGATCCTTCGGTGGAACTTGTAAACCTTGCCCAGATTGATTATGTAAAACAGCTCATACAGGGTGACCCAGATTTAGCAGACTTTGCAGTGTTATCTGCCACGGCCCCATTTAAAACAGGCGGTCGAAAAAATGATCCCTCTAACTTTACTGAGGTTGAAGCAGGAGTACTTAGTTTTCGCAATGCAGCTGATTTATACCCTTATCCAAACACCCTAGTGGTATTAAAAATTACTGGTGCCGATGTTAAGGAATGGTTGGAATGTTCTGCTGGTTTATTCAACCAAATCGATGAAGAAGTTGACTCTGCACAGGCTTTGATTAATTGGAGCGGCTTTAGAAGTTACAATTTTGACGTTATAGAGGGTGTCACCTATGCAATTGATATAAGTCAACCGGCAAAATACAATGAAAAATGTGAACTAGTTAATCAAAGTTCTAATCGTATTAAACAACTGTCCTTTAAGGGAAAAGCCATTGATCCCAATCAAGAATTTTTGATAGCAACAAATAATTACCGAGCCTATACAGGATACTTTGCTGGTACTGGTATTGATAATGTGGTGATTCAGTCACCTGATGAAAACCGAACAGTGGTAGCAAACTATATAAAAAAACAAACCACTGAGAAAGGTGAACTACAACCTAGTGTTAATGAAAACTGGGCTTTCGCAGCAATTCAATCTCATAGTAGAAAACACATTACTCTACTATTTGAAACATCACCCAGTGATAAGGCAACTAAATTTATCTCTGAAAAGGCTATTCACCCCATGGAAAGAGTTACTACTGATGATCTAGGATTTGCAATATATCATTTAAAGCTAAGCACAATACCTAAGCCTAAATAATTTCTTTTCTCCATCTTAACATGCCACCATCTAGGTTATAGACATTTGATATTCCATTGGCTATAGCCATTTGGGCAGCTTTGGTAGAGCGTCCACCACTTCGACAAATAAATAAGTAAGTTTTATTAATATCTAACTTTTTAACATCTTGTTTAAAGGTTGTTTGCAGAGTACTAAAACGGATGCCACTGAGGCTGCCGAGTTCATCTTGCCACTCTTTTTCTCTTCTTACATCTATCACTTCATCAAATGTTTTCCACTGTTTTTGAGCTTCACGTGGAGAGATGTCAATAATCGATTTACCGGTAATAATTGCCACTAGGTCACTAAGCTGTTTAATTAAGGTTTCAACAGCTGTAGTGGTAGAATTGGCAACTTGATTCATCTTAATCGTTGTTTCTTGGGTAAATTCATCAATATAGTCGGCCTGCTCATGAATAACATCCATGGATTGATTTATTTCAGTAAAGTTTTCAACAAGACTGTTGATAGATTCATTGAAGTGTTCACCTTTATTTTCAAACTTTTTAACAATGCCTCTTATTAATAAGTCACTTTCTGTGACGATTTTAAGTATTTCATTGGTAGTGTTTTGGCTATTTTTGGCTAATGATTTCATACTATCCGCAACCACAGCAAAACCCCGTCCAGCATCACCAGCCCTAGCAGCTTCAATAGCCGCGTTAAGAGCAAGCATTTCAGCCTCCTCCCCAATAAAACGTATGGCAACAGTTTTTTCCTGTACTTCTGTAAATTTGCTGATTATTACTGATAATTCTGATCTTGAACGGTCAAGTTGTTCATAGTCTTCAACAACAACAGCAATTTTTTCCATACCAGTGGTGGACGTTGTTTGAGCTGTTGACACTTTATTATTAATTTTAGAAATCATATTAGTGAGGATTGAAACCTTGGAATTAATCTCTTCAAGGTTAATTGAAGTTTCATCGGCGCTGTTGGCATTCTGATCTAATATTAGGGATATCTTTGATAGGTATTGATCGATTAAAGATGATTGTATTTCTTTGTATTCATTAAAGGTGCTATTTTGTTTGGCAGCTTCATCTACAGCTTGTTGCTTAATTGCCTCTAATTCATCGGCATAATTTTTGTTACTTTTTATAACTTTCTGCCGAGCAACATAAGAAGCCGTAGCAAAACCAACTAGTAATCCGGCACTAAGAATAAGTATATCCATCACTGATAAATATTCCTTTTTTATTGAAGTAAACAACTTCGTTAATTTTAGTATAGATCTATAAGCAATTTTTACTAGTCGAGTTATTCATTTAGATCATTCGCAGGTTGGTTTTCATAGAGTTTCTAGACTAAGCTAATAAAAAGCTAACTGATGAGTGGAGTGAATAATGTCAGAGTTTGAAGTACTAAAACCTTTGATTGGTGGAATGCTTATAGGATTAGCATCCGCAATTTTAATGCTTACAAAAGGCCGGATTGCAGGTATATCAGGAATTTTTGAAGGAATATTAATGCCTAAATCAGGTGAAATTTCCTGGCGGTTATTTTTTATTTCAGGCCTAATTATAGGCGGATTTGCCATGTCATTCGTTATTCCAGAAAGATTTGATTTAATGACTAATCGAACCATAGAAATGATTGGATTAGGAGGATTAATGGTTGGTTTTGGCGTCCATATTGGCTGCGGATGTACATCCGGTCATGGAGTTTGTGGAATCAGTCGATTCTCTCCCCGCTCCTTCGCAGCTGTTCCCACCTTCATGGGTACAGGTGCTGTGGTTGTGTATCTGACTAATCAATATATTGGAGGTTAATGATTATGCAACCGTTTGCAACTTTTTTTTCAGGCTTTTTATTTGCCATAGGATTAAGCATCAGTGGCATGACTATGCCGAGCAAAGTCATTAATTTTTTAAATATATTTGGCAGCTGGGATATGAGTTTGATGTTTGTGATGATTGGAGCGATCTCAGTTTACTCCCTAGTCTTTCATCTAATTAAACCTAAGCTGGACAAACCTATTTATGAAGCTCAGTTTAGGCTACCAACACGTTTAAAAATTGATGCTCCCCTAGTAGCAGGCTCTGCTATCTTTGGTGCAGGTTGGGGTTTGTCGGGTTTTTGTCCCGGTCCTGCTTTGGCTTCGGCTTTGACACTTGATGAGAGAGTTCTAACTTTTGTAGCAATGATGACCATTGGTATGTATTTAGGAAAGTATGTACAACCATTAATACCGAAAACCTTCTATCGGAATGAGTAGGCTACTCACCTTCAAACTCTGTCAGAGAAAATATTTTATAACCGCTATCAGCTAGCTTTTTATCACCACCTAAGTCCGGTAAATTAACAATAAAGGCTAGTTCAGTTACTGTGGCACCAAGTTTTTCAACAAGTGCAGCTGAGGCTAGGGTTGTACCTCCCGTTGCAAGCAAGTCATCAACTAAAAGAACTCTAGCGCCCTTTTCAAGTGAATCCGTATGCATTTCAACCGTGTCTGTGCCATATTCGAGATCATACTCTTGACTCACAACATCAAAAGGAAGTTTGCCAGCTTTTCTAATCGGAATAAATCCCTTACCAAGAGTATAGGATAAGGCGCCACCAATAATAAACCCACGGGCTTCGATGCCAATTATGACATCAAAATCATCACTCATTGAAATATATCTTTGTGTCAGATTGTCGATGACAAGACGAAACCCTATAGGATCTTTTAATAATGTTGTAATGTCTCTGAACATAATCCCCTTCTTAGGATAATCAGGGATTGTTCTGATTCTTGATTTAATTGGCACTGCTCACTCCAGAGTTTTGATCGTCATAAACTAATGAAGGATTATATACTATTTACTCAAATATCTACCAGCTTATTAGCATATAGACTCGTTCCAGTTCAAGATGCATGTTTCGGTATCAATAGTTGAAAGTCAGCCTTTGCCATAGAGACACCGTTCACCATAATTTCAAGGCTATGCACACCTGCATAATACACACGGGTTGTAATTTTTTTAATATGATGATTTTTGCTTTGGGTCAACATTTCTTTTGGTGACAGGTTTGCCTTTCGCCATTTAAATACTTTCGGAGAAGTTTTTCCATTAGATTTTTGGTGATGAATAATATAGTCAATCATCAAGGCTTGATCTTTCTCAGAGTCCGAACAAATAGAAAACGTAAACTGCAACTTGTCTCCAAAAATAACTTCTGGAGTCAGTGTCTGACAGCCATGGTTAGGTGCCTTACAGCTATGATTTGTTTAAATAGAGTGAGTAGGAATATAACTGGAAGCTGAATTCACTATGACATAAAACCCATTGAATGAAATAGGTTGATTAGTCGCATCATATCCCTGCCAGTTGGCATTAAAATGATGATAGATATCGCATTTCCGAAAAGATAACTTCTCTGTTATGTCTAATTCAGATATTCTATAGATAATAATAAAAATGGATAATTCAATGTCAACCGAAGCTCAAACTAAAGAACCTGAAATTACTCCTGTCACCAATTTGTATCGAAACTATGTACTGTTAATGCTCACATCTGTTTATGTGTTTAACTTTATCGATCGACAAATATTAGTGATATTACAAGAATCTATTAAAGCCGATCTAGGTTTATCAGATACCCAACTAGGCTTACTGTCCGGTTTATCATTTGCTGTCTTCTATGTGACATTAGGCATACCAATTGCGCGCTATGCCGATCGTAGCAATCGTAAGAATATTGTGGGAATCTCTTTAATTGTATGGAGCGCCATGACAGCAGTCTGTGGCTATGCACAAAACTTTTTTCATCTACTTCTAGCACGCATTGGCGTTGGCATTGGCGAAGCAGGAGCAAGCCCTCCTTCTCACTCAATGATTTCTGATTATTTTCCGGCAGAGAAAAGAGCCACTGCTTTATCCATTTACTCAGTAGGCATTTATATTGGTATTATGATTGGCTTTCCACTAGGCGCCTGGCTTGATAGTAATTATGGTTGGAGAATAGCCTTTATCGCTTTGGGTTTGCCGGGAGTTATTTTTGCTTTATTTTTTCTCATCAGCGTCAAAGAGCCTAGTCGACGCTTTCAGAAGGCTTCAGTTGAATCAAATAAAAAAGCAAGTAAAAGCTTTCGAGAATTGCTCTCAGTGTTATGGTCTAAAAAATCCTTTGTTTTTCTAGCTTTAGCTGTTGGATTACATACTTTCACCACCTACGGTCTCGGCAATTGGCTTGCTTCATTTTTGTTTCGCCTACATGAACCCACCGGTGGAATTGATAGAGGAAGTATTGGTTTAACCATTGGCTTGATTCTCGGTGGTGGAGGAGCAATTGGTGCCTTTCTCGGAGGTTATATTGCTGACAAATTTGGCAAGAATGACAAGACTTGGTATTTTAAGATATCCGCCTATAGCGCAGTCGTTGCTATTCCATTCTTACTGATATTTTATTTCAGCACCAATACCACTCTAGCGTTAGGCGCTCTAGCTATTGCTTATGCCTGCTTAAACACCTTTTTAGGGCCATCAATCGCTATTAGTCATTCGGTTGTACCAGCAGATATGCGTGCCTTTACCTCAGCTATTCTATTTTTTACATTAAACTTAATAGGTCTTGGTCTTGGTCCTCTTTTTGTCGGTGTTATATCTGATCTATTGGCTGATTCAATGGGCGCTGAATCCCTTCGATGGGCCATGGCTTCTACCTTACCAGTTGGATTAGTGGCAATTGTTTTATTTTTAAAAGCAGCTAAATCGGTGGATGAAGATTTAGTTGTTTAATTTTTTCCCATTAAAAAACTTTCATGACTCTCAAGCCACAAGGGATAATTTTTCATAGTTTTTGAGAATAACGGACTCTGAAGATATTTATCTAGCCACTGCCGAAGATTAGGGTATGGACTTTGCAAATACCATTGACGCTCAACCCGTGCAAACTGCCTGATAAATGGCAGGATCGCATAATCAATCAAACTTGCTTTTTCACCCATAAAAAAATCAGTGAGTGTTAGGCGCTGTTCTAATTCAGAAATAAACAACTCACACTCTTTACGGAGGTAGACCTTGTTAGTGTCATGGTATCGTTTGGCACTTTTATATTTTTCTAAACAAGCCTTAAAATCTTTGTCATAGGTATTGATAGTATTAAGCATACTGGGCAATGCAGTTGGATCATCACTTAACAGTAAATCTTCCGGATCATTAATAGCTAATGCCCAAAGCATAATCTCTAAGCTCTCATCAATAACTAAAGATTGTTCCATGACTAAAAGTGGTACAGTGCCTGAGGGCGAAACGTCTAACATCTCCTTCGGTTTGTCTTTTAAATTAATAGCCCGTATATAAACAGCCTGCTTTGACAGTAGTATGCCCATTCTTGCTCGTATGGCATAAGGACAATGTTGTAAAGAATAGAGTAAGGGGTATTGCTGCATGGAGACTTCCTCTGGAACTAAGGATTACAACCCTTGTAGATACTGAGCATTGGTTGATATGGGAACCAGATGACTAAGTTGAACCGCTGACTGGTCAATATTATTTAACAGGCCTTCAAAATGTTTAATTAATTGTGTTTTGTCTTGCTTCTGCTTAGAACCCGTTCCAATGTTCGTTAAATCAATGAAAAAACCATCAAACAAATCAGAAAAATCTTTCACAGCATCTACATTTAAAAACTGTTCGTGATTATAAATACTGGGATAACCACCTTTTTGTTTATCAACCGAAAAGGAAACGCCTTTCACGTTAGTAATAGTAGTCGCTTTTGTACACTTAAGCATACAACCATCTTCTATACTTGGCTTTTTGCAACCAACGGTTTGTTGGAAGAAGCACTGTCTACTGGTCATCATTAAAATGGGGTGATAAATGCTGTACAAGAGCTTAAAGTTTTCTGGTCGACTTATGTTTCTGATTTGCATTTGATTTATTTCATTGGAAATAAAAGCACCCGAACAATTTAACTCTTCTTTTAAGGTAAGTAGTGCATAGGAATTTGTAGTGTTTAAAAATGGCCCTGCTATCCACTCTATACCCATTTCAAAGGCCTTGTAAGCAACGCCCGTATTATTAGAAACAATACTTTTTGGTTTTACATGTTCAAGTATTTTAACGGCTTCGATATAATCCTTTCCAATAAGTACCGCTGGAAACCAAGGTATTAACCTTGGGTTACTCAGTAATAAATCGATATGTTTAGTGCAACCTTTTTTGAGACTCTCAGGAATTTTAAAGTAGATGTCAGCATCAGTATAATCGCAAAGATTCAAGTCCTTTTCATCTGCAATTAAAATAGATAATTTAGTAACTTGTTCAATTTTTGGATGTTTAGTTAACCTTGGAAGTTCTACCTGCGCTATGACCGCTTTAGAGTTATTTAGAAGATATGCCATTTCATTCTTAAGTTTTGTGAGCTCACTAAATGGAATACTTAAATTTGAATCTAACTTGTTAAAATCAAAACCTTCAATAGAATAATTCGCATCATTAAAACTTTTAAAGCGTTTTTCTAAAGAGGCAGGCGCAATAATAGATTTATCTGATGTGAGCAGAGTCAATGTTGTTTGTGCCTGATAGACATTCGTGGGACTAGTCGCTTTAACCTTTAGACACTGACCCTGTTCACCAGAAAATTCAAAACTGAGTGTGATCTTGTCAATATTTATATGTTTTATTTTTTCTCTGAGTTGATCACCTAAAGTATTTTTATCTTGATAGAGTTCGCTCTTAACTTGCTGGATTTGAACCACTGAAATCGCATTGTGTTTATCAAGGGCATAATTAATACTGTTATCCCGTGGATTATCAATAAACATTGATTTGGTCATATCACCCTTTAAAAATGAATTGGTGAAGTCGCGATTAAACACTTTATGCAGATTAGAATCATCGGCTAACAATTTACCTGATTCTACAAAGCTATTGATCTGTTTACGCCAGCTATCCACCACAGTATAAACATAATGAGCACCTTTAATTCGACCCTCAATTTTAAGCGAATCAACCTTGGCGTTAACTAACTCAGGCAAATCAAAATAGGCAGAGTTATCCTTCAAGTTAAGTGGAAACTTATTACCCGCCTCGGTAATTTCATATTCATCTCGGCAAGCCTGACTGCATCGTCCGCGATTTCCTGAGTTGCCCACACTCACAGAACTTGAATAACATTGACCAGAAAATGCTATACATAAAGAGCCGTGGACAAAAACTTCGGTTAGTACCTTGTGTTCATGGGCAGTGGCAGTTAATGATTTAATCTCATCGAGGTTAAGCTCACGGGATAGATTTAATCTGGAGGCACCTATTTTACTTAAAAATTTGATCTGACCTTCATTATGAGTGGTCAGTTGAGTGGATGCATGAATGTCTAGGGTTGGAAAATACTTTTTAACCAAATTAAACAACCCTAGATCCTGCACAATAATGCCATCGAGACTAGTATTAACTAATTGATTTAATAGTTTAAACAGCGCCTTGAGTTCTTGTTCGAGAATAACCACATTTAAAGTCAAAAAAACCAAACAATGATGCTCATGTGCAAGACGCAACACACCATTTAATTCATCAAATGAAAGATTAGTGGCACGATTTCGAGCATTAAAAGTATCCAAGCCACAATAGACAGCATCTGCACCGGCAACTACGGCTGCTTTAATCGCCTCTACATCACCGCCTGGTGACAGTAGTTCAATTTTTCTAGTGGGGTTAATCTGCGGGCTCATAAAGAAACAACTCGGTTATTGTTTGTACAATACTTTTCAGAGGTAGATTCTAGTTTTAACCATTATATACAAAGAATATATTACTAGCTATTCGACTTTTTACGCTAAAAGAATTGTTAGATTAAACATTTGATAACAGGAACAGATATACTAGGCTAATTCATTGTCCTTAACTGGATATAACTGGACCTAACTTGGACAAAATTGGATAAATAACTATGAATGATCAGATCAATTACAAAAGTAACCCACTAAACGGTGTCGGTTTACAAAACATGTTGACTGAGCTAGTGTCTCACTACGGCTTTGATATACTCTTTGCCTACTTAAATATCAATTGTTTCAAAACCAACCCAAGTATTTCATCCAGTGTGAAGTTCCTTAAAAAGACCCAGTGGGCCCGTGAAAAGGTAGAACTCTTTTATTTGTATAAATTTAAAAGTCTACCAAGAGTATCTTCAGAGCAGTTTGAAACTCCTCCCAGAGATCGCATTATGCCAGAAGGTCAAGTAACAGGTGAGCCAGCCAAACTGAACCTGGAAGATGCTAAGCAAGAAAACGAAAAGCGTGAAAAGAAAGCAGCTGAACATGGTCAAAGTGGAAGACCGTCTTCTGGCTCTGGACAAAAGTTTAGAAGTCACAAAAGTAAGCCTTCTGATAATCGAGAGGATAATAAAGAGGATCCTAGTACCTCTGTATTGGGGAAAGAGGATCCTTGGGCAAAGTGGAGAAAATGAACAGGCATTTCAGATTTCGACTCAAGAGCTTCCTGCTGTCTCTATTCAGCATTTATGGCGATGAGTAATCTGTTTAGAGCTACATCAAACTAATAAGGCATGTTAAATATTCAATATAGATTTTACCTGAGGTTATTAATCTAAGATTCTGATATCTTTAATTTTTTATATGAAGTAACGATATCCCAAACACTGATCAAACCGACTACTGCGAGCAATACTCTAATATTTAAATCGAGATAGAACTCAAGTTTCTGCCAATCAAAAGGCTTAGATTGGTCTGCTGAAAGAATAAACAATTGATCAAATTGCAAGATATAACCCAAGAGAACAAGGTAGGCAGCAGTATGAACAACATCAATCACTAGCGTTCTTTTAGTATAACCTGCAATGATTAATTTATATAAATTGAGCAACAAACTGGTCCCCACTAGAGCATTAACTAGCCAATAAAGGTCCTGCCAATTTTCACTAAGGGATATAAGGTTAGTAAAGTCCGTACCAATAAAGCTATGTTCACTAATATACATTTGATTCCAAACAAGTAAAAAACAGATTTCAAATAGCATTTCAAATAAAGTTTGCGGACGGCTTAAGTTAACTTTACGGCTAGTGAATATTAATCGTTTAGGTGACCAGCGATATAACCAGTCCAAATTGGTCTGTTCAGATTGCATCCAGTAGAAAGCAGCAGTGACCCAAAAAAATATCCAAACGCTATTTTCAAGTATTTCCATAAAGGTATTTAGAAGACCCTTAATGATCGAGCCTCCAGCTAAACTAAAGGGCAGAATGGCCAAGCTGGTTAGCACAGCGAATATCCATAAAATATTAATCAAATACTCTTTATAAGCCGGGAAGTAGTCCTTATTGATCAATTGTTGATTGCTCTGATAAGCTGAAGCGACACGCATGGGATGCCCCAATTTGAGTAATAACTCTGCTTGTTCATCACGATTAAGAGGACGGTTTAATTTATCCTCCTGTTCTTCAACTTGGCTAAGAATTAACGACTCTAACTCTTCTCTGACTTCCTTTTTATTGGTTTCAGGTAAATATCCTTCAAGGTTATTCAGGTAATTTGTGATCATTTTCATATTTTTCTCCAATCTGTTCTTTAAGCATTAAAACTTCTGTTAATGTGGCTAATCTTTAGATCTATAAAACAGTTTTCACTGTTTAATGCCTAAGATGGAATTCAAGGTATTTTGAGTAGCCAACCACTCGGCGGTCAGCTTTGCTAAAATCTCACTTCCCAAGGAAGAAAGCTGGTAAAAACGCTTTTTGCGGTTATCTTCTTGACGCCATTCACTGACTAGCAACTGCTGCTTTTCCAGTCGTCGGATGAGCGGATAGAGAGTGCCTTCATCTATATTTAACCCTTTAGCCGTTAAATTTTTGCGTAATGAATAGCCGTAGTGTTCGTCTTTTAACTCTGCTAACACCGCTAAAATCAGCACACCTCGACGTAATTCCAATTTGAGCTTTTGATAATGTTCACTATCAGTCATAAAACAACCCTATTTATACTGTATGACACACACTGTATGCCATACAGTATAAATAATCAAGTTAATCATTAAAATAGTTAGCTATTGGAGTATCTAATTTATAAAAATAGCAGTACATTCTATTCAATAGAAAATAATAACCAGAATAAAGGAGCACAAAATGAACCTCAAATATCTTATTTTCATCATAATACTCATCACTGGAATCACCCTAGCTGAAGAAACAAAACAAAAAGCGGTTTTGGTTACAGGTGCAAGCTCTGGCATTGGTCTAAAAGTAACTGAATATTTAATTAAAAGTGGTTTCTATGTATACGCTGGTGCAAGAAAAGAAGAAGACTTAAAACGCTTAGATGCCATGAAAAATACAACGTCTGTGCGTCTTGATGTCACGGTTCAATCCGATATAGATGCTGCTGTAAAATTTGTGCAATCACAAAATCGCGGTTTATTTGGAATAGTGAATAATGCTGGTGTAGGAGTATTTGGAAAAATGTCAGAAGTACCCGATAAAGATATTCTCTGGATACACGATGTCAATGTAATGGGACCCCATCGAGTCAACCGAGCGTTCATTCCGTTACTAAAGGAAAGCATGGGACGCACAACTATTATTGGATCGATTTCAGGTTATGTCACTAGTGCTGAATCCGGTGCTTATAGTATGAGTAAGTTTGCAGTAGAAGCCTATACTGAATCTCTAGCCGATGATTTACGAGAAACAGGCATACATGTTGGTATTGTTGATCCAGGCGCTTATAAATCTAAAATTCGTGCAAAGGTGACCATGTTTAATTTAACTGGAAGCTATGATCTCAATCAAGAGCTTACAGAGGAACAAAAAAAGGTCCTTAATGCAGCAAAAGAGCGAAATAATAAGCTTAAAGAACCTGATGAAGTCGCAGAAGCAGTAATACATTTAATGACAAGCGACAAACCAAAATTACGTTACATGGTTGCTCCAACTATAGGTGCTGCAGAAGTCACGATGAAAACAACCTTAGGTCGAGTGGTACAATTAAATGCTGATCAGCAGTTTGAATATACTCGGGATGAGTTAGTTGCTTTTCTTGATGAGCTTTTAAAAGAAAACTCATCTGAATTGTAGTAGCTCAGACTTGATCTGACAGTTACCCGTTTTTCTAACGGTGATTGTCAGTTTAGATTTGAACTACTACACATGAAACTTATGCAAAAAATTTAAATTAACGTTCTTTACACCAGAATCTTGTGTGTGAAGAACTAGGTGTTTGCGACTAGTCAAACTACATATCAAGTTAGGTTTTATTTAGACTTTTCTATCAATATCAAGTGTTGAGTATTAATTTTTTCGCCTTTCAAACGCTTTACCGTTAATCCACGTTCATTGCAGGCCATCTTGATCCATTTGAAACTATGTCTCACAGTACCAGCAATATCTGAGTTATGTGAACCACCTACCCATTCATCGCCTTTATAGTCACGATGAAATAAATCAGGTAGTTTAATTGTCGTTAAATAACGTGCATCTTCAGAGCCATATTTGGCAAAGCCATCGAGCATTTTTGTTATGTCTTTTTTACCAGCATGGGTCCATATAGATTGTGAAAACATGAAATCAAATTCTGTATCAAACACAGAAAAATCGTATTGATCATTATGATCAAATTTTGCATCTTTTGATTGAATAAGATCTGCCTCAAGAATATAGGATACCCCACCCTGCCACATCTCGATATTGGGTTCTATACCATGATATTTACCTGAGTCAAGAAAATGCATGACCCAATAACCTCCACACATCGCCCCACATCCTATATCAAGGAACTTATGCCAAGGGCTTAGACCATTACGAATAAGTGCTTCTAGTTGAGTTCTACCTGTTTTTTCAAAGCGATACACCCCACAGCCCACTTTATCGGATACTGTGGATAAGAGTTCACCTCTATCTTGAATTTTTGAATTCGCCTTAAGCTTGGAAAGTGGGGAAAGATCTAAGGACATTTTAGTAGGCTCCAGTTGAGTAGGTGATGAATAAATATTAAGTTATATCTTATCTAGAACATAATAAATCTTCAATATTTATAAAGTGTTTTGCTCCAATTACTTATGGTTGTGCCAATCTGACAGAGGTGGTGTTATGATATCAACATATGAAATTCGATCTAGGACTCTATGAAAATCCCTAAACAGATCCAACCTCTAATTAATGATGGAAGGCAGCTTTAAACAGGCTGTATATCGCTCTTAAAAAGCGGATTGAAACTGAGATGGCGCGTCAGTTAGTAATTGTAAATGCAAGAGATGAAGGGTAGATGATTGGTATATTGAACTAGATTGACTCAGATCAAATCAAATCAAATTCCAGAATGCTAGACTAAATAAAACTTGGAGGTTTATCATGAAGTATATTAAAACATTATTAATTGTACTATTAGTAACGGCATTGGTAGGTTGCGAATCAGGACCCAATACAGGTGAGGGTTTTTCATTGCCTGAGGGTGATGCGGCTAATGGAAAAGTTACATTCGTAGAACTAGGTTGTAACACTTGCCATTCAATATCAGATGTTGAACAACTACCATCAGATCAAAAGGGATTTCCTCGTGTTAAACTTGGAGGTCATGTCCAAAATATAAAAACATATGGTGAGCTTGTTACCTCAATCATCAATCCTTCCCATAAGGTATTGAGACGATACAATGAGGGCATTGTTAAATCTGAGGACGATAGTTCAAAGATGCAACTCTATAACGATGTTATGACAGTAACCCAACTAATAGATTTGGTTACATTCCTTGAAGACAATTATGACGTAGATGTCTATAATAAAACATCATATGGTAGGTTTAGAGCTATAAAGTAACAAAGCATTACAATTCTTTATTATCAGGCTGAAAAGAAGAAACATAACGCTTGTCACACCTAAATGCTGAGTGACAGGCGTTATGTGTTTGCGACTAGCTAAAGAGGAACAACTTTATTAGCGCATGGCCCTTTCTGACCTTGTCCAACTTCAAATTCAACAGATTGCCCGTCATTTAAAGTTGCATAATCACCACCACTTTGAATTTCTGAATGATGAACGAATAGATCATTACCGCCATCCTCAGGCGTGATGAAACCAAAACCTTTATCTGCATTAAACCACTTAACTGTACCTTTACTCAYTTTATTTACTCAACTTGTCGGTGAATTATATTTATTTTATTTTCGAATTCACCGGTTCGAAAATAAAGTGAACGATAATAACATAGACAATAACCTTGCAGCCAATGCTTCTTAGTTATTGCTTCTTAGTTATCGCTTATTCAGTTTTTTTGCCTTTTTTTCCATGCGCTTTTCTTTCAACGTTTTTTCAGGCTTCTTTTTAACTGCTTTTTTTGAATCTTGGCCTTTAGACATAAATCTCTCCTTCAACTTTGTTGATAAGCGTGGTGTTTCTTGATTAGCTATACAATACAGCAAACCAATTCCTTTCTGCAGTGTGTTTCGTGAAACTATTAAAGCTTTTAGGATCGCTTATGTTCTAGCAGTGGTGATGATATGATAGTAGCATATGAAATTCAACTTAGGACTCTATGAAAACCCCTAAACAAATCCAACCTCTAATTAATGATGGTCTGGTGGATGAAGTCATCCAACAACTAATGAGTGGCAAGGAAGCAACTGTCTTTAAGGTACGTTGTGGCACCGAAATTCGTTGCGCTAAAGTCTACAAACAAGCCGACAAACGCAGCTTTAAACAGGCTGTTTTATATCAGGAAGGACGTAAAGGACGCAACAGTCGCCGCGCCAGAGCAATAGCAAAAGGCTCAAAATTCGGTCGCGACCAACAAGAAAATGCTTGGCAAAATACCGAAGTAGACGCCCTCTATAAGCTAGCCGATGCTGGAGTAAGAGTTCCGAAACCCTATGGTTGCTTCGATGGAGTTTTGCTGATGGAGTTAATCACCGATGAAGATGGCAACGTTGCACCTAGGCTAAATGATGTCTCCATGTCGACTGAACAGGCTTTGGAGGATCACAAAGTTATCATTCAATACATAGTAATGATGCTTTGTTCTGGCATAATTCATGGCGATCTATCTCAATATAATGTACTTGTTGATCAATACGGACCTGTGATCATTGATCTACCTCAAGCGGTAGATGCAGCTGGCAATAACAGCGCTCAGAGCATGCTAATGAGAGATGTGAACAACATGACTGCCTACTATGCTCAGTATGCTCCAGAATTGTCTGGAACCCAATATGGCAAAGAAATCTGGGCATTATATGAGAAAGGCAAACTGCTTCCTGAGACCAAATTAACAGGTAATTATGATGAAACAACAGAGTCCGTAGATGTCGAACCTATTYTATTGGAAATTCAAGCGGCTTTCCTCGCAGAACAAGAGCGACAAGAAAGGATGAGGTCAATTGAAGAGCCAGAGCAAGACTAACATGAATACAACAATTACAAATAAGGAACATTAAAATGCGAACAATCGTAAAAATGATTATTGTTTTAATCATGTCTTTTCAGACAGCTCTATTTGCTAATGATCTTGATAGCTATTGGACCGAAGCCAGTCGAACGGTTACAACAGGAGATTATAAAGCTTATGCGGCCACCTATCATCCAGACGCAATTCTGGTTAATGGCATCAGTAAAAAAAGCTATCCCATTGCAAAGGCATTGTCTGGATGGAAACAGGGTTTTGATGATGTGGCAGCTGGCAAGATGAAAGCGGGTGTAACCTTTAAATTTTCCGAAACCATTGAGAGTGAAACTACTGCCCACCAAACCGGTATCTTTAATTATTATTATACCGATGACAAGGGTAAACGAATCGATTCCTACATACATTTTGAGGCGTTGTTGGTGAAAAAGGATGGTTGGAAAATGATGATGGAATACCAAAAGTCGCTAGCAAACCTTGAACAGTGGACAGCATTGAAAAAATAAAGCWACTCAGAAGACGCACCTGAAAGGTCGCGTTATAGCTTTGCCCGCTCTGCAACAAGCTATAAATAAATCTCGCCCTGCTCTTTTTGACGCTTCTTTGACTGATCCACAATGGAAGGCCATTCTGGATGTTCTCGTAAGGACTGATACATTGGCATTATTTGATACCCAAAGTCCAAGATATATCCCCTTTCCATGGCTGCCTGTAAATATTCCACTGCCTTATTGTTATCACCACTAAGAAAGGCCATTTCCATCGAAGTAACTTGTAGATTAGTTTGACCAGATTCAAGCTGTGACTTAAGTGTCTTTTGTCGTTTATCAAAAAGTGTCGCTGCTGATTGTTGTTCACCAACCTGACCATAAGCAAATATCAACTGGTTACAGTCATCACAAAAAGAATTTTCCAAATAACCTATTGCCGCAGCATAGTCTTCAACAAGCATTTCAGCATCACCACGAATAAAATTACCCAAGACATCAGGATCGGAACGTGGATACTTTTGTCTTACTTGACTTAGATAAAGCTCTAGATTGTCGTTAAATAACAAACCTATCTCTTCAAATCCAGCCTCTTTCACAAGTTGCGCTGCCTGATCAGATAGCCCCAGATTATGCAGATTAAAAGCAAGGATTACTTTATGATTAGTGGCTTGATTTAATTCTACTGATACATGTTGAAAGTAGCTGGACATCCCCAGATTACCCTGTGCACGGTTTACATAACTCAATAGGTTATAAGCTTGAAAACTATTTTCATCGATAATGAGCATATGCTCAGCAATTTTTTGAGCTTCATCAAATCGATCAAACTCGACCAGACTAAAACCGTAATTGAGATTTGCAAGCAGGGACATTGGACTTAACTGAAGCGCCTTCTCCCGTAGCTGCCGTCTTTTCAACGGAAATTCAAACATCCGACTGGCGTACCAAGTATAAGCATCGGCGTAATTGGGGTTTAACTCAATGGCTTTTTGATAGTAGCTGATTGCAACATCCTCATTTTGCGCACCAGACTGTATCAAACCCATAATTGCCTGTGCTTCTGCAAGTCCGGGGTCTAATGCCAGTGCTTTTTCTGCAGCAGGTAATGCCCTTGCCACCGCAACATCATGGGGTATATTGCCATATTGAAATTCACTAAGAAATAAAGATGCCCAGGCTTTACCCATCCAGGCAGGGGCATAGTCAGGCGATAATTCAATTGCTTTATTAAAGTGTGACAAGGCTTTTTCTAGGTCGAGTTGTTTACGTTTTTCAATATAAAATCTGCCCTGTAAATATTCGTTATAGGCATCAAGGTTGACAGCTTCAATCGTGTTTTTATTAATTGTCGTCTCTATGCCAAGTTTAGATTTCAGCGCTGTAACGATAGCTGTTGAGATTTCATCCTGAATGGCAAAAATATCTGTTAATTCCCGATCATAGGTTTCTGACCAAAGGTGCTTGTCACTTCCGGCTTCAATTAATTGTGCTGTTATACGAATGCGGTTGCCAGATTTTCTAACACTACCCTCAAGGACATTCTTAACACCTAGTTTGCTTGCAACCTCAGAGATATTAATCTTAGTACCTTTAAAAGCAAATGCAGATGAACGAGATGTAACATGTAAATTAGGAATTTGCGCTAGCACATTAAGGATTTCCTCTGAAATCCCATCAGAGAAATATTCCTGCTCTGGATCTGATGACATATTGACAAAGGGAAGAACAGCAATGGATGAACCTTCTAGCTGTTGTTTTGAAGTCACACCTTCGGTGGTAATATTTTCACCTACAACATTTTCACCGACAACCGTTATGGGAGATTTTGAATCAAAACGACTCTCATAGATAAAATAACCTAAAGCTACAACCAGTAGACCAATGATAATGAAATTCAGCTTTTGACCTGTATGCATAGAGATAGAATCTTCGGGAGCAATCTCTGACTCTCGTTTTACACCTTCAGGGGTAATTTCAAAAACCCATGCAAAGAACACTGCGAAGGGAAAACCCACAAGTCCGAAAAGGAATACAGCGCTATTAATCCACTCAGGAAGATGCAGTGCTGGAACCGCAGCCTGAGTTACTTGAATCACTACCCAAGCCAGCACAAGATAAGCAACGCTTACCTTGAATACATTACGACGTTTAAGTTCTGTGAAGATTGAGTCAGACAATGACAATCCTTTATTATGCTTATTATTCCAGTAGGGTTAATGTACTGTTATACGTAGCATTTTTCAATAAATAACGAACTTGCTGTCGTAATTAACCATCAGACTATTGCATTTTTTGTGCAAGGCCTTGTAGTGTTTTAACTAATGAGTTTATTGTTGGTTGCATTTTCTCATTTTGAGCTTCTTTTGGTTGGGACCGGTTTTGCAAAGACACGGCGAAAGAGTTAAGTTCCTCGGCGAGATTTTCATCACGGCTAGTTTCTCCCAGTTTTGCGGAAACTTGCTTTAATATTTTCGCCAGTGATTGATGTGATTGCTCTGTCATCACTTCTTGACGCAGTAATTGATCCGCATAGGCACTGGCCACGGAAGGTTGAACAGGCCAAATAAATTTCTTTTGGAATTGAGCATTAACGATTAACGGGTCAATTGTATTGGCGGCTTTTAATTCATTATCCGTTAAAAACTCGCTCGCTAAGGGTTTTATTACATCCAGTCCCCGTGCAATCTCTGAACCGTATATTACGCCTTTATGCCAATAGGTAGACCAATATCCCCCTAGAATCACTTTATCTTTATTCAATGGGCCTCTATCAAAATAGGCAATCTCTGTGGGGTTAGCAGAATCTGTAAAATCAAACACTGAAAGGCCACCTTGATACCAAGCTTGCACCATAATGTCACGTCCCGGGACAGGTATTAAGGAGCCATTATGCGCCACACAGTTTTCATGTTCTGTTTGTGGAGCAGACAATTTATAATAACTGCGAAACTCAAATTTGTTATCAACAATATCAAATATGGCATTGGCACCCCAACTTTTCGGATCAGAGGCGCGACAGCGCGGTTGTGAGCCACCGCCCCACTCGTCGGTGAATATTACTTTGGTTCCATCATTGTTAAACGTCGCAGAATGCCAATAAGCAAAGCTATTATYGSMKWYWWCATYGARYYTAACNGRWYKWYSWRGAWMAMWWMTRKYSWWTAAAAYGCCRKTACCAGAGCAGGCTCCAGCGGCAATATTGAGTTCTGGAAAAACCGTAATATCGTGACAGTGATCAGTTCTATACGTTTTTTGGGTATTGCGACCGTGGTCTCCACCCTTCCAAAGACCAGCAACTGAACCCGTTTTAGGATCAGCAAAAATTCTTGGTTGATTTACTATACGAGCATTTTCAGGCTGCTTTATAGAAATTTCTACCACATCGATACTGAACAAAGCAGTGTCAGGGTCTTGTCGTGCATCGCTACAGCCTTCAAGTTCTTTGCTATCGCGCACGCTTCCAGTGCCGGAGACATAGACATAAAACTTGCCCTCGTCATTCGGTTCAGAAACCACTGTATGAGTATGTGAACCTCGACAAGTTTGCACTACTGCTACTTGTTTTGGGACTTTTAAATCGCTGATATCGAATATTCGTATTCCTCGCATGCGGTGTTTGCTAATGGCTTTAGAAACGCCTTGTAAGCCGCAATCTAAGCGTCCACGGGTTTGCTCTACCGACATAATTAAAAGATTGTCTACGACGGACACATCGCCTTGTCCTCCAGGACAAACAACTGATGAAATTAACAGCGGAGACTCAGGTTGAGCAATGTTGTAGATATTGAAACCATGATAATTACCTACCACTGCTATGTCTTTAGTAAATGCCATATCGGTATTAGCAAAATTCCACAAGGCAGAATCTGACTCTCTGTCTTTGCCATCTGTCTTGCTTTTCTTACGCTGCTGTTCACGTTCTTTGTCTTCCTTAGCTTGCTTTTTTTCCTCATCCGTTTGTGCTTTTTTGGTTGATGCGACCTTCTCTGTTGATTCTTCATCTTCGTCTTCACTGGCAGGCGCGCCAATGGGATTTAGTGGAGAGTAAAATCCTGCAGGTCGATTAAGTGTGGTTAATAGCTTAAGGTTGAGTTGCGAAGATTCTGCATCAAGATAGCCAGCTTTTAAACCAACTCGAGGGTCAGGAGAAAGATTGGAGATCATTTCTGCCATTCTTTTAATCTCCATTTTTTGATCGGAAGCAACATCCGTTGCAAAAGCAAACATGATTGACTCCTGTGCCGCTCCGTCGTTCTCCATAAGTTCTTTAACCATAATAAGAGCGCCATGATGGTGTTTAATCATCAGTTCTAAAAAGAGTTTATCAAAGGCGTTTGTTCTAGCCTGTTGCAGTTCACTCATCTCTTCTGCAGATAACATTCCAGGCATCAATACTGCGTCGTGATCTTGATGTGCATGAACTGTGGTGACATCTTGATTACGCTCTTTTAGCCAGTTCTGCATGGATTTGATTTCATCTTTTTGCGACACATCAATACGCTTGGCTAAGGTAAGTAATTCAGGGTTTTCACTGCGCTCGCCAACCAATTCTGTCATATCTAGTGCCTGAGCATGGTGCATGATCATGCCTTGCATAAAGTTAGTATCAGCTTCGGTATATAAAACATGTGCGAGATCAGTCGCCTCCTCGGCAGAGATTTTTCTGCTTGGCTGGCCGGGTTTTCCTGGTTGCACAATGTTTGCTTGAGAATTTTCTGGGGTTGTGGAAGGACTTAAGGGTTCTGATTTTTTAGTTTCAGATGCTAACTCATTTTTTGTCTGAGATGAGTCATCAGAACAGGCAAATATTGAGAGTGACAGCATGATTAATAGTWWWRTKSKTWKCATKWWYWTTCCTTNNMRSYTWWYGTRAKYGYYATTWTCTAATTGAAACTAACAAAATAATGCCAAATTTGCAATTTTAAGTAACTCTTTTAAGTAATAATTTTAAGTAACGTTTTGTAAGCAAATATGCCTGGCCTAGCTAGGGGATGTTAGCTTTTAAATTCAACTGGGAGAATCAGCCATGCAACTAGCAGTCGATATTAAAATATTAAAACCAAAAATTATTGTATGGAAGGCAATAACAGATATAGCAAATTGTTCAGATATGATTTCTAGCATCATTGATTTAGAGATTTTACATTTGCCGACAGGAACAATATTAGGTTTAAAGTGGAAAGAAACACGTAAAATGTTTGGTAAGGAAGCCACAGAGATAATGTGGATAACTGACTTTGTTGAAAATGAGTATTACTGTACACGTGCAGAAAGTCATGGATCTGTTTATATTTCGAAGTTGTCATTAACAGAAATTGATGAAAATACCATCTTAACAATGTCATTTTCAGCTGAAGCTCAGTCGACATTTGTAAAAATTATTTCTGCTATTATGAGTTTATTTTTAAAGAATGTTATGAAAAAGGAATTATTAAAAAA
Source organism: Gammaproteobacteria bacterium (assembly GCA_002746155.1). Classification (GTDB taxonomy): domain Bacteria; phylum Pseudomonadota; class Gammaproteobacteria; order Enterobacterales. Next base: position 22,135 of record NVWF01000012.1, on the reverse strand, counting down.
TCTTGTTGATATCAAGGAACATCTAGAGAAAACTTAATATAGTATTCAAAAGACCAATAATTGATTATTTCGATCTACATAATAAATGAGCTTACAAACATGAGGAAACCTTTTTAATAAGTTCATTTTTTAATCACTAATAATGCTTCAGATACAGCTTTAAGTTTTGTATAGTCTGGGTTTTTGTAAGCAATTCTCCAGTCAGTAAAGCGCATAAGTCTTAAGTGAGTGTGACCTCTATAAAATAGCTTGTACCTTGTGCTGATAAAACGTTAATTTGGATCAATTAATAGAGATTAAAAGGAATTAATCATGGGCAAATTTATCACTGTACTCATTGCAAGCATATTTATTTTTGTCTGGATGCATAATTTGGAAGCGGCAAAAAAATCAAGAAATTCAAAGCACTCTAAAAGCGCTGTTATCTCTAAAAAATCATGTAGCTCGGTGGACAAAAAAATAAACCATCTCAACAGTAAATTAAGAGCAGGCTACAGCCTTAAAAAGGGTGAAGTGATGAAAGAAAAGCTGCGGCGACTGGATAAGAAAAAATACGCCTGTGGCCGTAAACGCTTTGTGACTAAGTAAACTGAACGAGCCAATTCACACCAAAAATCAATACCATAGGCTACTGCATCATCGTTGAAATCATAAGCTGAATTATGCAACGGCATCAATAGTACCGAGGGCCTTAAAAGCTCCTAAACCCTTACGCTTGGTTTCATCTTTTAAATGCAAGTCATATCCAGCCAAAGTTATCCTCAATAATGGTGATGGCTTTAGTTTGCAAACTGTAAATTTATATAGTCTGTTATGTTCGATACTCTGCCATAAGAGGCTCTTCAATATTTGATATCTATCGTCAATAGCAGTACATTCTCTATAGTGGATCAATAATAATCATAATTTAAGGATAATGAAAGATCCTCACAGATTATGTAACATCAAAAGAAACGATGAAGAACCCGATTGAAGTAGCGCAGGCAGCTTTGGACCTGATGTCAAGTGATACACCAAAACGACGTTACATGGTAACGCCGAATAAAGAACAGGCAATCTTATACTTACAATCGTAACGAGTTGGTCGAGCTACTGGATGAATTACTGAAAATCAAATAGGAAAGCTCTAGGAGATGACACTCGACCTCAAATAAAGGAGAAAAAATGAAAGTTATTATACTTTTATTACTTGCTATAACAACACTTTATAGCGATGCCGTTGAGAGAACCGTTGATAAAAAACTTATTTCTACTGTAATTAGTGCTGAGAAAGCTGGCGTTAAATACCATAAGCAGGGTAACTTTGAAAAAGCATTTGAAAAACTCAGTTTTTCAGCACAGGGAGGAATAAAACAATCTCAATATTTATTAGGAATAATGTATTTTAAAGGCCAGCATGTGAAACAGTCTCTTGCAACAGGAATGGCTTGGTTAGGCGTTGCTAATGAAATTCATATGAAAGACTGGGAAGCAACTTATAGCAATATATATACTAAACTCAACGCTAAACAACAAGGGTATATCGACAAATTAGTTGCTGAATATATCGAACGTTATGGTATGAAAACTCAGAAACTGACTTGTAAGAAGAAAGCTGTTTTGGGTAGAAGAAAAATGCAGTTGCATTGTAATTTTCGAGAAGATAGATCCTCTCCAGATTATGAGCTAGAAAAGCTACAGAGTATTAACTTATTACACTAGTCTTTATAAAAGTGCTGACATAAAGAATGTGATTACTATTGATACAATTAAGGTATAGACATGCATCTACTAGAAAACTCGATTAGGTCGGAAGAACTGTTAGCGAAAACAATCAACATCAAACATCGATTTTATGCATCATCATCTGAACCACTAAAGCTTAAAGATCTCCTAGCCATTACAGAACGCAATGGAGATCACCAACTTATTCAAGCATACCATGACCATACTCTAGGTTATGCAGACAATGGTGGTAGTCTGGATCTACGGCAAGAAATCGCCCTACTATATGGTGCTAATATCTCAGCAGATAATATTATTGTTTTTCCCGGTGCCCAAACCGGTATGACCCTATGTGCCCAGGCATTACTTAAGTCTGGTGATCACGCTATTATTATCACCCCCAGTTATCAATCTCTTGAAGAAGGTGCCAAACTAGCGGGTTGTGAAATCAGCCGAGTTAATTTATCGCCAGATGATGATTGGCAATTAAATATTGACGCCGTTGAAGCTGCCATTAAATCGAATACACAATACATTGCTCTCAATGATCCCCATAACCCCTCGGGAGCATTAATGAGTTATGAGACTAAACTGGCATTAATTAAATTGGCTGAAAAGCATGACATTCTAATATTCTCAGACGAAGTTTACCGGTTATTGGAAATAGACCCTAAAGACCGTAGCCCCTCAATGGCTGAGTTATCAACTAAAGCCATCGCCCTCAGTACCTTGTCTAAACCCTGGGGAGCTGGGGGTACTGGTATTGGTTGGGTAGTTTGCCAAGACAAAAGTATTTGCCGTAAGTTACTAAAAGCGCAACATATATATGCGGTTTGTTTTTCGAGAGCGGGTGAGATACAAGCAATGATGGCGCTAAGGGGCTCTGATACGATCATCGGTAAAAACATGCAGATTATTGATGATAACCTCAAACTCTTAGAAGACTATTTTGATGTTAATAATGATTTGTTTCAGTGGGTGACCCCGCGAGCAGGAGGCACTGGATTTGTAAAGTTCAAAGGGCCAGTGACCGCCAATGAACTTGCAGAGAAATTACTAGAACAGGAGATATTGGTATTTCCACCCTCTATATTTGATTGTGATGAAAACCTCAGTCAGTACTTTCGCATTGGTTTTAGCCGAGCCACTATGCCCGCAGCGCTGGATGCGTTCAAATTATTCATCGATACTCAGAGACCTCTTTGGAAAAAGCAGAGAGTGGGTTAATCAATGGAACTTTTACAAACAACGGCTGAACTAAAAGCTGTGTTAAGCCCGGTTGAACAAGTTGCCTATTTAACGGATGCTTGGGATGAATCTGATCAGCTGAACTGGGTGACAGATGAGATTAACATGTCTTTTCAAAACCCTGCCTCTGGTAGTTTACTAATCAAGGGTGGATACAAGAAGCATGAAAAGCATTTTGTCATTAAATTTACCAGTAAGTTTCAGCTCGTTGAAGGCAATGGAAACCCTATCGAACGCTGTATGACATTGATAGGTGATAGTCAGACTGGGGTAATCACCGCAATGCTCCTTGAAGGCGTAGGGGAATACCGAGACGAGAGCACTAATCTGTCTGAAATCGACTGGATAGAAATACAGGATTGCCTTAAAGCTACTGGTGATGAAAAAATCTGGCAACTGCAAAAGCAAGGATTTAAAGCCTTTAGTGCCGGAGAAGTGACTATTCCTCCCGTGATCTACCTGCCCTTTAAAGGCTTTGGTGATCTGCATTTAAAAGGCGCTCACAAAAAGCAGGGGGATATCTATGTATTTAAAATTGCCACCGCTTTTCCCGGAAACATTGCCCAGGATCTACAACCTTCACAAGGCTTGATGATCGCTTTTGATAGTAGGACGGCTGAACCTCTTATGCTGCTTAGAGATGAAGGCCATCTCACTGATCTTCGAACAGCCATAGCTGGCAGAAATGCGGCTGAAGCAATGATGCCCGCTGATGAAATTTCCGGTATAGGCGTTCTAGGCACAGGTGTACAGGCAAGATTGCAGATTGCTCTCATAAAAAGTCTTTATCCTCACTGTAGCAATCTCGCTGTGTGGGGACACACTAAAGCTAACACTTTGACTTATGCCAAGGAGATGAGCGAAAACGGCTGGACGGTTAGTATTGTCGAGACTCCGAAACAGGTGGCAGATATTTCCAATCTGATCATCACCACCACCCCATCTGAAGTTGCTCTACTTGACGCCGATGATATCACATATCAAAACACCTTAATCATTGCTATTGGTTCTGATATGCCAGGCAAAGTAGAGCTTTCTCCTGCACTGTTAAACAAAGCAGATGCTGTGTTGATTGATTCTATCTCTCAAGGCAAGGATCATGGTAATGCTGCTGTGGCTATTGGCAATCAAATGATTACTGCATCTGACTTACAGGAGTTTGGAGATTTTCTGACAAATGGTTATAAAGATCCAAAATCAAAGAACAAACTAAGACTATTCCTATCATCGGGGATCGGTGTTCAGGATCTGCAAATTGTTGAGGCGGTGATAGCAGGATCTCAGCGGTAGTTCTTCAGAGCTCAATGGTTCTTTGAATTTCACTGCTGCGACCGGGACAGGCAGTGCCAAAATATTGTACATCAATGAGCTTCTGCTTGAGTGACCAAGGATCTAGTGAGATCATTTAGCTCACTTCAGGTTAAAATATATTTTTTTTGCTCAAGCTTTTTCAATAGCTCTCGTGCGGGTTTTTGAGAGATTAAAATATAGTCATTATCGGGATATAATTTGGCTGAGTGCGATGACATGGTAATACTGGTCACCAGACGCATTGCCATAAGATAATAAAGAATCTCGCGTTCTTCATCTTCTAATGTAAACTCCCTGTCATAGCCTGCGATGATTTTTGCTGATGCCATGGCAATATCATCTTCTCCTAGCAATGAGTAAGCAAGTGTTATGGCAAGATCATTGACCTGACTAGCTAAATGCATATCACCAAAGTCAATCAATCCTAATATGCTCTCTGGATTATCCGAGGCTACTAGAAGGTTTTGCTCATTGGCATCACCGTGGATAACCGCTTTACGTAAATTGGGTAGTCGGGGTAAAATATTTTTTTCGTAAACCTCATACAACCGCTCTATTCGATTACGTGTTTCCTGATCAATTACTTCGGGAAGATAGACTTTGCAAGCCAAAACGTTATCAAGCTTCCATAGTTCATCTGATCCTTCTTTAACATCAAAAGAATAATTAATCATGGCTTTAGAAAATTGACCCAAAAATCGACCGACATCCTGGTAGAGTTCCGGTGACTTTAAGGTGTTGGTAAAAAGCTGCCCATCAAGATAGGTTAAGAGTCGTAGTGCAAAGCCATTAACATAAGTTATGTTTTGTTCATTTTTCGTCTTTACAACGATAGGGAATACAAGCTCAGGAGCAGCGCTTTTTAAATAGACGAGAACGTCAGTTTGCATCTCTAAAAATTCATGGGACCACTTCTTATTGGCAATCTTAAACACATACTTTGCTTCAGAAGTTTTAATAAGAGCATTTTGGTCTTCAAATGAGACTAATGAGGATATCTCACCTTTAATCCCATAGTGCTCAAGAAGGAGCTGGGCGATAGTCTCATTATCAAAGTTGGGCACTTGTTCTGGCATATTCTTCTCCGTGGATCATCTTCAAGGATGAAGGCGAGATTGTTAGAGTCTGGAGAAAAGCTAACACTTAGAATTTTTCCATTAGGTAAATCTGCAAGGGCAATAGCGGACTCCATGTAAGACTCATAATTTCAATATTGTTATAGCCTTGAGAACGACTTGGAGCAAATATCTTCGGGTTAATTCTAAGGCCGGCCAGCTTTTCTTCAAACTGGGCTAACTCTTTTATTGATGCTACACCAGGACGTTTCATTAGAGCCATCCACTTTTTGTCAGGTGAAATGGACACGCCTGGAGTGCGAGGAGCATCAACAAGATCAGCTAGCATCTTTGGCGGTGTTTTATAATTACTGTTCGCACTAACTGTTATGCAAAAAGTAACTACAAAAAATAGTATCCCTAGTTGTTTCATTTTCTCTCTCCCTGAATTTGTTGTTTTGTAATTTAATTAGACAGAGACTAACAACATGCTATGGTGATGTTCAACACTAAATAGACTAAGCGTGTAGCAAAAAATAGTGATCTCTCCGACAAAAAAAAGAGTTTGAGTAAATTATTTGGAAAAATCCACAGTAAGCGTTGCATAATCGATCTGATAAACGCCCGAAACCTGCTCCGGAAGCGTAACCCAAACAGCGGTCATCATTATTGATTTCATTTTTGAGGTGTCAAAATCAATCGCACCGCTTTGGTTAGTGTTAAGTTCAAGATTATCTGCCCCCGGTGAAACCACTGTGACATCATGACCGACTAATGGCTTGCCATTTAGCAGTAAGATGAAATGGTTTGCTGCCTCATTTGATGCGACAAATTCCAAGGCTTGACCAACTGCTTCGTAAGCTATTTGCTTGCCGGCACCACAGGTTTCAACACAAAAAAACGTCTTGGTATGTTTGTTGTAACTACGGTTCAGTACTGGAGTTCCATCTTGGGCGAGAAAAGCGGCTTTAACCTTGTCATTCACCCCAATGGCATCTAGATAATTGGCAGCCTCTTCGGGTTTGATTTCTCCAAACCTACGCTTGGAACTCATAGCGGCTGTTGCAAAACCAGCATTATCCGCAGTAAAGCTAGCGTTCATGTATGTTTCATTTTCTGTGAAAGTGAGGTTGTTGATTTTTTGTCCATTTAGCATTACATGGATAAAAGGGATTCGATCCAGGCTTGGTCCGCCTTCCATATTGGGGTAGGCAAGCGCACTGGTTATAGCCAGATTAACTTGCTCGCCAATAGCAGAATTGAATTTCTCCGGTGCCAAGAATGTCTGGTGCGCTACTACCGGTGCTGCCAAGGTGAGTGACAAGGCGGTTGCGATTATGGCTTTTTGTAATAAGTTCATTTTGTTCTCAGAATAAATCAGGTCCAATTTGGTTTGTTAATATTAACTCAATATCTAAATTAAACAGCACTTTGAGCATAATTACTTGTGATATATCGACTTAACTATAAACAGGTGCCCAATTTTTAGTTTGATGTAACATAAGCTCTTAAAGACATTAAGTGGTGCGGGAGCAGTATATAATAATTCGATAGTGGTTTCACCAGAGTAAATCCAATAGAATCAAAAACCAATGGGCAAGATGGACATTCAACTGGATCACCATAAGAGAGTGCAGATTTTACGGGATCTCTTATTTATTTGAATAGGTGAACGTTGGGCTTTGATTAACATATCCCAAAATTGAGTTTTAGCTCCATTAGCATTTAGTGCTTCCATTTCCATCTCCATATAAATCGTTCGATTCGTTCTCTATAGACGATTTAGACATTGATTTCATGTAATTATAGATAATGAAACACTTTCGGAAATTGCTATTATCTTGGCAGATTGGCATCAAACAGAATTAAACATTTGAAATTGGCACCAGAGGACGGACTTGAACCGTCAGGCTAAACAGTTTTATATTGATTAGAACGTATACCTTAACAGGATACGTTTGTTTCCAGTCTTGCCGACCAACAGCTTCATTCATAGGGCAAGCTTTGACTAGTCCTTTGCAAAAGTTGTAACGCAGTGCAAGCTTTCTAGCTGAGCACTGAAACATGCACCTTGAATGATGATAGTTATAGATATATTTCAACTGAAATTACTATTTACTGAATCAAACGTCACTGCAATTGAGAAGCGTAAACTGTTGTATTTTTTTGTTTTTAGATAGAGTATTCTTATTCATAATAAAATTAATGAGGCGGGGAATATGTTGACAAGGAAAGCATGTGATGGTTTTACTTTAATTGAATTAATGATAGTTGTTGCCATTATTGGAATTATGGCAAGTTTAGCTATACCCTCTTACCAGCAATATACAGTAAAAACACAGCTCGTTGATGCCATGAACATGTCTGAACAGTTAAAGGATAATATTGAAGTGTTTTATAACAAACACCATCGCATGCCTCGTAATAATAAAGAAGCGGGCTTGCCTGAGCCGCAACACCTTATTAGTAATTACATCAAATCTGTGAAAGTTGAAAACGGTGCACTTCATTTTCAATTAGGGAATAAGATTAATCAAAAACTTTCGGATAAAATACTATCTATTCAACCGTTGACGGTTGATGGTAGTAGTGCAAGTCCAATTGACTGGGGGTGTGGTTATGCTACAGCACCTGATGGTATGAGCAAGCAAGGCTCTAACAATACTGATATTGACCACTTTTACTTGCCAATAAACTGTCGGATTTAATCCTCACTAACGACAAGAAGCAGGTAAATATTTAGCTTGCAAATCGGTGCGATTATCACCTTGCAATGTTAAACCCTCGTGTTTAGCATATAGATTATCATTACATTCCCAAACTAGATCCATGGTCGAAAATTTATCATTGGTTTGTGGCCGAAATGTTACCCAACGCCCTTCCCTAATTCCAATTGATCGACTATCTAATTCAATATGTACTGCACCATTTTCCACTTCAATTCCAATGACATAATGTCCTCGGTAAGCTCCTGCAGGAGCCAGCCCGGCTTCTCGATTATTTCTGGGTAAGCGACCTGTTGCTTTATAGTATTCGTTAACACTACTCTTCGCTTCTGCAGGCAATACCATTGCTTCGACTAGTTTTGCACGTACCATGTAATCTTGGTAAGCAGGTAGAGCAATAGCAGCTAAAATTCCGATTATCGCAACCACAAACATTAGCTCAATCAAAGTAAAACCGTTAGAAGAATGGTTGTTCATATAATGGCTCCCATTGTGAATATCGGAAGATACATAGCGATGACAATAAGGCCGATATAAATTGCCAATAAAATTGAGCCTATTATTGAGAATGTTTTCATTGAACGGGCGGATTTTGAAATATACTTTTCACAAGCTAAGTCTAAATCATGCTCTAACAATTCATTAGTTAAATTTAATTCCATCGCAAGTTCCAAATGCTCATAATATTCATCTGCCCATTTAAAACATTTATCTTGTTCCTTGATGTTGAATCGTTTATGCCAGTCTTCTCTCTCGGGTAAAACAAAGGAATCAAAAGTGGCCAGAAATTTGTAGACTGATAAAGACATGCACTGATTAATTGATTCGAAAATGGAGTTTAATATTGGCACACGAAACAGCCAGGATGGTAACATTACAAATCGATTGAGATATTTGTTAATACGTGAAATTATCCATAAATAACTTATTGATAATATCCAGAAGGATATGAGGATAATTGCAGCTACATTAGCTTGAGAAAGAAATAGTTTCGTTAGATAAGGAAGCTCTGAACCAAAACCTGCAAAGACCTCACTAAATGTTGGTATGACGTAAATTTGTAGAATTGAAAGGATAAGTGTAAGTAGTACTAAATAGACACCAGCCATCCAGTGAAGTCCTTTAGAAACTTCCCACCCGGTACGAAGCAACACCTGTCGTTGTTTTAATTCCAACGCAGCTTGGCTGAAATTTTCACTACAACTAAATTGTTTAGCGAACGAATCTGTGATTGATTTGAGCCCAGGCAAATCATTAACTAAACCATCAATGGTGTGGATGTCTTCCAGCTTACCTTCATTGATAAATAGCTGCTTTGATCGGGCGAATTCTGTCTGATTGATGAACAGTCTGGCTTCTTCTGCCGATTTTCCTTTTAGCATTAACAAGTTAGCCATCTGGTTTAGCAGTAACGCATTACTCACATTAATTTCCTTTTTATCGACAGTGATAATTTAATAATTTTTTAGGAACATTGGTGTTATTCTTCTTAGTAGTGATTTCATCTTTTCTAGGTTCTGCGTAACCACACACCCAGTATAAAGTGGGTTCTAGTTGATCCACATGAACTAACCGATGCATCTCTGTATAAGCATTATTGGTATCTAAAATTTCATAGAACATTGTAAAATCACCCTGCTCGGACAGAATCTGATGCAACTTAATATCCGATGGCACGTTTCTATAATGTTTTTCACTCTTGTTGTTTAAATATCTATCTGAAGACCATTTACCCGTTAAGCTGTACTCAACAACAGCTTTGTTTCTCATTGGTGTTAACTGTGAAAAAAACTCAGTCTTGCGAACCTTATATATATGATCTATGTAAGTTGATAATGCGATACCAATCAAACTTAAAAGTATAGCAATTACAAATATTTTTTCGATAGATCGCGCATCACTTCTCGCTGCAACTAGCGCTTTCATCAAGGTTATTCGTTGTGCAACATTTTTATTTATCTGTATCATAAGGCCTAAAAGGCATTTGGAATGGGTAGTGAGAGAATAAACGCTACATCTTTCTTTGTCCAGTGTCTTTGGATATCAACACCTAAGCCCCAAACTCTCCTTATAAAAGACAGGACAGTGACCAGAAATCGCCAGGCTACTCCATAAATCAAAGTCCACTATAACTAAGCCTCATAGTTCTAAATCAAATCAAGTAATGGATATCAATTACATTCATTTGCAACTCGAGTAAACGATATATGAACAGGACAGCAGAAGCTACGCTTATATAAAGTCATCAATTGTAGGTAACATATCAGAATAAATTAAACAGGATTATGCACTAGAAAATGGTACCAGAGGGCGGACTTGAACCGTCACGCTATTGCTAGCACCGGATTTTGAAGAAATCGCGCCTAATATTTCCCTTATTTTTCAATCAGTTAAAATGCTCTTTGTAAACTTTGCAAATTCGATTAACACACTCGTATTAACAGCGCCGTTAATGGTGCTATCATTGGCGCTCTAAATAGTGCTATTATTAGGATGACAAAATTAACGAGGAATGTGAAATGGCTTCTCTTACCGCGAATGAACTAAAAAGAGGTGGTGTTACAGCGCTGGAAAAAGTGATGCAGGAAAATAATGAAGATAAGATTACAATTGATGTAAGAGGTAAACCTAAATATATGGTCTTGGATATTACTGGCTATAATGCTTACCGAGAATATGAGCTTGATAAGGCCATTAAGGAAGCTGAGGCCGATTATGCAAGTGGTAAATTTGATACCGTTGATGATTTTGATGAATTAGCCAAAGAATTACTTAAAACATCAAAACAATAATAAATACTTGCTATGAAAATTATTCGTCCATACAACTATCAAAAGAAAGAAAAGAAGTTTTTAAAAAAACATCCGGAGTTGATCAAGCAATATGTTAAAACATTAAAATTACTTAGTTTAGATTTGGCTCACCCTTCTTTACGTCTGCACGAAATAAAACATAAACAGTGTCATTCAATTTCAATAAATATGCAATATAGGGTATTACTTACTCTTAAGTTTTTGAATAAAGACGAGGTTTTATTAATCGATGTAGGTGATCATGATGTGTATACCCATTAAAAATGGTACCAGAGGACGGACTTGTACCGTCACGTTATTGCTAGCACAGGAATTTGAATAAAACGCGCTTACTTAACATGCTGTAATATAAACAGTTTTCGACTGAAAGTAGTTACTTTGCAAAAACTTTGCATATGAGTTGTTATAAAATATTATTATATGGTCTAACTTACTAGATGCTTTATTGCATCCATCTGGGAATGTAATATACGAATCACAATAAATTCTTTGTCTGATTCACGGTAAAATATGATATGTTTTGCACAGGTTAGTAAAATAAGCATTTAATATCATCATGCTTTTTCCCCACTCTGCCCATTTGGTTTAATTGCTTAAGTGACTTGCTAAATAAAGTCTTAAATTATCTTTAGTCAAAGCTAATCACATTCAAAATCGTCATTACCTCTGGCACGACATTGTGGCGGAATGCGTAATAACATGATGCCGATCGGTCAATAACATTGATGGCGATCACTTTTTTTTTCAATCTGTAGACCTTGTTAAAATCTAACTCGAGTGACACGAACAGTCAAGCATTTAGTTTTTTCCTCATCGATTCCCCCTTTAATTCTATTTTTATTGAACCATGAACCAGGCGATCTAAAATAGCATCAGCATGAGTAGATTCTCCGATCATGTCATACCAGTTTTCTAACGGTAATTGGCTGGCGATTAGCGTTGATTTATTGCCGTATCTTGCGTCAATTAATTCCAATAAATCACTTCGTTGTTGTACGTTCAAAGGCTCTAATCCCCAATCATCTAAAATTAATAAATTAACTGAGCCAAGTTTATTAATAAACTTGCGATAACTGCCATCGGCTTGTGCCATAAACATCCTTTCAAGCAACTCTTTTAACCGGAAGTAATAAACACTTTTCCCCTGCTGACAATGATGATGACCAAGCGCACAAGCAAGATAAGTTTTACCACAACCCGTTGCACCAGTGATGAGTATATTCTGATGAAGCCTTAACCATTCACCTTGAGCCAGCGTTCTCACTTGAGCTTTCTTAAGCTCCCTGTCTGATTGATAATTGAGTTGCTCAAGCTCAGCCTTTATTCTGAAGTTGGCTTGTCGGGTTAGACGTGTGATTTTTCTGGACTCTCGCTCGATAAGTTCATGTTCCAGCAATAAAATGAGTCGCTCTTCAAAACTTTGCTCATTATAAAGACTCGGTTGCTCCGTTTGTAATTGCAGTGCATCACGTATGCCTCCCAGTTTTAACTGATTCAGCTGTTGATAGATTTGTTGCATAAGTTCTCCTTAATGGTAGTAACGATTTCCACGGATATTTGTATGTTTAATATCAGCGAGTAAATCGGGTTGGGTTTCTGGTAAAGGTTGTCTATCGAGACCTTTAGCCAATATGTTTGTAATAGACTTTAAACGACTGACTCCCATTGCCAGTGCTCGGTGGCATGCTGCTTCAAGCCGCTCTGGTGAATACTTCTTGGCAAGACTTAACAAGCCTAAACAAACACGGTAGCTCTGCTCAGGGTGTTTCTTAGCCTGGAGGATCTGTATGACTAACTGCTCTGTTGAGTCGCCTATCTGCGCTGCCCACTTTTCAAAACGCATCGGTGTCCATTGTTGTTGTTTTTGATGAGCTTTGGGCATATGCGTATCCAATGTGGTATGTCCACCCATTCGATGTGATCGAGGGTGCACAGCGACCCGTTTGCCCTGATGGTACAAGGTCACTTGCTCACCGGTGGTGTGGGATTCAAGCCTTTTACGCACCAGCGTATAGGGCACTGAGTAATAATGCTTTTCAATCTCAACATGGTAATCAATATGGACTTTCACCGGTTTGACTTGGGTATAGGTGTAACGCTGTGTTGGCAAGGGCTTGAGTACCGGCTTATCAATCGCTTCAAATTGTGACAACCGTGACCCCGGTAATTTCTTCATCGGGCGTTGGTTTAAGTCTTTGAGTAGTTCACTGATACGTTGATTGAGTTGTCGTAAACTATAAAAAATTTCATGACGAAGCACCGCCATTATCCAACGCTCAACGATTTGCACACCGACCTCTGCCTTTGATTTATCTTTAGGCTTGTAGGGTCTTGCCGGTACAATCACCGTATTGTAATGTGCCGACATTTGTTGATAGGTCGGGTTTAAGTCAGGTTCATACCGACAGGCACGGGTAACGCCACTTTTGAGGTTGTCAGGGATGATTAGTTCAGGCACACCACCTAAAAATTCAAAGCATCTTGCATGACTCATCACCCAATTCTCTAACCCTTGGCTCCAAGTAGCTTCAGCGTAAGTGTAATTAGTCGCTCCCATGACAGCGACAAAAACTTGAGCGGTTTGAATTTCGCCAGTATCGGGATCAATGATTTTCATTGTAGGACCACAGTAGTCTACAAACAGTTTTTCACCCGCTTTATGGTTCTGACGCATCGATAATTTCTGTGAACGTAACCATGTCTTGTACAGACGACAAAAATGATTGTAGCTGTAACAGCCCTCAGGATGCCGCTCAGCATACTCTTCCCACAACAGATACAGGGTCATGATTTTTGGTTTTAAATCCTGATTGAGAACTGACCAATTTGGTACGCTGTATTTCCTATCCGGTAGCTTCGTTTTTAGAAATGCTTTGGTTAGTTCTGGATCAGACCACTTTTTATCCAGTGGCCAACTGGTAATACCAAGTAATGCTGCTCTAGCCGAATATGTCGATACGCTTGAAGGAGAAATCGACAAGCTATCAGCAATTTTACGATGGCTTAAATTACAGTCATATTTTAGTCGTAGGATATCTTTTAATTTACGCATTGAAATAGGTGCCGTTGGCATAGTCATTCTCTCTCAAAAAGAGAAAAGGATAACGGTTAAAAACACCTACAGAAAAGAAAAATAAACTTATTGGCAATATCATCAAGCCAAAACACTAATAACATTTAACCTCAAAAGTGATCGGCATCAATGTTATTGAGTGATCGCGATGGATGTTATTGGGTGATCGGCATCAATGTTATTAGGTGATCGGGATGCATGTTAATATGCAGGAAACTCTACTTCTCGCCAATATTGATAAATACCAGCTTCTTGATATAAGTTTTAATTCTTAGGCTATTGATCTCTTTTTAAAAATCACCAAAAATATCAACAAATAAATTGTTTAGAGGCATCATGAAAAATCAAGGGGTTAAAAATGGCGGCAATGAGTGGTCTTGAACCGTCACGCTATTGCTAGCACCGGTTTCTTAATCGGGTGTGTTAACTTATTTCCCTGTCTCCCAAATGGTTGGCAGGAACCATTCCTTTATGAAGAATACCAAAAATCACTAATTGATCATTTTGATATACATAGTAAATGACATGACTGATGTAAGGAAAACTAAAAACATTTGCAGCTATATCCTGCCTTTGAATTCCAATCAACGCATTTTCAGCTAATACTAGTATGGTCTTGTGTAACTCGGAAATGTATTTTTGAGATTGTATTATTCCCCACTTCTTAACAGTATAACGGCGAATATCAATCAGATCAGTCTTAGCATCGGGCGTTAAATAATAATTAAGCATTCTAATCGTACTGACCAGCTTCTAACTCTTCAAAAAATACCTCACCATCTACAATATTACCCATTGAAATATCAACCTTTGCCTTATCAGCTCTTGATTTTAAAAATTCTAATTTAAGTGTTTCGATATTTTTATATTCATCAATTGAAATCACAACGGCTACAGGTTTACCGTTTTTATTAATTTGAATAGGTGAACGTTGAGCTTTTATTAACATCTCTCCAAATTGAGTTTTAGCTTCATTAGCATTTAGTGCTTCCATTTCCATCTCCACATAAATCGTTCGATTCGTTCATTATAGACGATTTAGATGTTAATTTCATGTATTTTTAGATTATGACACACTTTCGGAAATAGCTATTATGTTGGCAGATTGGCATCGTTCTGAATCAAACACTAGAAAATGGTACCAGAGGACGGACTTGAACCGTCACGCTCTTGCGAGCACCGGATTTTGAATCCGGCGTGTCTACCAATTCCACCACTCTGGCATTGCTTCTAGATAATTGTACAGGTCTAACTAGTAGGCGATGCATTATAAGTTACTTACCCTACTTTGCAAGAATTAAACACTTCAAAGTAACATTAAACTCTGTACTTACTAAAGCTAATTACCCGACTTTAAATCCTTATCTCTGGTGATTCTAAATTCAGCACTTTTGTACCAATTAGGCATGGCGTCTGAAGTTGCTAGCTCATGGCCAATGTGAAAATAAACTTGTAAGTCTTCAACAATACCTCTGAAATCCCAATCAGGATTATATTCATCTGAAGGCTTGTGATAATTATTAGCATAATAGTTTTTTGTATAAGTAATCACGTGTTTTTCGCCTAGTTCACGGTGAGTAGTGCCGCCACGTGCGTACAACATGGGAATCCCATATTTAGCAAAGTTAAAATGGTCTGAGCGGTAAAACATTCCTGCCTCAGGATTAGCTTCAGCGACCAATTCTCTACCTTGTTTTAGAGCTGCACGGCGGGCATACTCTTCAAGTTCAGATTTCCCAAAACCCACCACTGTCATGTCACTCATAGGTCCAGCAAACTTGAGCGCATCCATATTGATCCCTGCAATGGTTTTTGCAGTGGGTACTAGGGGATTTTGACTGTAATAGGCTGAACCTAAAAGACCTTTCTCTTCAGCCGTCACTGCTAAAAATATAATTGAGCGCTCTGGTCTTACTTTAAGATCCATAAAGCTTTGAGCCAACGTTAATAAAGCAGCTGTACCTGATGCATTATCAATAGCGCCATTGAATATTTGGTCTCCTTCAAGAGTAGGATTCACTCCCATATGATCCCAGTGGGCTGTATAAATAATATATTCGTCTGGGCTCTTGCTGCCTTTTACCACAGCCGCCACATTGTTAGAATAAGATTTTTTAATCTTGTTGTTAATTTCTATACTAGCTTTCAAATCCATCGCTAAGGCTTTAAAGTCCCTACTTAGGGCCGCTTTTTCTTGTTCACGAAAGTTAAGTCCCGCTCGCTTAAATAACTCTTCAGCCACATCAAGGGTTATCCAGGCTTCCATGGGGGTTCGAGACATATTATTATCTTTCGTCACCAAATCAAATTGAGGCCCAGTAAAACCTTTAATAACTCCCCAAGGATAAGATGCTGGTGCCGTCTGATGTACCAACAAAACGCCTGCTGCACCTTGTCTTGCAGCCTCTTCATATTTATAAGTCCAACGGCCATAATAGGTCATGGCATTGCCATTAAATAATTGTTCATCTTGAGTAGCATAGCCAGGATCATTAACTAGCATTACGACGGTTTTGCCTTTTACATCTACCCCATGATAATCATTCCACTGGTATTCTGGTGCAACAATGCCATAACCAACAAAGACTAAATCGGAATCTTTAACAACCACCTTCTCAGTGATTCTTTTAGTCCAGGCCACAAACTGACTATCATAGGAATAAGTCTTACCTGAAATGGAAAGCACCATATTTCTATCGGCTTCCATTTCAACTAAAGGTACTGATTGAAAATAACTGTTTCCGCTCACCGGTTCTAATCCCATAGATTTAAATCGGTCACGTAAATAGTTAATGGTCTTTATCTCACCTTCAGTTGCTGGAGCGCGGCCTTCGAATTCATCCGATGAAAGTACCTTAATATCTTCCCGTAACATTTTATCGTTAAGGTTTTTGTAAGCTTCATCGAAGCTTTGTGTACCTGAAGCATTTAAACTGCTGAGTGAAATAAAAATAAATATAAATAGAGTGTTTTTCAATGAAGTCATCCTTATTATTGGTCCATTGGGCTAAATATAATACAGGCCTAAAGCAAAAGCTAGGGCTGCCGTGACAGAAAGTAGAAGCTGATAAGAAATGGTTATAAAAATAAACTTTATCATTGTCATGGTGTAACCCTGAGCATAAACTCTTTTCATGGTGATGAAAAGATACAATGGAACCCAGAGGAGCATGATAATAAATAAGTAGCTTAATGCATCAATGAGCCATTCGGGACTCGCTAGAACATCCTGTACATAACCCACTAAGATTAACAACATAAGTGACAAAAACATAAAACAATGATTATGCAAGGCTACTATCAAGTGCTCCATGTAGTAGCGTTTTTTAAATACATAGGTAAGCTTTAGAAGTAGAGCAAATATCGGTAATAAAATAAACATTAATTGCGGGATTACATTTAAAAATTCATTTAATAATTCTTTTGGGTCATCTTTCACAACCTTGTCTAGCTTTAAAGCTAAGGCCCAGAAGAATTGATTTAGCTCCTTAGTCGTTTCCTCGTTAAACATATCATTAAAGGTGAGAGGATTCGTCTCAAGATTCCAGGGTTTATCATTACCTAGGGTTACATTTAACTGGCCATCTTGATCTACAATGCCTTTCTTTTCTAGATGCGGATCCACTGCCTCAATATCATTGGTGGTTCTTATTCTCAAATTGACACCGTTATTCTCATTAGTGATGACTGCACCAGTCTCTCCTCCTGTGGAAATTGAAAGAGTGATGAAAAATAAAATACTTAAAATAATATAAAGTCGCAGTGGGTTAACATACCGAGCACGTCTTCCGGCAAAGTACTCCATGCTTAGTCGACCAGGTATAAAATATAATGGCAATATTGTACGTAACACTTTTGAATCGAGATCAAAGGCTTCGTTTACCATTTCCCACAAGACTTTGGGGAAAAAGCGAATAAAGTGTCTTTCAGGTTGCCCACAATCATGACAATAAGGCCCAGTGAGTGGTGTTGAGCAATTTAGACACTCTAAGCTTTCTTCATCAGCTTCTTTTTTCTCTATGGATAAGTCTTCTACTGAAACAGAATCAATACTGGATGGTTTTGAGGCTTGGGATAATTGATAATCTTTAGCAGTTGATTGGGCTTGTTCTAATTTATCTGCAATTTCTTCGTTTGAAAGGATTTCATCAAGGTCAGTATCTAAATCGATTTCTAATCCTAATTCACCAAAAGAATCCACTTCATTGTCCAGGTTAACCTGTTGCTGATCAACTTGGTCTTTTTTAGAATTATTATTATTTTCAGTCATCTTCAAAGGCCTAGGGGTATTAATATTATCATATTCTATCAGGACTATGGTTGTTTACGCTATATCTGTTAAAATTCTGCAAATGACTAAAACTACAAAGACAACACCTTACCCAGCTGGATTTATAAGGCGACTAGCCGCCCTCACCTATGATTCACTGGTGATTACAGCATTACTTTTTCTCTCAACCGGATTAGTGATGCTAGTCGTTGTTGTATTTATGGATGAAACTGCCATCACTGAGCAAAATATTCTGGTAGAAAACCCACTTTATTTTATCTGGCTAATGCTAACTTGGTTTTATTACTATGACTGGTGCTGGAGAAGAGGCGGTCAAACCCTCGGTATGAAAGCTTGGCGTTTACAACTAGTCGCTCTTGATGGCGGCATCATTAGCCATAAAAATGCGCTGATTAGGTTTGCCAGTGGCTTACTAGGGCTTGCTAATCTAACGGTTTTACTGCACGTTAGTCGTGGTTGGCATGATATCTTGTCCCACAGTAATGTAATGGTAATTGATAAAAGCGCATAACGTTAATGTGCTTGTTTTAACGTGCTTGCTTCAACATAATGGCAGCTATGACACCAAATAAAATGATTGGCAAACTTGCCGCTAAAATAGGTGGCATCTGATAGATTAAGCTCACTGGACCAAATATATTTGAAAGCATGTTAAAGCCGTATCCTACCACCATTCCCAAAACAATTCGGGCGCCAATAGTAACCGTACGAAGTGGGCCTGAAATGAAAGAAAGAGCAAGAAACATCATCACCGCCACAGCGAGAGGTTGTAGAATTTTTTTCCAGTAGGCCAATTCATAACGAGTAGAGTTCAATCCATTCTCACGTAAATAATCACGATATTCCACCAGGCCCTGAATATTCAATTCCTCAGGGTTTAGACTAACTACCCCTAAGGTTTCAGGGGTTATTTCAGTATCCCAGTACAAGCTATCTGCTTCCGTGCTTCTAACTGAGTCTTTAGAAACAAAGGTTTGCTTAACTCCTTCTAACAACCAGCGTCCATTCTCTTGATATGTTGCAGTTTGTGCATAAATCATCGCTTGAAGTTGCTCATTTGAAAACTGAAAACGAGTGACGCCTTCCATTCTTCCTTGCTGCAGTAATATTCTAATGTGGATGTAATTATTTGACTCTTTTACCCACACACCTTGGGAGGAATTAACCAAATTACCTCCAGAAATAAGCAGAGTCTGCATTTGTCTCGCCAAAGGGGAGCTTTTAGGTGTTATAAATTCACCTACGAAAAATACAATAATCATTAAGGTTATGGTGCCTTTGAGAACTGAAAAGCTTATATCCTTAAGACTCAAACCTGAAGCTCTCATAACAATCAATTCTGAATTACTTGCCAGTCGTCCTATGCCAACTAATCCACCAATTAAAGCGGATACTGGAAATAACTCATAGAGCCGTGCTGGTAATTGCAGTGTTGAAAAATAAAGAGCATCTATAAATTGATAATCACCCTTCCCTATATCACTACTCTCATCAATAAAAGCAAATAAAGTGCGTAGCAACATCAGTGAAAATAGCACCATCAAAGTATCAAGGATAACTGTCTTGGCGATATAGCGGTCAATGACTTTCATGATTTACTGGCAAGTTGTCGTTTCAATTTTTTTAACCAGGCCCAATGGGTAAACTCACTATAACCGTAACCCAGTAATAAGAGATGGATCCACCAGGTGCCAATCAGAGGAGATAAGTCATCAGCATTCATGGCGTTGCGTACTGTAATTAGAAGGATCATATAGGCAATATAAATTAACAGCCCCGGTATTAAACGGGCAAATTTTCCTTGTCTAGGCGCAACCCTCGATAGAGGCAAAGCTAATAACACCAATAAGGCAACGGATATTGGTGCTGCTATTCGCCACTGTAATTCACCCTGATTAGCGATTGTGAAGTCATTCCATAGTTCAGAAGTGGCCTTGGCTTTAATTTTAGTGATCCCAGCTTTTTTACTAGTCGTTTTAAGTTCCATGAAATAGCGTTCAAAGCTCATGGTGGTAAACTGATTACTGCCGGGAGTACCTCGATATTGATTACCCTTTTCTAACACCAAATAATGCTTTTGATCATCATCACTCCAATATCGTCCAGACTCAGAAACTATAAGTGAAAATGCATGACTCTTTTGCTCATCTTGCTGTACATAGAAAACTTTATTAAGTTGTTGATCATCACTAATGCCCTCTACATAAACAATTTTCTTACCGTCCGATGTTTGTTGAAATCGTCCAGGTGTTAATAAACTTAACTCGCCTTTATTTTCCTGATCGGCAATTAATTGTTTTTGAATAAGGGTAGCCGTTGGAGCTTGAAACAAGGTGAGGTAGCCCGTTAGTATACTCAAACCTATAATCAAGGGTAGAAAATAGATGAATATCTGACGGTCACTGATTCCGCAGGCAGCTATAACGGTCATTTCGTGATCCGTATGTAATTTACCTAAAGAAATTAAAATTCCTAGAAATAGCGACAGGGGTAACAAATAACTGATAAAAATAGGGACTTGGAGAAAAAGTAATGTTAATACCAAATCAGAGGAAAAACGCCCCTGGGCAGCTCCACCCAAATACATTACAAAGCGTTGTCCAACAAAGAGCATTAGCAACACCATCAATACCACAAGCATTGTTTTAATCACTTCTTTGTTTAAATGTCGTCCAATGATCACAGCTAAAGCCTTGAGGTTATACTTAGTTTTTAATTGAATGTACAAATCATACTGTCAACGCCTATAGAATTATAGTTTTAATTGGTTTTATAACAAAGAGCGAAAAGGCAATTAAATTTGATGCAGGTCGTAATTGTCTTTATTTCCTACTGGAATCTTAATTCAAGATTCTTTTTAACAAAGAGTTTATCAAAAAAGTATAAAAACTACTCAATGGTTGAAATATAGCCAAGATTATTCCATTAAACTTGTATTTTTGCCTTCTTTTTTAATGATTTTGAGTTAAACTAGCTTTTTACTAAGTTATCTAGGCTAAATCAGCCAAAAAGTCGGAGTATTCATGGAATATAGTGTAAAAAGTGGTAACCCTGAAAAACAAAGAACCGCCTGTATTGTACTCGGTGTATTTGAGCCACGAAAATTAACTGCCACAGCAGAACAGTTTGATAAGATTGCAGATGGATTTATCAGCAACATCTTACGCCGTGGAGATCTAGAAGGTAAGCTAGGTCAGGTGCTGTTATTACACCATGTACCTAACGCGCTAAGTGACAGGGTTTTACTTGTGGGATGTGGCAAGGAAAGGGAACTTGGTGACACTCAATACCAAAGCATTATCTCTAAAGCAATCACCACACTTAATGAAACAGGGTCAATGGAAGCTGTCTGCTTTTTGACTGAGCTTAATGTTAAAGGTCGTGATTCTCAGTGGAAAGTTAAGCAGGCTGTTCAAGCTTCTGAAGAATCCCTCTACAGCTTCAATCAGTTAAAAACCAAATCTGAGCCTGAACGCCGCCCGCTACGCAAACTCATTTTTAATGTGCCAACCCGACGCGAGTTATCAGAAGGCGAAGAAGCGATAAAACAAGGTGAAGCAGTTGCACGTGGTGTTGGTTTAGCGAAGGATTTAGCAAATTTACCGGGTAACATCTGCACCCCAACTTATCTTGCTGAACAAGCTATAAAACTAGCTGAAGATAACCAGAAGGTCACCACTAGTGTTTTAGATGAAGCTGAATTAAAAGAAAATGTTGGTTTAACAATAATTTCGCGAAAAACCGCTGAACTTAAAAGTGAGTATCGCATAGCTGTTCGTACTCAACTATCAGATTTATATGATGAATTTGATTTGCCTGAAGAATTGATGGAATTCGAAAAGGAACAGGTTCAAAAAGAATTGGAAAAGATATCCGCGGAAAAAGAAATAACGAAGGAAGAAAAAGAAAAAAAA
>NVWF01000011.1 GCA_002746155.1 Gammaproteobacteria bacterium | reverse complement strand
CAGCCTCTTTCATTTTTAATGCGTAAATAGCAGGCAAGCGTCTAGCCACACAGCTAAGTGCGATTAACCTGCTTATTAAATTCACATTTTTTTTATAAACTCGTCTTGCTCATCATTTGTCATTAGCAAAAAACTCAACATGGCTTCCCATGAGTTAAAAATAAAAAATTGAATGGTTACTCTCAACGTTTCCCACAAGCTTTGTTTTGAGCCATATCGCTTACGGCAGGCTTGATAAGCTTTATCCGTCAACTCAAAAATTTGATGACAGTAGAAAGCTAGCAGCGTTAATAAGTACATGTTATAACTTAAATATTCTTTGCCATGCCCATAATTATGCTCTAAATGATAGCCTTGATTCTTTAATGTGTTGAAGCATTCGTTTTCTATTTTCCAGCGACATCGACCGGCTTTGACCATCTTTATGATGTTTTTTTCGTTGATTTCAATATCAGTGACCCAGCTATAGGTTGAAGTGACTTTTCCCTGTGAGTTGATGATTTTATGTTCAAAATAATTCACCAAGATGGCATCAGCCTGCCCATGTAAAGGAACTTTATTTTGCCAGCGATATTGATGAGTGCGGCCTTTTTTGTCGGTTATTTCCAGGCTAGGCAGTTCAGGGTAATCATTTAGCCATTCAAAAAGGTATTTGTGATCGCCTGGCTTACAAACAAAAATATAATGCATGTCTTTTGCCAGCACTTCGTTGATCAAGGGTTGGTGCGACATCAATCCATCACCACAAATTAAAAATCGCTGCCGTGGGTAAGTGCTTTTTAACCTTTCTATAAAGCGTTTAGCGGCTTTGGTTTCACAATCTTGTTTTTCTTTTAATGGACTAACCTTGACGGCGGGTTCTGAATTTTGAATAGGCTCAGGCATCACAGGGATCACTTGTTTTTTGTCAGGGTGCATGATGGCGCCTTGTAAAACAGCGTGACTATAAGTTTTTTCACCCGTTTTGTGCTCTTTATGTAAACAGTGCTCACAATGAATTTTCTTAGAGCTGTAATATTGAGTCCCATCAATAGAGCACATCAATACGTTGGGTAAAATCGCATAGTCTTCTAGATGTTTGTGACGTCTTAACCGACCAAAAAAATCTTTAAATACCGGAGCAAGTAAATCACTTGGTATATTATCTAGCACCTCTCTCAGTTGAGAGTCTTGTGGAATTTTTTCGATACCAAATAACGTTCGACAATTATTTTTATGTCGCCCCTCTTGCATCTTTCGTTGAAAATGAAGCAAAGAAGGTTGCTGAAAGTACATACATGCAAATGCACTCATAAGAACATCTGATTGACTGTATGTGCATTTTTTTGATTGGCGGCGATCGGTAACAGCATCGAAATGGGATGTCATTGCCTCTCTAAGGGCGGTAAAATTTGAGTGCTTCTTTGATTTTATTAATGAGCTCAAACGAAAACCTTATGATTAAACGAACATCTATTTGATCAGATCGTGGAATTCATAAGAAGTTCATTTTAATTTTAAAATATCGAAAATGGCCGATTTACTGCGAAAACTATATTTTATAATGGTACAGATAGCACTAAACTAGGGTACTTAAATTTCACCGAGAATTGCTGGTCGCTTAGAGCGCGATCCCCTGCTTTAAAAATGCCAATCTAAATTGTTTATCTATGTCATGACGTTGCCACCAGTTATCCATAAAACTTAGCAGATCTTCTCGCCACTTCTGCTCAGCTTTTTTCTTATTTGAACAATAACTCATGGAGTCTAGATCAATTAGACAGGGTCCATCTTGGGAGATGATAAGATTACTGGCGTTTAGGTTGCCATGACTCACTTGACACTCTTTCATGGCTCTAAATAATTCGACAATACTTGATATTATATTTTTCATAGCAGGTGTAAAAGAAGTTGCATTAAGAAAGTAATCTTCACAAGTAAGACCTTCTTCAAATCGACAAATATACCAAGATTGATAATTTAAGCCTAATTTCTTACGTTGTAAAAAAGCAAGAGGTTCAGGGGTGGAAATTTGATGATTAACTAAAAAATGAGCATATTGCCAATTTCGTTTTGCCGATTTTTGGCTAAAGGTATTAAGCACCATCTCCTTTAAAGTATCATTACTGCTGAGCTTTGCGGCTAAATACCCAAGGTCAGATTCTATTTTTACAACCAAAGAAGAGTCATTAATATTCAACACATTAGGATCTTTTTTATCGATTAATGACCAGTCAAATTCAATTAAATCCTGTAGCCATTTTGTACTCAAGGCAGGAGAATGCTCAACAGACCAATCATCAAAACGAGCAGTTTGAACTGAAGGTATTGAAGCATCGAATTTCATTAAGTTAGTGGCTAAACACAGCGGCTAACAGGCTGGATAAAAGACTTGTGGGTAAATAAACATATAACATCACCTGTAATATAATCCAAGCAAACAAACCTGCAACTATATCATCCAACATGATGCCCAAACCCCCATCCACTTTTTTATCAAGCCAATTTATGGGCCAAGGCTTAAGGATATCGAAAAACCGAAATAATAAGAAGCCGAGTAGCAGCCAATACCAAGTAAAAGGAACCGCTATCAAGGTGATCCAGAGTCCACAGAATTCATCCCAAACAATTCCGCCATGATCATGCACACCTAAATCTTCAGTCGTTTTACCACAAATATAGATGCCTGCTAGGCAGGAGAGAATAACGATTAGTAGATATACTGGGAGACTTTGCTGAGTTAACCATAACCAAGGAATAATAGCAGCCAGAGTTCCCGCAGTACCTGGTGCCTTGGGCATTAGCCCACTACCAAATCCGAAAGCTAACAGCTGTATAGGTTGTTTCAGATCCGGTTTTGAGGCTTTATAATTCATGAAAATGCTCATAACCTGAGAGTATCAACTCTACCTGCTTGCCTTTTGAAGTGTAGATAAGTTCAGTACCACCGACAATTCTACCAATTTGGGTAAATTTACTACTGGTACTTTTAAAGGCATTTTCAAGCTTTTCAAGATTTTCTTCTGCAAGGGTAAAGCAAAGCTCATAATCATCTCCGGAAGCTAGGGCATATTGGATTGCCTGTTGATGATCACACTCGGCCAGCAAGGCTTCGGATAAAGGTAGAGAGTCTAATTCAATGGCCGCGCCAACTTCACTTGCTTCGAGAATATGCATTAAATCCCCAGCTAAGCCATCGGATAAATCAATGGCAGATGAAGCCAAGTTTCTTAGCGCTATACCCTCGGCAACTCTAGGGGTAGGTCTATTAAATCGAGCTTTTAATGTTTCTTCATGTTTAGAAGTGAGACAAGTATGTTTATTTAAACTAATGGCTAGGCCTAAACCCGCATCGCCCAAATTACCCGTCACACAGATTAAGTCGCCTGGCTTAGTTCCACTTCTTTTTAAAGCAGCCGCTGGAGGCGTAAATCCCATGGCTTGAATCGTTACTGCAAGGGGACCACTAGTCGTGTCTCCACCCACCAGTTGTATGTCATAATAATCCGCGCATTCGAAAAAACTATTACTAAAAGCTTCAAGCCATGACTCATCGGCTGTTGGAAGCGTTAAGGCTAAGCTTAACCAAGCAGGCTCGGCTCCCATGGCTGCCAAATCGCTTAAATTGACTGATATAGCCTTCCAAGCTAAATCCTCTGGTGAGGTTGAAGGTAAAAAATGTGTATTTTCTACTAGGGTATCCACAGTGATTGCCATGAGCTGCCCTTCTGGTACCTTCAAAAGAGCACAGTCATCCCCAATGCCTAAGGCAACATCTTTTCGCTGAGCTTTGAGTCGATAGAAATATTTTTCTATCAAAGAAAATTCTGTGATGCTCAAATTCTATCCTTTAATGAACTATTGTTTTTTACTAGCGTTAACTTCTTCTGCGCGTACCTGAGTTGATATTTTATCAAGAACGCCGTTAACAAATTTATGACCATCTTCAGCACCAAAGGTTTTAGCTTGTTCTATGGCTTCATTGATCACAACACGGTAGGGGATTTCAGGATGTTTTAAAAACTCATAGGTAGCGATACGTAAAATAGCCCGCTCAACAGGATCCACTTCGGCTAAGGTTCGACTTAAACTTGGCTCCAGGATCTGATCAATTTCTTCAAGATGTCTCGGCACCTTGGTAATTAGCTCTTCCATATAAGGAAGATCAGTTTTGTTCAAGTTGACATCCACTAACATGGATTCATAGATGCTAGCAGGGTTATTATCGGTGAGCTGCCACTGATAAATTCCCTGGACTGCATAACGCCGGCCTTTACGCCTTTTAGATGGATTCATGATAATTTTATGCTTCTAGTTGATTCAATAGATTAACCATTTCTAAGGCTGTTAGCGCTGCGTCGGCTCCCTTGTTGCCTGCCTTAGTTCCGGCTCGTTCGATGGCCTGCTCTATGCTGTCAGTTGTAAGCACACCAAAAGCAATGGGTAGACCACTGTCTAGGGATACCTGCCCAAGACCTTTTGCACATTCACCTGCCACAAAGTCAAAATGAGGAGTACCTCCTCGAATAACAGCGCCCAAGGCAATAATTGCACCATATTTATCTGGATTAGCAATACGTCGCGCAATTAATGGCATTTCAAAAGCACCAGGGACTTTAATAATATCCATTTGAGACTCACTGATACCATGGCGTTTTAAGGTATCAACTGCACCTTCAAGCAAACTGTCTGTGATAAAACTATTAAATCTTGTTACAAGAATAGCAAAGCGCGCACTATTAGCTTTTAAATCACCTTCTATAATATTTCTACTCATAATAAATCCTGTTATTCAGTTACAAAATCTACGATCTCGATTTTAAATCCAGAGAGCGCATAAAATTTTCGTTCTGTACTCAGTAGTTTTAACTTATGAGCACCTAAGTCAGCAAGGATCTGGGATCCTATACCAACGCGTCTTGAACCTGTATTCGCCTTAATTTGGCTAGTAGCTTCTCCACCATCGGACTTCTCAAAAGCTTTTAGTTGACCACTTATATTATCGAGTGATTCATGATTGCCTATGACAAGTACAATACCTCTACCTTCTTTTGCAACTCTCTCAATTGCATCATCAAGAGACCAACTACGATTTCCAGCACGATTGCCATAAAGCAGATCAGAAAAAATATTGGCCACATGGACTCGGGTTAGTACGGGCTCTCCATCATCAATATCGCCCATTACCATAGCATAGTGCAATTCATTATCGATGGTGTCACGGAAGGTATGTAGTTCAAAGTCGCCAAAAGCCGTTGGCCATTTACATTTACTTTCACGTTCAATAGTCGCTTCATTTAAATTCCGATATTCGATTAAATCGGCAATGCTACCTATTTTCAAATTATGGGTCTTGGCAAAAACTTCAAGTTCAGGCCGTCTAGCCATTGAACCATCTTCATTTAAAATTTCAACAATAACCGCAGCAGGTTCTTCACCTGCAAGACGGGCAAGATCACAACTTGCTTCAGTGTGGCCAGCACGATTAAGCACGCCACCTTCGGCTGCCATGATAGGAAAGATATGACCAGGTTGTACTATGTCATCGGCGCTAGCCTGCTTAGAAATAGCTGCTTTGATGGTAACGGCCCGATCACTCGCGGAAATTCCTGTGGTTACACCCTCAGCAGCTTCAATTGATACGGTGAAGTTTGTACCATACTGGGCAGCATTGTTATCAACCATTAATGGTAAATTGAGTAGTTCACAACGAGCGCGTGTCAAGCTAAGACATATTAGTCCACGACCATACTGGGCCATAAAGTTAATACTTTGAGCTGATACATGGGAGGCGGCCATGACCAGATCGCCTTCATTCTCACGATCCTCATCATCCAGTAGGACCACCATACGGCCTTCACGGATTTCCTTTATTAATTCTTCTGGGCTATTAAATACCATTTGCTATTACCTGTTGTTCCTAAAATGTATTATCTACTTTTAAAGCCTGCATTCACTAGCATAGCTTCGCTTATAGATTGCGCTGAATTACTGGTTGATGAAGTAGAATCCTTATTGATTAATCTTTCCAAATAACGGGCAATGAGATCAACCTCAAGATTCACTCTAGTGGATACATTAAATTGATCCATACTTGTAGACTCAAGAGTATGGGGCACGATGTTCACATCAAACTCAGATCCAGAAACACTATTTACCGTTAGGGATACGCCATCAATAGTGATAGAACCTTTTTCTGCGATATAGTGGGCAATCTCATCGGGAGCCTTTATCACAAAGCACCAACTTCGGGCATCTTGAAAACGTTTCATAACCTCACCGATTCCGTCCACATGACCACTCACCAAGTGACCACCTAAACGACTGGTTGCAAGCAAGGCTTTTTCCAAGTTTACCACATCGCCCACTTTGCAGTGTTTAAAGCAACTGCGTGATAAGGTTTCAGCTGAAACATCGGCTGTAAAGTTTGAATCGGTGAAACGAATAACCGTCAAGCATACTCCATTAACAGCAATACTATCACCAAGCTTCACATCAGACATATCCAGATCATTTACACTGATCTCAATCAGGCTATCGCCCTGTTTCGATTCTAGTGATGTGATTTTTCCTGTTGCTTCAATAATTCCTGTAAACATAACCTACATTTCTCTTTCATAAGTCATACAAAGATCCGCGCCACTTACTCTTACGTTGATCAGTTTAAATTGCTTAGCTTCTGAGAGCTTCTCTAGGCCTGGCAATTCTAATAAACCCCGTGCCCTGTCACCTAATATTTTAGGCGCCATATAAATGACTAGCCTATCCACTAGATCGGCCTTAATAAAAGCTCCTGACAATTTGGCACCAGCTTCTATCATCACTTCATTACAGCCCTGGTCGGCAAGCCACTTTAATAACAGATCGGGGCGTATTCTACCATCCTCACCTGCTTCAATTTTTAAGTAGGTAAGTTGTTCATTATTTTTTGATTGATCGACTTCTTGTGTGGTAACCCAAATGACTTTTCCCGGTAATTTAAAGATATTGGCTGAGGGCGAGACGCTTAATTGACTATCCATAATCACACGCCATGGCTGGACTATTTCAGACTCTTTTTTATAAGAACTGGGGAACTGATCCTGTCTGGCATTCATAGAAGGATTATCAATATTAACCGTACCACTTCCCGTAATTACAGCTGAGCTACGGGCGCGTAATAACTGAATTTCCTGCCGTGATCTTTCACAAGTAATCCACTGGCTTTCACCAGACGCCATGGCAGTTCGTCCATCTATACTCATCGCCATTTTACAGATCACCCAGGGTAAACCTGTTTGCATGCGTTTAATAAACCCTGGATTTAGTTCTCTAGATTCTGACTCCATAAGTCCCACATCAAGAGTGAGCCCTGCCTTCTGTAAACGAGAAATTCCCTTGCCTGATACTTGCGGATTAGGGTCTTCCATTGCCACCACAACCCGACTTACACCTACTTTAATTAACGCATCAGAACAGGGTGAAGTACGCCCATGATGACTACAAGGTTCGAAAGTTACATAACAGGTAGAGCCTTTCAAGGATTCTTTACAGCCTTCAATAGCCATGGCTTCGGCGTGACTCTCACCAGTTTTTTCATGCCAGCCTTCTGCGATAATTTGGTCATTCTGAACAAATACACATCCAACCCTAGGGTTAGGATCTGTGGAGAAAATTCCTTTTTCTGCTAATTCAATTGCTCGGCGCATAAAGCGTCGATCCAGGGCATGGTTATTCATTACTTTTGATTTGGCTCATCAGCAAGACTATCAATGGCAGTTTTAAATTCCTGTACATCTTTAAAGCGACGATACACAGAAGCAAATCTGACATAGGCCACATCATCTAATTTTCGTAGAGCTGTCATGACCATTTCTCCTAGTTGCTGAGATGGAATTTCACGCTCACCTGTGGCCCTTAGACCGGACTTAATTTGCGTAATAGCTTGCTCTATATCTTCAACACTGACCGGACGCTTCTCAAGAGCACGCATAATACCATTCCGCAACTTTTGTTCATCGAAAGGTTGTCTGGTGCCACCCTGTTTGATTAGCTTTGGCATGACCAATTCGGCAACTTCATAACTGGTAAATCGCTCACCACAAGAAGAGCACTCTCGACGACGCCTTACTTGAGAGCCGTCAGACACTAATCTTGAATCTATAACTCTAGTATCTGTATCAGCACAAAATGGACAATGCATAAACCTTATCCCTGTTAATTATAAACTGGAAATTGCTTTGTAAGGGCAATAACTTTTTCCCTGACCTCAGCATTGAGTTGCTGATTATTAATATCATCAAGAATATCCGCTATCCAGCCAGCAAGAGCAGTAACTTCAGCTACCCCAAAACCCCTTGTGGTAACAGCAGGTGTACCTAGTCGTAATCCACTTGTCACGAAAGGTGAGCGGGGCTCGTTGGGAACTGTATTTTTATTTACGGTTATGAAGGCTTCACCAAGAGCTGCATCAGCTTCTTTTCCAGTAATATTTTTATCAATTAAATCAAGTAAGAAAAGATGATTATCCGTGCCACCAGATACTATCTTGTAGCCTCTTGCTTGCAACACTGTAACCATGGCTTTAGCATTATCAACGACACCCTGTTGATACACTGTAAATTCGGGTTTCAAAGCTTCCTTAAATGCCACCGCCTTAGCGGCAATAATATGCATCAAGGGACCGCCTTGATTGCCTGGAAAAACAGCTGAGTTTAAACGTTTTTCCAGATCAGGGTTGCTCTTGCTAAGAATTAAACCGCCACGGGGACCTGCTAGGGTTTTATGAGTTGTGGTGGTTACTACATCGGCATAGGGTACAGGATTTGGATAAACACCTGCCGCGACCAAACCCGCAACATGTGCCATATCAACCATCAGCCAAGCATTAACTTTATCTGCTATTACTCTAAACTTTGCCCAATCAACTGTTCTTGAATAGGCAGAGAAGCCAGCTAGGATAAGTTTCGGTTTATGCTCAAGTGCTAGTTGCTCTAGCTGCTCATAATCGATATATCCCTTATCATCAAGACCGTAGGCAATTGGATTATACAACTTGCCCGAAAAGTTAACCGGTGAACCATGAGTTAGGTGCCCACCTTCATTTAGATTCATACCAAGGATAGTATCACCGGGTTGTATCATGGCTGCAAAGGCCGCAGCATTTGCCTGAGAGCCAGAATGGGGCTGGACGTTAGCAAAGTCAGCACCAAACAACTGCTTGGCCCTATCTATGGCTAGCGTTTCAACGCCATCTACAAATTCACAGCCACCATAGTAGCGTTTTTGAGGATAGCCTTCGGCATACTTATTGGTAAGTACGGATCCTTGAGCTTCCATTACAAGTGGACTTGTATAGTTTTCAGAAGCAATTAGTTCAATATGCTGTTCTTGGCGTTCCCGCTCATTTTCAATCATTTCAGCCAATTGAGGATCAAAATTTTCCAGAGAAATAGCCCTGTCAAATCTACTTTTTGTCATGCTCGCTCCAATAGAATTTAATTTACTAATTTAACTTACTTTATTTAACTTAAGGATAAAACCGCCGTATTGTACATCTTTTTCACATAAAGGGGTTAGCAGGTAAATAATGGTCAATAAGCATTACCGAAAACAATAACATCAGGTAAGTAATGGAAAAACCAAAGGTTTTCATAGCATATTTTTTCTCGTCACCAAATTTCAGCTTTACACTCATACGCAAAAACAGTACACCTAAGATCAAAGCTCCAATTAAATAAACCAGTCCGCTCATACCAACTAACCAGGGAAGTACGGTGGTTATTACCAGTAAAATGGTATAAAGCAAAATACAGGTCTTAGTGAAGTCTATGCCGTGGGTCACGGGTAACATGGGAATTTTTGCCTTGGCATAATCATCACGACGGTGTATTGCTAATGCCCAAAAATGCGGTGGAGTCCAAGTATAGATAATAAGCACTAGCAGTAGAGCGTGGGCCGGAAGCTCGCCATTAAGACCTGTTACTGCTGTCCAACCTAACATGGGGGGAATCGCACCTGATATGCCACCTATGACGATATTTTGGGGAGTAGCACGTTTTAGGTACATGGTATAGACAAAGGCGTAACCCACAAGGCCAAACAGGGTTAACCAGGCAGTAAGTGGATTCACTAGATAATATAACATTGCCATGGAGGTGAATGACATGATGCCAGCAAATATGATTGCTTGTCTCGGAGTTACATTTCCTTGAGGCAAGGGTCGAGCATCGGTTCGATGCATAATCGCATCGATGCGCCTATCAACAACATGATTCACAACTGCGGCGGCTGCGGCGGCCATACCGATACCGAGAGTGCCAAATACTAGAATATCAACTGGTACCATTCCTGGTGTTGCCAAAAACATACCGATGACAGCCGTCATCAGAAGCAATGCAACTACTTTAGGCTTACACAGCTCTAGATAATCTCGCCAATTAAACGACATATTAACCGGACCTTCTTTGAATTATTTTAAGATTTATGATAAGTTGTTGCATCAATCGAGTCTCGATAATTTTAGAAGTTTCTTAAGATCCTTTAAAACACTTTTACCTTTTAAAGGCAGCTCTTCACGGTTTTTTACTGCTGAATAACGCAGCATGATATTCCCTAAAGGATCGGCAATATAAATATAGGATGTCTCTATTTCTCTGAAGGCTTCAGTACTACTATTTACAACTTTAAAATCAACAAATCTCTCTTCTAAGGCTTTTAGTTGTTCAACACTATAGGCGGTTAAGCCGTTAAATAGAATTATTTCAACTCGCTGTTTATTTTTACCCAACGCCATATGAGTCTGGCTTATTAAGAATAAATTCAATAAACAATCTAGATCGGTTTCTTCACTTTGACATTCAGCGAGCTTGGCTGGAAAGATTAGCTTCCACTTTTCACCAGGTTTGGTGATAAAAGCTGACTTATCTGAGTAAACTGGATTGAAATCACTAAAGGAGATGATAGGCTTAACCCATTCACCCTCATTGGTTGTATTAATACCTTCAAACCAGCCATTAAAATAAGCAGCCCAAGCAATCGCTATTGGCAGAGCGAAGATGACTAGAAAGCCAATCATTGTAACTCTATTTGATGTTTTATACTTCGTCTGTTCCAAGCTTTTTCTCCTCACGGCTTGATGCCGCAGCAATATAGATGATTATTAATGCTAGCGCTAGTGCAAACCAGGTAATAGCGTAACTTATATGCTTTGCAGGCAACATGGCAACAAAGATCCATTGACGATGATAAAAGGGATCTTCTTCCACTTCTTGCCTCAATATCCAAGGCTCAATCGTTAGACCTAATTCACCATAAAGTTGAGTGAGTTGGTCAATCTTTAGGGATTGAATTAATTGAGGCCAAGCTTTAGCCGCAGATAATTCATCAGCTCTCAAAACAATAGCAGCCGTGGGAATATTAACTTCTCCTAAAACCTCAAGAGTGCCTTTGATAATTGGTATTGCAGGCAAATTGTTTCTATCTAAAGGCAGAGGGATCCATCCACGAT
This sequence comes from Gammaproteobacteria bacterium, assembly GCA_002746155.1. GTDB lineage: Bacteria > Pseudomonadota > Gammaproteobacteria > Enterobacterales. Next base: position 103,938 of record NVWF01000011.1, on the reverse strand, counting down.
TAACCAATACAACTCTGTTATTCATGATCAGCGGTTGTATTACTTCAAAGCCCGGTCGGCTTTTGTAAAATCGATTATCCAGTAATAAATAATGCTGATTATCAAATTGTCCTTTCAGGGTTAAAGGGTAGTAATTCTTATCCTTGATTTTATCCAACTCGACTAATTTAAGTGGTGTTGCTGTTTTTTTTGCAGCGATATTATTTAGAATTAGCCGCTTTTCATCGGCACGATTTAACTGCCAATTTCCTAGATTTAAAAGAAAAACCACCCCGAGAATTGCCAAAGCAGTAGGTAAAATTTTTGGATTAAATTGATAAGTGCCTATTTGCATTTTCTAGTAACATACCATTAGTGTAAATACTTAGTCATTCTAATACAGTCAGGTTATAATTTAGCACTTATTTCATCAATAAAAGATAGTTAACATGGCTAAAGTAATTATTGTCTTGGCTTTATTTGCCATACTTTTTGTGCTGTTTCGTGGCTTATACTATATGGTCAAGGATCAGGGCAAAACTAAACGAACCGTCAACTCACTTACCTGGCGTATTGCTCTTTCTGTACTGCTGATCATAGGCCTAATAACCGCCGTAGCAACTGGCGTTATCGTACCCCATGGAATTCAACCCTAACTATTCGACCTCAATTGTTCCACCTCAATTGAAAAAGCCGGGTAAACCCGGCTTTTTAGTTACCTCAACTTATATTAGAGAATATAAACAAAGATAAACAAACCTAACCAAACTACATCAACAAAATGCCAGTACCAAGCGGTAGCTTCAAAGGCAAAATGATTCTCTTTACTGAAATGACCCTTAATGGAACGAACCAGCATCACGATTAACATAATTGTTCCAATAGTAACGTGCATACCGTGAAAGCCGGTTAACAAGAAGAAGGTAGAACCATAAACACCAGAGCCTAGGGTTAAACCAACTTCTTCATATAGATAGATATACTCTTGTACTTGGAAATATAAAAAAGTAATACCCAGAGCTACTGTAGCAGCAAGCCCCAGTATCAGTTTCCTACGATTGCCTGCAATTAAAGCGTGATGCGCAATGGTACAAGTAATTGACGAAGTCAACAGTAAAATCGTATTTAACAGTGGTAATCCCCAAGGGCCAATTGAACCTAAGGTTTCACCATCTGGAGTCGTCGTTAGAGGCCACATAGGTAAAAACTCAGGCCAAAGTATTGCATGGGTCATAACGTTATTACTTGCACCACCGAGCCATGGAACAGAGATGGTTCTTAAGTAAAATAATGCGCCAAAAAAAGCTGCAAAGAACATAACCTCTGATGTGATGAACCACATCATGCCTTGACGATATGAAACATCTAGCATATTACTGTTCATACCATTAATCGATTCGTTAATTGTGTTTCGCCACCAGCTGAACATCATAAAAATTATGATACCCAGACCAATCGCAAGCACTGGACCGCCAGGAATAGTTCCTTCGTTGGGTACAATACCTGTTGACTGCTGAATAAGGTTTACGCCACCTATAACCGTAATAATTAACCCGATTGCACCAACAATTGGCCAGGGGCTTGAAGCAGGAACGTAATAACGAGGTGTTTCGTTTGTTGTCATTTTTATTTTCTCCGTTGCCGTTTATGTCAGATTATTTTTAATAATAAAGTCTTAACAATGACGGACTTCGATAGACTAGCTATTAGTTTATGGTGCTGTAGAGTTCTGTGTTATAACTTGCTCAGTAATATTAAACAAACTGTATGACAAGGTGATAGTTTTGACATCATCCGGTATATCTTTATCGATAAAAAATACCAAGGGCATATCAACCTTACCATTGCCTTCTAAGTGTTGCTGATTGAAACAAAAGCATTCTGTTTTATTAAAGTAAATTGCAGCCCTGCCTGGCGCAACACTTGGTATCGCTTGTCCCACTACATCTTCTGAGGATAGGTTATGAGCATAAAAACTTGTCTTATACATCACTCCCGGAACTACATTAATTTTCGTTATCTCAGGTTTAAATTCCCAAGGCATACCTCTTTTAACTGAAGCTACAAACTGAACGGTGATTTCACGTTCAGTTGTTACTTGGCTTTCGGTGAAAACAGCGGCCACATTACTCGTTTTACCATTAATTCCAGTGATCTCACAAAGCACATCATAAATTGGAACCATGGCAAAACCAAAAGCAAACATACCGACTACCAGAAGCAGTAGCCGCTTTATGATTTTAGAATTTTGTTGCGCTTGTTCAGTCATTTAAATTATCACTTAATTGTAGGTGGAACAGTAAATGTATGGTGTGGAGCAGGTGATGGAACAGTCCATTCTAAACCTTCTGCACCTTCCCATACTTGAGTGCCTACTGGCTTACCACGCTTATAACAATCGATTAGGATGTAGATGAATAACAATTGAGTAATTCCTAATCCAAAAGCACCATAAGTAGACCACATGTTAAAATCTGCAAACTGCAATGCGTAATCAGGAATACGTCGGGGCATACCCGCTAGTCCTGCGAAATGCATTGGGAAGAAAGTGATATTAACAAAAATCATTGATAGCCAAAACTGAACTGCAGCTAATTTTTCATTGTACATACGGCCACACCACTTAGGCATCCAGTAATAAACGGCTGCAATAGAACCGAAGATAGCACCAGGAAATAGTACATAGTGGAAGTGAGCTACTACGAAGTAAGTATCATGGTACTGCATATCAACTGGAGCCATAGCAAGCATCAAGCCTGAAAAGCCACCGATAGTAAATAGTATGACGAAAGCAATCGCATATAACATTGGAGTTTCATAGGTAATAGAACCTCTCCACATGGTTGCAATCCAGTTAAATACTTTTACGCCGGTTGGTACTGAGATAATCACTGTTGCGTACATGAAGAATAACTCAGCGAAAAGCGGCATTCCTGTTGTAAACATATGGTGAGCCCAGACGATAAAAGACAATAAAGCAATACTTGCCGTTGCATAAACCATTGAGCTATATCCAAACAATTTCTTCCTTGAGAAGGTTGGAATAATCGTCGAAGCAATACCGAAAGCAGGTAGAATCATGATGTAAACTTCAGGATGACCGAAGAACCAGAAAATGTGCTGGAACAAGACGGGGTCACCACCACCGGCAGCGTCAAAGAAGGCTGTACCGAAGTGTCGATCTGTAAGCATCATGGTTACAACACCTGCAAGGATTGGCATTACCATTATTAGCAAAAACGCTGTGATAAACCATGTCCATACAAAAAGAGGCATCTTCATGTAAGTCATGCCAGGAGCACGTAGATTCATCACAGTTACAATAACGTTAATTGCACCCATGATGGATGAGATACCTAGTAAATGAACCGCTAGGATGAAGAAATCAGTGCTAGGTGGTCCGTAGGTTGTTGATAGTGGTGCATAAAATGTCCAACCGAAGTTAGGAGCTCCACCTGGTAGGAAGAATGTTGCTGCTAATAAGGTAAAGGCAAAGGGCAAAATCCAGAAACTCATATTATTCATTCTGGGTAAAGCCATATCTGGAGCACCAATCATAAGCGGTATCATCCAGTTTGCTAGACCAACAGTTGCTGGCATTACTGCGCCAAATACCATGATCAAACCATGCATGGTTGTTAATTGGTTAAAAAAATCAGGCTCTACAATTTGTAGTCCTGGCATAAATAACTCAGCTCGTATGATTAAGGCGAGTAAGCCACCGACCAAAAACATGACAAAGGAGAATATCAAGTACATAGTACCGATATCCTTGTGGTTGGTAGAATATATCCATCTTTTTATACCAGTTGGCGCACCATGATGCTCATGGTCGTCGTGATCGTGCGAATCAATTGCAGCACTCATTTGTTATTTCCTCTTATTTTAATTCTTGCTTGCGGCAACATCACCTGGTTGAACAAGGTCACCCTTGTCATTACCCCAAGCGTTACGCTCATAGGTGACAACGGCTGCGATTTCTGCGTCAGTTAACTGGGCACCAAAGGCCTGCATTGCAGTACCTGCTTTGCCATGAACAACCATGTTCAGGTGGCCTTCAATAGGTCCAGTTGTTATAGCACCACCTACCAAGCCTGGGAAGACTGGAGGTATACCACTACCGTCTGACTTGTGACAAACAGCACAACGTACTTCGTATACCTCTTTACCTTTGGCCATTAGGTCTTCCATCGTCCAGCTCTTAGCTGCAGCGGCTTCTGCGGCTTCTGCGGCAGCGGCTATAGTGCCTTTTTGCTCTGCGACCCAGCTGTTAAAATCAGCTTCTGATTTAACCTCAACAACAATTGGCATGAAGCCATGGTCTTTACCACAAAGTTCAGTACATTGACCACGGAAAATTCCAGGGCTTGGAACATTTGTCCAAGCATCGTTGATGAATCCAGGAATAGCATCTTGCTTAATCGCAAAATCAGGAATCCACCAAGAGTGAATTACATCATCTGAAGTAAAGAGAAAACGTACTTTCTTACCAACAGGAATGACTAATGAATTGTCAACTTCAAGTAGATAGTTCTCGCTCTTAGTTGCACCCGGACCATCAAACTCTTCAAATTGCGCACGAGGGGTTGATAACAAGCTAAAGAATTCAATATCCTTCTGCTCACCATCTAAATACTTATAATGCCATTTCCACTGAGAAGCTGTCACCAAAATGGTCATATCAGCTTTGGATGTATCCTCCATTTTAATCAAGGTAGTTGTCGCAGGTACAGCCAAGGCAACTAATATGACTAGTGGGATCGTCGTCCAGATAATTTCTACCAGAGTAGAATGTGAAAAAGTAGCAGGTGTAGGATGTGCAGAACGTCGATGCGCCCACATGCTGTAGAACATTATACCAAAAGTCAAAATCCCGATTGCCAAACAAACATATATAACGAGCATATGGATGTCATAGGCACTCTGACTGATTTCGGTTACCCCTTCTGTCATGTTGTATTCAACAGCCTGAACTAGCGAGCTAGTAAAGAATATTGATAACATAGCGAAAGCAGCTGTCAGCTTACGAATAAGAGCCATTCCTTCAATCTCCAGTAAATAGCAGGAAATACCTGTAAAGCAGGCATTAGTTATAATTATTTTATAAAATGCCGTCGGTGAATCTCGAGTCCCCCGGACACAACATAAGATAACCAACAGAGTTCTAATAGAATATGATATAAAGATTTAGCATCGAGATATAATTTGACTTATTTAACGATATATTGATCTAGATCATCATATATGCGCGAATTCTACTGAAATCACAGACCTTCGTCAAACAATTTGGCATCTCTAGCAACTTTATATTACTGGCATATTTAAAAAAATTTTGATTTACTAATAAAGATAGTTTTTAATGTCCACTAGAGCTTCTCATAATTGCTTATTTCATATCATTTTATGTAGCTTTATGCATTCTCCAGTTCAATATAAGACGATTTCAACACAGTGAATTTATCTACTCTCAGAAGGTTTTCTACGCAGAACATCTTATTCGTGGTTTAATGACACTTTCTATAATACTAGTTCCCTTAAACATAATTTTTATAACAATACATTAGCAGGTAATTAAATTGGCTCAATATATCTTTACCATGAATCGAGTTGGAAAAATTGTCCCCCCGAAAAAGAAAATACTCGAAGATATCTCCCTATCCTTTTTTCCTGGTGCCAAAATTGGCGTTTTAGGCCTAAATGGTTCAGGCAAATCGACCTTGCTTAGAATTATGGCAGGCCTTGATACGGAAATAGAAGGTGAGGCTAGACCCCAAACAGGCATTAAAATTGGCTTTTTACCTCAGGAACCTCAACTTGATGAAAGCAAGGATGTTAAAGGTAATGTAGAGGAAGGCATGGGGGAAATGATAGCAACGCTTAAACGTTTTAACGAGGTGAGTGAAGAATTTGCTGAGCCAGACGCTGACTTTGAAGCCTTGATGGATGAACAGGCTAAATTACAGGATATTATTGAAACGGGTAATGGTTGGGACATAGAAAGAACCTTTGAAATAGCTGCAGATGCCTTAAGACTCCCTCCTTGGGAAGCCGATGTTTCAAAACTCTCTGGTGGTGAACGTCGTCGTGTAGCCCTGTGTCGACTACTGCTTTCCAAACCAGATATGTTATTACTCGACGAACCAACTAACCACCTTGACGCTGAATCTGTTGCTTGGCTTGAACGATTTCTCCATGAATATAGTGGTACCGTTGTTGCAGTAACCCACGATAGATACTTTTTAGATAACGTGGCTGGCTGGATTCTGGAACTTGATCGGGGTCGCGGTATTCCCTGGGAAGGCAACTACTCATCTTGGCTAGGGCAAAAAGATGACCGACTTCGTCTGGAAAAAAAGCAACAGACTGCCCACACAAGAGCCATGAAAGAAGAACTGGATTGGGTACGTTCTAATCCCAAGGGCAGACAAGCTAAAGCTAAAGCTCGTGTGGCAAGGTTTGAAGAGCTTTCCTCCATGGAATTTCAAAAACGCAACGAAACTCAAGACCTGTACATTCCTCCTGGACCAAGACTTGGGGATAACGTCATTGAAGCCATATCTCTTAGTAAATCATTTGAAGATAGATTACTTTATGATGATCTCAATTTCCGTCTACCTAAGGGTGGTATCGTGGGTATCATCGGACCAAATGGTGCGGGTAAAACCACACTATTTAACATGATTACTGGCGATGAAAAGCCTGACTCTGGTGAGCTTTTAGTTGGTGAGACGGTTCAAGTTGCACATGTCGGCCAATCTCGCGATAGTTTAGATGATACCAAAACAGTCTGGGAGGAAATTTCAGAAGGTCAAGATATCATTCGAATCGGCAACTATGAAGTTCAGTCACGAGCCTATGTTGGACGTTTTAATTTTAGAGGTGCTGATCAACAAAAAATCATCGGCAGTTTATCTGGCGGTGAACGTAACCGAGTTCATTTAGCTAAGCTATTAAGACGTGGTGGCAATCTATTATTACTCGATGAACCAACCAATGATCTGGATGTGGAAACATTACGAGCACTTGAAGAGGCCCTACTCGCCTTCGCAGGTTGTACTGTTGTAATTTCCCACGATAGATGGTTCCTCGATCGCATAGCCACCCACATTTTAGCCTTTGAGGGTAATTCACAAACTGTTTGGTTTGAAGGTAACTATCAGCAGTATGAGGTGGATCGTAAACGCCGTCTTGGCTCTGAAGCCGATCAACCCCATCGTATTAAATATCGTCGACTTGCTAACTAGGCTATTGTAAAGATAAGCGCATCTCTTATTCTTCACCTGGATGATACGATTTTTTTGCTCCCGCTTTAACTTCATCAAGGTAAAGCCATGAATTTTTATATGTTTTTGATGCCAGTAATTTAGCCTGATCCATATTATTTTGTGATTTTGGATCGGCATTAGCACCGAAAACATGAATAGACTTCGATTGTACCTGTTCATTTCTGTCTTTAGGGAAATTAACAACCGCTGTATAGCTGTTACCACCGGTTTTATATCGTCTCTTTAACCCGTCGCGACGGATGTTAAATGAAATTTGACTACCGCCTGACCAACTTGGCACGCCGGGCGTGCCGATACTTGGTGTATCATCATTAAATATTGGCTTGCCGCTTGCATTCAGTGGCGGGCGTTGTGATCTGCTCATATCTCCCCATGCTACTTGCCATGTTCCCCAATCGGCGACCAAGCGGTCCATTGCTTGCTCTAAAGACACCATAATTTCTTCTTCGGTTGCAACATACCCACGTGGATTTTTCATATAAATCCCTTCGTACCAATCAACATAAAGAGTTGGTTGCGTTGTTTCCAACGTCGCGACACCGTTCCATGCATCTAAATAAGCAATGACCGGTGCAAGTTTAGCTGTTCGTATTGGGTTAGATGCAGATGTATTTGCATATGCAGACATAATAAGCGGCTTTGATACTTGCCATTCCATCATATGAGTATCTAGGCTTTCACTCTCCCAGGTGGCAAAGCTAAATTTTCTATGTTTATTGTCTCAGTTCGCTAGTGAAAACTATGCACTTTCAGTGCAAGGCTTTAGCAAAAGTGGGTTTATGTTATTCTATGCTACATGAAAGATCAAAGAAGATGCAGTCATACAGTAAGCCGTTTAACGGTACACTTGGTTTGGGTAACGAAATATCGATATCCGGTTTTACTAGGAGATGTTCAATTGAGATGTCGAGAACTTCTAATTCAGATATGCGATGCTGAAGATGTAAGGATTTTGAAAGGAGTCGTGAGTAAAGATCATGTTCATATGCATATTGAGTATCCTCCAAAGTTATCGATAAGCAATTTTGTGAAGTCCTTAAAAGGGAGGTCATCGAGAAGATTGCAAGATGAATTTCGGAGTTTGAAGAAGCGGTACTGGGGCAAACATTTTTGGGCAGTAGGATATGGCGTTTGGTCTACAGGAAATATTACTGATGAAATGGTTCAAGAATATTTGGAGCACCATCGAGATCCATCGAATGGAGATAAGGGAAATATTATTCTTGAATAGGACTTTCAGTCCGTGGACTGCAACCTATGGACTTTTAGTCCATAGTCGTTGAGTTTAGTAATGTCTCGGGTTATTAATCGATTTAGATAGACCTCTGCATCAGCACCCGTTATTCGATATTTTGTCATGGGGCTTATATCAAAAACACCTGTGGAGTTGCGAATGGCAAAATATTCTAATTCTACATCTGTGTAGGCGTCGGGAGTAGTAACTCCCTTCCACTCATTCCATTTATTAATTTCACAAGCGGCAACTATTCTTGAATGAAAAGGTGAGGTGAGCATCATGGTTTCATCGCGGTGCTTTTTTATTTGGCCTTGGCTCATGCTTTATTACCCCGTTTAATTATTTCATCTGCAGCATTTTTTCCAGCAAGCCCCATCACGCCACCACCAGGATGACTTCCTGCTCCACAAAGATAGAGGCCATCGATAGCTGTGCCATACTGAGTTGCTCCAGGGAAGGGGCGAGTCATCATGATTTGGTCAAGGCTTAGTTCTCCATGATGCCAGTGGCCGCCCGTCATATTGTATTGTTGCTCTAGATCCTTAGGCGTTAATAACTCACTTTCAACGATAAGATCCTTGATACCTGGCGCAAAATCTTCAAGTCTATCTATCACCAATTGCTTAAAGGCTTGTTTGGTCTGCTCATTCCATCCCTGTTTCAAATCATAGGGAGCAAACTGCACGATTGCTGATAAAACATGTTGTCCCTCTGGTGCGAGTGTTTTGTCATGTACCGTGGGTAGACTGATATCCAGCGCTGGTTTTGATGAATATTCTCCATATTTGGCATGGTTAAAAGCCCTTTCGATATAATCCATGGTGGGGGCTATGATCAGTCGATTACCTAAATCCTTATGGGCAACACCGGTAAATTTTGGCAAATCTTTCAAGGCAAGATGCAACTTAGCTGCAGTACCTTTCATGCGAATATTGTGCACATTTCTAACCAGGCCAGTCTCCAAGTTTGGATAACCAACAAGCTGCTTGAAAGTCGTTTTTGGATCAGCACTGGAAACGATAATGTTAGCCTTAATTGTCTCTGTATCTTGAAGCTCAACGGAGATAGCTCGATAGCCATCACAATTAATTTTGGCCACTTTCGAGTTGGTTCGAATAGTTACACCAACCGCTTTTGCAGAGTTGGCAAGAGCTTTACCCACTGCCCCCATGCCGCCGGTAACAACAGCTGGACCTTTAAAACCATAAACATCGCCAAGTCGTCGATAGAGAAATCCGAACACCGTATTTGGAGAGCGTGGGCCCAGGTGAGAACCCAGTACAGCATCGAAGGAGAGGGCAGCTTTTAATAATTCATTATCAAAATTCTCCTCCATGATGTCATACATGTTGATCAGAGCAATGCGCAGCAGATCACGCATATCATCTTGACCGAGCAGTTTTAAACCAATACCTAGTTTTAGCAGGGTAATCCTGTCGGTGAAGTTACCTTCAACCAGTTTAGGAGGGCGCCGACTAAAGGCTCCTGATAACACTTTAGAAAATTTTAATATTTGCTTATAAAATTTTTCATACTGCTTTTTATCTTCAACCGATAGGCTATCACCATCAAGCATATCGCCCTTTATCATGATATGATTTGCATCTTCACCTAAGGCAATTGTACTGAGATTTTTCGCCGCCAAGGTTAAACCAAACTTATCCAGAGCTAGATCTTTTTGTATTTCAGGACTTAGTTGCATCAACCACTGGGCACAGCTTGATACTGAAAAGCCCTTACTAAACTCGCTAGTAGCAGCGCCTCCTCCTAGGGCATCTCTGGCTTCTAAGAGTAATACTTTCTTGCCCGCTTTAGCCAAATAGGTTGCACAGATCAAACCATTATGGCCACCACCAACTAGTATGACGTCATAGTTTGGATCAGTCATCGTCATAACCCTCCGGGACAATACTTCCTAGATTTAAATCCCGAAGGATTTCCCTAGCTGCATTAGCACCAGGTGCTGCCATCACTCCACCACCTGGATGGGTTCCTGAACCACACATATACATGCCTTTAACAGGGCCACGATATTGAGCGTAACCCGGAAATGGTCGATTAAATAAAAGCTGATCAAAAGTTAACTCGCCTTGGAAAATATTACCTTCGGTTAAACCTACCTCGCTTTCAATTTCACGGGGTGTTCTCACTTCACAGTGTAGGATCAGATCTTTAAAATCAGGGCTATAATGTGAAATTTGGTCGATAACTGATTTAGCAAAACCGTCCCTATCTTCATCTGTCCAGTCCTTACCTTTAATTTTTGGTGGTGCGTATTGAACAAAAACTGTCATCATGTGTTTACTCGGTGGAGCCATGGTGGGATCAGTTAGACTTGGGATCAACATATCCATATAGGGATCTTTAGACCAGGTACCATCTTTCCAATCATCATAGGCTCTCTCAAGTCGCTCTAAGGAATCAGTAAAATGCATATCACCAAACATTAAAGGACTCGATTTAGGTATGGCAGTGAAAGTGGGTAAGCCGTCTAGTGCAATGTTTAGTTTCCCTGATGAACCACGAATTTTAAAATTCTTTGCCTTGGTAACAACATCCTCAGGTATGTCGCCGGGATCCATGATGTCTAGAAAAGTGCGCTTAGGATCAAGGTTAGATACCACTATGTCAGCATAGTATTCAGTACCATCTTTTAGTGCCACGCCTTGGGTGATGCCATTTTTCACGATTATTTGATTTACATCGGCATCACATTTTATTTCACCGCCAAAGGATTGAAATGACTTTGCCAAGGCTGCTGATACAGAACCCATACCGCCTCGTGCAAATCCCCAAGCACCAATAGTGCCATCCACATCACCCATATAATGGTGCAGTAAAATATAAGCCGTGCCTGGACTGTAAACACCGAGGGCGGTACCGATAGTTCCTGTGCCAGCAAAGTTTGCCTTAATCACATCCGTCTCAAAGTATTCTTCGAGGTAATCTGCAACACTTTTTGTCCAGAACTTTAACGTTTCAGCTAAACCTTCTTCGCCCAACTCTAAAAAAGCTTTACCGAGCAGGGATAACTCCTTTAAGTCTCGATATTTTAATGAGGTGGGATCAGAGGGTGTTCGTAGTAAGAAAGGTCGAATTAACCGTGTTTGTTTCATTACATCTGCTGAATAACGCTCGTAGGCATTGGCGTCTCGTACCGAATGTCTTGCCAATTCTCGGTACTGGCGACCCTGATCAGTATAGCTGCCAAAGTAGTCGCCATTTTCCATAAAGGTTACACCACCGCCGTAAGGTACCACTTGTAAACCATGTCGAGGTAATTCCAGATCACGTGTTATTTCAGGACGAAGCAGACTGCAAACGTAGGAACAGTTAGAATATTTCCAGTCACTGTAAAGTTCACGACTAACTGTAGCACCGCCGATATAAGCGTTACGCTCAACTACTAGAACATTCAGCCCTGCCTTAGCAAGATAAGCTGCATTGGTTAAACCGTTATGGCCTGCTCCTATGACAATTGCATCATACTTTTTCAAATTATTATTCTCCAGACCTACAATCTCAGTATTTAGTCTTTGTTTTTACCCACTGTTATTGAGGTTATCCCATAAATCTAACAATGAAAAGCCCTCTTTATTTCGATTATCAATTTCCGCTAGCAATTCAGCGCTAGATATTTTTTGGGACCAGAGGAGAGATTTCCGATAGGTTTTTAAACCATTTTGTTCGCCAATATAAACACCTAAAGCCTGATCAAAAATACTCGCATTAGGACTTGCATCTATGATCATGGATTTTAATGAATGGGATTTTGTTAAGGACTTTATCTGTGTAGCTAAGCTTTTGCCATCAACAAGATATCCATCAATTTCATAGGTATCAAGACTATGCACTGTCACAAAAATTGACTTAATGTCATGACCTAAATAAGTGGTATTTTCATGGGCAGGACTTGCGCAGGCAAGAATTAGCCAAGGAGCGATTACAACCATTAGTCTTCTTAAATTGCCTGCTAACTGTTTCATCTTTATTCTCCAGCTAATATGGACGACAGGGTATCACCATCAATGTTACCACCACTGAGTACAATGCCAACTTGTTTTGTTGGTGTCACTTTTTTGCTCATTAATGCGGCAAGTCCAAGTGCTCCACTGGGCTCTACTACTTGTTTAAGGTGATAAAATAAAATTCTCACAGCCTCTTTTATCATCTCTTCACTCACCGTTTCCATCACATCAACCTTGTCTAGCATAACCGCTAAAGTGATGTCACCTACACTTAATGTTCGAGTGCCATCGGCGATAGTATTTGGATAATCGATAGTGACAATTTTTCCTGTTTTAAATGATTGAGTTGCATCATCGGCTGTCTCGGGTTCAACACCAATTACCTGACACTGAGAAGTTGTTCCCCTTATCGCTAGAGTTGTTCCAGAGAGTAATCCACCACCTCCACAGGGTACTAATACTTGGCCTATTTCTGGTTGCTGCTGAATTAACTCTAAGGCTGCTGTACCCTGACCTGCGATGATATGAGGATGGTTAAATGGCGGTAATAAACTTAATTGACCATCGCCATTAAGTTGTTCAGCAATAACTTCACGGGTTTCAATATCTGGATTGTATTCGACTATTTTCGCGCCATAGGCCTCTGTTGCTTGGCGCTTAATCTTCGGTGCATTTGATGGCATAACGATAGTGGCTGATACACCCAGAAGCTGACATACTCGAGCGATGGCCTGGGCATGGTTTCCAGAAGAGTAGGCTATAACACCTGCGGCTTTTTGTTTTTTTGATAACTGAGAAACGGCATTGTAGGCACCTCGAAATTTAAAAGCACCAGTGTGTTGTGTATTTTCACATTTAAAGTAGACCTCTGCACCGATTAATTGATTGATCCAAGCACTAGTCAGGACAGGAGTTTTAACAGCAACTCCCTTGAGCCTGTCAGCGGCATCGCAAACATCTTCAAAAGTGGGATATTGATTCATCTTCAGTCATAGTACCTTTTATTACTAATAACTATTAATTACTAACACACTATATCAATAGATTAATGAAAGGCAACTCAAATGACTGCAATCAAACAAGGTTCTGTGGTAACACTGAGATATCAATTAAACGATGTCCCTACTTAAGATCTCGGCTGCGACGCTTTTTGTGCTCATCATAACCACGTACATTGCCATCAATACCGCTGAGATAAACACTGCCTGAGCCATCATCCACTTTAACCGAACCTGTAATATTTGTAATAGCAATAGAGCCCGATCCATCATCGATACTAATGTCACCAGAAATTTGCGAAACATCAATAGCGCCAGAACCATCATCGATAAAAATATCACCCTGAATATTTTTGACCATTAGGGCTCCAGAACCGTCTTTGATTGTTATCTTTCCCATACTATCAGTTAATTCAATTGAGCCTGAGCCGTCATCAACAAAAACACCATTCTTCATTTGAGTAACGGTAATCAATCCAGAACCATCATCCACTTCAAGATACAGGCTAGAAGGCACTTGAATATCCAGATCAACTCTGCCGTTAACCTTAAAAAGTGACCAAGAGCCCTTTTTAAAATTTACATTCAACTTAGCCTTATTGCCACTTGCAGTTAGCTGAAGAATCAAATTTTCAGAGACGTATTTTTGTGCATCATCATCGTCAAAGGTTATTTTAGTGTCTATTTGAATGGTAGCTTTTACGATTATATGGCTAATTTCATCATTGCCCGTAACTTTCAAATAACCAGAACCCGTGTCTGCATAAAAGCCACCGAGTCCCGACGTATCTAATTTTAAATCTCTAATTTCTGTGTATTCACCCGCATACAGCGGTATCGTTAACATAGTAGTTAAGGCTAATAGTAAGTTTTTCATTTATTGTCTCCTGAATTTCAATTAATTGCCTAGAAGATGAGCATAATTTATGCCAATTGTTAAGTTAGATGGGGTTTTGATAAAATTAGTTTGATTTAAATGATAATTAATTCACCTCATCAAATAAATAATGCATCGGTGTATAACATATACCCTTTTTCATTTGCCGTTTTGAATCCATAACAAAACCAAGGTGTTGATAAAACCCTAGGGCAAAGTCAGATGAGTTTACGGTGATTTTATTAGGCTCATTTTGAGGCTTTATACGATTTTTAGATAAATTCTCAGGTATGGTTTTAAGACATTGATCCCAGAGTAGCTTACCAACACCTCTATTTTGCCACTGGGGACTGATAAAAAAATGAAACAGGTGATTAATATCCTTAGTTACAAGGACTCCAACAATAGTTGTTTCTCTAAATTCCTTTAGGTCATGTTGTTCTAGAACAACAATATGATAATCAAATTTTTTATTGTTTATTAAGGACTTTTGAGTTTCCTCACATAAAAGATTTTGAAACAATCCCCAGCCATCATCTGAAAACTCTCCTCGAAGTTGGGCTGTTGCCGTTTGCAAGATTAAGCTGGATATACTTTTAGCATTTTCACTTTTTGCAGCTTGTATTTTCACCTTTAGTTCAAAGCATCATCTTTCCAGTATTTAGTGCCTTTGATGGTGGCTTGAAGTGCTAAACCTGTTTCTGTCAATTGATAAATACGTATATCATCAATCAAGGCTTCTCCTCCAACAGCAGCCCCCTTATCGCCTGCTTTTGCTGCAGCATCTGCGTGGGCACCAAATTGCCAACCATGATCAATAAATCGATTCATTACTGATTTACTACTGAAAATAAATAAAGCGCGAAAGTCTTTCACACCTGCTCCAAAGCCTAGACCCGCTTCACCCATCTTCATATAGGTTTTTTTACCGGTACTATTATTGACCACTTCGCCAAAACCTGAACCCGCTGAAAAGAATATAAGATTGATATTTACATTACTAAAAACGGCATAACCTGGAGCAGACTTTACCTCAGCCCTTACTCCGGGGTTCAACTTATAAATATCAGCTAAGACCTCTTGTCTCATTGACTCAATAGCTGATCGCTTATCAGCTCCCGTACTACCCGGTGCAGAACACCCCTGAAGCAGTGCAAAAAGAAAAATAGCTAATAGTTGAATTTGATAAGATGTTTTCATAATGTGCTACCTAAATTTTTTGAGGAGTGTTTTACCTTCATGATTTAATAACTGTAACAGCAATTCTTTGAAAATTATAACAATTTAATTTTTAATATTTCAGCAACATTTTGAGGCATCTCAAACCAGACTAAATCACGATGAATGCCAACAGGGCTAGTGTAATTAGCATCTTTATACAGCGTTAATATGATTTCAAAATATTGGTTATTGATAATTTGATGTTCCCCTCTACTTTTAAAGTTAATGACTTTGATATTAGCAAGGGCTCCTAGTTCAGTTACCTTAAATATTTTGTTATTTTTTAGATCTTGATAGTGAATTTGTGCATAAAGTCCATCCGGTGACTCATCCGTTAACTCATAGCGCATAACATATCTTACTTCTCCCTTGTTAGTCGATATGTTTGCAACAAAAGTATCAACATAGGAAAGGCGAGGAGCCGTTAAATTTACAGAGCTAACACAGGCAACTAGTTGTAAGCCGATTATAATCAATAGAATTTTTTTCATTGGGTGTCTTTTCCTTAGACCATCTCACTTTAAATATACCGTAAAATGACCAAAAAACATGATTATTTACATTTTCATACAACAATTGTGCTTAAAATAATGCAGAATGCGAACTTATCAAATGCTGTGAGAGGGAAAGTTGAATGACCAAAGAGATTAGAGATATGAGCCTAACCATTGGTACCATTGGCTTAGTTACGGTGTTAGCACTGTTTTTGTGTACTCTAATGACCTCTTTAAAGCTTGGTAAAATATCCTTGTTTATCTGCGCAGCTTCAATTGGTTTGATTTTATTCGGCCTATCTCGTCAAAATCGATCACGACTTAGAAGTATTTTCACAGCAAATGGTTTTTTCTAAGTTAACTCAATCATAATTTTTGCTAGAGCATCACTTTTTGAATCTTGAAGGGATTTCAAACCCTCTATAACACGTGATCGCTCCGCTAACGACTTGTTTTGACTCAATTTAGCTTTACCTTTAACACTTTCAATATTAATTTTAAATCCAGTTATGGCTTTTAACATAGCTGCGAGCTTATCTTGTGGCACCTTAACCATTTCCCAATCACTGTTTATTCTATGTTCGTGGAAATTAGAAAGCTGCTCTAATATGACTAACTTATCCCCATCACTAGTAATCAAATTAACCCTGCCCTTTACCTCAACCTTTACAAAATTCCAGGTGGGTACCTGTGTTTTATCCTTATACCAGTTGGGTGAAACATAACCATCAGCACCATGGAAGATAACAACTATTTGTTGATTATCATTCATCAACTGTAAATGACTATTATCATTGGATAAATGCCCGATAAGGCAGTTATTCTTACTGTCTAGCAACAAGGGAGCATAATTGACCAACACCCCATCTGCGCCAATGGAAATCAAGGTTGCAAAGTTATTGTTTGTGATAAAGTCAGCAACTTCTGATTCGTCTAGTTGAAAATAATTAGGAATATACATGGGTGCCCTTAAATATTAATAGCAGCTTGGTTGGATAAAAAACTAAGTTAGTCTGGCTAATAGTACGGCTAAGGAGCCAGTCGTTGCAGATCCCATTGATCTTTAGTACGTCGATATTCAAATCGGTCATGTAATCGACATTCTCGACCTTGCCAAAACTCAATTGTTTGGGGAATAACACGATAACCACCCCAAAAATCGGGTAAGGGTATTTCGTCTTCAGAAAAGCGCTGTTTCATTTTATTCCACTGGGCTTCCAGAAATGATCGTGAGGATATGGTCTGACTTTGCTCTGATGACCAAGCACCAATTTGGCTGCCTCTTGGACGGGTTGTAAAATACTTGAATGATTCAGCTGTTGATATCTTTTCCACAGAACCAGAAATTTTTACCTGTCTTTCTAACTCCAACCAATGAAAAAGTAAGCCTGCTTGAGGGTTTTCAGTTAACTGCCGTGACTTATCACTATTATAATTAGTAAAAAATACAAATCCTTTATGGTCAAATAATTTAAGCAGGACGGTGCGTATGGTCGGCAGATTATCAGATCCCGCTGTAGCCAAGCTCATGGCATTTGGATAGGCATGATTTGAAGCTCCCACTTCTTTATACCAGATTTCAAATTGCTCAATGGGATCAGCCAGCATCTGCTTTCGAATTAAACCAGTGCGCATATATTCTTTTCGAGTATTGCTAATATCCATAATTAGGTTTATAACCCGCTTTCGGATGACAAGCAAGTTTAGAGATGCTCTTTAATATAATATTTGACCTAGATTAATCATTCACCCTAAACTAGCTCATCCTAAACTAAACCAGTATTTTTTATTTAAACTGCTAATTATGATTTTAGAAAAACACCTGCTCATAACTGAATCTGACTTATCTGTTGTTGCCACCTTAAAACAGCAAGTGGATCTATCCTCTATCCAGATCAAACAAGCCATTGCAATGGGCTGTCTATGGTTGCAAAAAGGTCACAAAATAAAACGTCTAAGGCGATTAAAAACTCAGCTTAAACTCGAACAGCAACTGCATTTTTATTATAATTCAGAGATCCTCAGCCAACGTCCTCTTGAAGCTAAGTTGATTGAAGATAATGATGGTTACTCTGTCTGGTTTAAGCCCCGTGGGATGTTATGTCAGGGCTCAAAATGGGGAGATCACACTACCATCTATCGCTTTGTGGAGAAGAACCTACAGCCTGAGCGACAAGCGATCATCGTACATCGATTAGACAAAATGACATCAGGTTTAATCATCTTAGCTCATCAAAAAAAGCTAGCCGGAGCCTTTACCCAAATATTTGAACAGAGAAAAATCAAAAAATCTTATCAAGCTATCGTCACAGGTATTTTTGATCAGGAGGTACTTATCATTGACACAAATGTCAGTGATAAATCWGCYSKYAGTMSWKTKAMKTKSWTMRMYWAKGATASTRWTMYCAWSCRWTCGYTWWTAARARTMAMMATWGAMASTGGCCGAAAGCATCAAATACGTCAACATCTGGCCTCAGTAGGTTTTCCAATTCTTGGCGATCGCTTATATGGAGATGAGATATTAAATGAATCTGAAATCCCTGACCTTCAGCTCACCGCTTATCAACTTGAATTCAATTGCCCCCTATCGGGTGAAATAAAATCATATGAGCTTGATGATGATTTATGTCCAAAGTTCAAAAACTGAGTTGATTAAATGTTCCTAAAACATGCTCTATCGTTTATTATTTATATATCAAAAATYAACAATTAAAAAAGAGTAACTCACTATGGAAAAGCAACAACAAATAGAGGCAGCGGTTTTTCAAAAGCTTCTCAGTCATTTAGATGAACATAAAGAAGTTCAAAATATTGAATTAATGATCTTGGCAGACTTTTGTCGAAATTGCCTTGCCAAATGGATGGTGAAAGCTGCTGAGGATTTGGGCGAGAGTCTTGATTATGAAGCAGCTAGAGAGAAGGTATATGGCATGCCTTATTCACAGTGGAAAGAAAAATATCAAACGAAAGCAACCGAGGAACAAATGGCTGCCTTCAATACTCGCCAAGCTGCTAAAAGTTAGTCAGCTTTAATAAGCTCAATAATTTTTTGACCAAGTTCTGGCTGCCACATAAAACGTACAAAATCGTCCGATACTTTTTTGTTGCCCTTAACAAACACTAATACGGGTGACGCCGTGTGGGTGCCGTTGGACCAAACAACAGACTGCTGCTCAGCAACTTCTATGGCAAGTAAGTTTCTACGGTTATCCGATTGGTAGACAAAAAACGCATCATTTACATCCATCTTAGGTACTTGTTTAAGACTCAAATCTTTATGATCTGCAACATAATAATCATTCTGCTCAGTTGCTAAAACTCTTGCTGCCTGCTGCTCAGTAATCTTAAATTCTGTATTCTGATTAATTATTTTCATTAAAGCTAGCGGTGTTTTTTGTTCCGAGTCTAGTGAATCAAAAACCTTGGATAACATGTCGTCATAGCTTAATTTTTGATTATAAAGCTTATCTAGTATCTGGGTAGCTCCATAATTAAAACTCGATTGATAACCCGTTTCCTTAAATGCTGCTCCAGGTAGCGATATTGATGCGAGAATATTGTTTGCAGAATAACTAAATCCAAAACCACCGGTTTCATGGTCAGCGGTAACAATAACCATTGTATCTTCTCGTTTCGCCGCCCAGTCTAAAACATAGTTCAGGGTCTCATTTATTTTTAACATTTCATGTAGCAGGGTGCCCGTGTCATTATCATGGGCCGCCCAATCAATTAACCCCGCTTCAATCATCAGGAAAAAACCTTGATCATTTTTTTGTAAAACATCAAGTGCCTTAGCAGACATTTCTTTTAAGGTTGGAATAGTAGAATGATTTTTTGTTCGATGGGCTTTGATACCATTGGGAAGATTTGAATCACTAAATATACCTAAAATTTTTCCACTCTGCTCTGAGATAGCATCCAATTGTTGTTTATTAAAAGCTAATTGGTATCCAGCCTGTTGGGCTTCCATTAATAAATTACGCTGATCTTTTCGCTTCGATGTTATCTTTATTGAACCTGTTGTAAGTTCAGTTAATTGTTTAAATATTGCTGAAGATTTGTCATTTGCCTGCTCAGGTATCCAATGACGAAGACCGCCAGAGAGCATCACATCTACACCGGTGGTTAACAGATCAATGGCTATTTTATTTTCCATAGTACGGCTGGCTTGATGAGCAGCAAAGGAAGCAGGAGTTGCATGAGTTAGTCTAACATCAGAAACAAGTCCCGTTGACTTACCTAACTTTTTAGCAATCTCAAGTGCAGTTACACTTGAATTGCCGTCTGAGTCTATCCCTATTGTGTCAGGACGGGCCGCCTTACCCGTTGCCAATTGTGTTGCTGAGGAAGCTGAATCCGTACCCATGACATTGGCAGCGTAAGTCATGGATATTCCTAAGGCTGCACCCTCGTTAAGCATGCGTGTGAAAGCTGTGATCCTATTTTCTATGACTGGATTCGTCGCCTGCCTAGCATAGGTTTCTAACAGCCCAATTTGGGCAGGTCCCATGCCATCACCAATGATTAGAATAACGTTTTTAATTTTATTATTGCTTTGACCATCTGCTTGAATAGATAGACTAGGCAAAGCGAGAAGCGCTAAGCTTAAAAGGTGAAAACATATTTTATTCATTACATTCCCTAATTTAGAATCTTATTTATGACAAACCTATTGGTATTTAAGTGTACCCTGTGAATTGATGATATCAACCGAGTGTATAACTTTTGTTTTATAATCTTGGGATTCTACAGTTGAAACGGTTATAAAATCTACATGGGCTATCTTGTGATTGATTTTCAATTTAATAAAACCACGATGTCGACCATCACTCCAGACAATCTCTTTATTATTCGCAGCGTTCAATTCATCATATCGTTTCATCGCCTCGATGCCAAGAGACATGATAGAGCGGGGTGAGGTTAAACCTGTAGCGCCTAGTTCAACTCCCATGGATTGTCCATCATTGTCATAAAGTTCGTTGACCCAATAACTATGACTATCACCTGTAATAACTAATAAATCCTTAGCACCCTTATCTTTTGCTAGCTGATAAAAACTTTCTCTAGCAGCAGGGTATCCATCCCAAGCATCCAGATCAGCGGGTAAATTAAGTTTGCCTAAATGAATATGCTCTTCAAGTATTTCTAGAGCTTTACCCGTTAACTGTGTTTTTAGTAACTTGAAAAAATCATCATCTAGTTTTGGATCTATAGACTTCGCCATCACTGATTGATTACCAATAATCCGCCAGCGCCTTGATGCTGCAATGGACTCTTCAAGCTCACTGCTCAAGAATTTCTCCATCGGTTTAGACAGCATAGTCCGCTTAGGATCCCCCACCACTGAGTGTAAAAAGTTTTGGGCCTGTTGTTTTGTATTTAATAAAGGCAAATATTTGTTATAACTAATTTGCTGACTTCTTCCAGTGTGCCTCGATTCAAGAGTGATGAGACTAACCAGATCACCAAATTTGTAATGGCGCCAGTAATTTACTTGGTCAATAACATTCTTGGGATCACGTATTGGTAACCATTCATAATAGGCTCTGAGTGAAGCAGTTCGCCTTACAAGCCAATTACCTTCGTCACTTTGATGATTACCCGCACCACCCATCCAGGGGTTGTTCGCTGTTTCATGATCATCCCAAATAACAATCAGTGGGTGTCTAGCATGCATAGCTAGAGAGCCCTCGTCAGTTTTGTACTGGGCATGGCGTTTACGATAATCGTCAAGACTTACTATCTCATGTGCAGGCTGATGATTTCGGCCAATTCGTTTACCGGTTTTTCCAGCATAGGCGTCTTGACCATGTTCATAAATATAGTCTCCTAGATGCACCACCATATCTACGGTAGGGTCTTTTGCGATCACATCATAAACATTGAAATATCCGAAGGCATAATTAGAGCAGGTCACCACAGCAAGAACCAATTGTTCAAGATGGCCTAAAGGAAGAGTTTTGGTTCTACCTAGGGGTGATAAAGCTCCCTTAGTCTTGAACTGATAAAAATATTCTTGGCCTGCCTCGAGTGAAGAAACTAAAACTTTAACCGTATGGTCACGATTGCTGTCAGTAGTGAATTTTCCACCTTGAACAACATTTATAAAACCGGGGTCTGTTGCCACTGACCAATCTACATTCACAGGGCCTTCTGAATGACTCACTCTTGTCCAAATCACAACACTCGATTGATCAGGATCACCACTTGCCACGCCATGACTGAAGGTACTTTTTGATAACACACCACCCATAAGATGACATGAAGTAACCGGTAGCAATAGACCTGTTGAAACTAATTTTATTGCCTGACGTCTAGTAATTTTATTTTTATTCATGTGCCCTCCTTCTGACCTAATCTTCTTTCGAACAATTTAATTGTGCACTAGCCATTATCAAAAGAAGGTAGGTTATAACTGGTTAATTGCTCGTAGATTAAAGCAGTCTCTAGATGTACCACCTCATCTCTGGAGGTTATCGACCGAAATACAAAATCTCGTAAATGTTCTGTGTCTTTTACGATGATATGCAGGAAAAAGTCATTTTCTCCTCCCATATAAAACACACTTAATACTTCTGGGCAGGCGACTAGGTCGTGACGAAAACTTTCAATGACTTGCGCACTGTGTTTGCCTAATCGCACAGCTGTCATGGCCTCAATATTTCCACCTATGGCTTTATAATCAATATCCAGACTGAACGCTTTAATAACACCAGTAGCTTGTAATTTTTTTACTCTTTCTAAGCAGGTTGAAGGAGCAATGTTAACTTTTGCAGATAATTCTTTATTAGTAATACGCGAATTTTCATACAGCTGAGCAAGAATATTAAGATCGGTTTCATCAAGTTTTTTCATCATATCCTCCCATTATTTTTATCTCATTATTTTCAGTTCACAGATTAAAGCAGATCATTTTTATTTCACTCATTTCCTCCACTGCAAACTTTACACCCTCACGACCAATTCCTGAGCCTTTAACGCCTCCAAAGGGCATGGCATCAATTCGATAATCACCTGTATCATTGATCAAAACACCACCACATTCCATTCGCTTTGCAGCCTCCAGGGCAGTGGCTAAGTCCTTAGTAAAGATTCCATTTTGTAAACCAAAATCTACGTCATTTACAATGTCTAAAGCTTCATCTAAATTGTTAAATCTATACAATATTGAAACAGGCCCAAAAACCTCTTCTTGATGTAGCCGTGCATCTTTGGGTACATTCTCTAGCAAGGTTGGCTGAAATTGAGTGCCAGTACGCTCACCACCCATAACCAGATCAGCACCCTTTGTTAAAGAGTCTTTCAATAAAGTCTCAATATTTTGTGCTGCTTTTTCATCAATGATACAACCCATATCAGTACTTTCATTTAATTTATTGCCCAATTGATAACAAGACGCTTTAGCAATAAAAGCTTGTTTAAATTTATCATAGATAGAGTGCTCAACTAATATTCGTTGTACATGTAAGCAATTTTGACCCGCTGCCCAATAGGCACCACTTACTGTACTATCAACTGCCTTATCAAAATCAGCATCAGCCATGATCACTGCGGCACAATTGCTTCCTAATTCCATACCAATTTTTTTCAAACCAGCCCTGGCAATTATCTTCTCACCCGTCGCCCTACCTCCAGTGAAAGAAACCATCCTTACTCTTTTATCAGTAATTAAGGTGTCCCCAATTTCTCGTCCTGCACCAGTAAGAACTTGTAATACTGCCTTAGGTAAGCCGGCATTATCAAATAATTTTGCCAACATTAAAGCACTGAGGGGAGTATTGGTATGGGGCTTTAAAATCACTGCATTTCCTGCCGCTATGGCTGGACCAATTTTATGGGCGACTAGATTCAAGGGATCATTAAAGGGTGTTATGGCAGCTATAATACCTAAAGGTGTTCTTACAAAATGACCTATTCGATTTTCACTACCAGGCATCTGATCAAAATTAATTGTTTCACCAACTAAGTTACGGGCTTCTTCAGCAGCAATGCGTAAAGTTTCTACACATCTACCCACTTCAGCTCTTGCCTCTCGAATTGTCTTAATACCTTCTCGGGCGATGATGTTGGCAAAACTTTCTCTTTCATCAGATAAAGACTGAGCTACATTTCTCAGAATTTCACACCGTTGATGGGTTGCCATATTAAGAGCTGCTTTAGCGCCATCAACCGCATAATCAATGGCAAGAGTCATATCTTCTCGAGTAGCAACAGGGACGGTGTCAATTATCTGATTATCATAGGGATCCACAACATCCATTTGCTTTGCTAAACTTAACCATTGTCCATTAATAAAACATTTCATTGTTTATGCTCTTCTTTTAGTGACATTTTTTTTGCTATGTTGATGATATCTTCAACCACTGCATAACCTGTTTCAACTCGACCCGCACCTGCACCTATCAAGGTTACATCACCCATTAATTCCGTTGAGTAGGTAATTGCATTCATGGCACCCGTTACACTAGCTAATGGATGAGAAGACTTTATTTGTACAGGCTTTACCCAAGCGTTAAAGCTACCATCAGAATTCTTATCAACGTGTCCGAGTACCTTCCAACACTCATTATTGGCCTTGGCAGAGTTAATATCATCAATACTTAATGTACTCATACCGGTTAAAGCAATATCCTCGATTGCCAAGTCTGCTCCCATCAACAAATTTGCCAAAATAACAACCTTGGCTGCTGCGTCAAAACCATCAACATCGCCCGTTGGATCTGCTTCAGCGTAGCCTTTTTCCTGGGCTTCAATTAAAGCTGCATCATAGTTTAAACCGGCTTCCATACGCATCAACATATAGTTAGTTGTACCGTTCAAAATACCTTCTATGGACTGAATGTTTGCAGCCATCAAAGATTCCTTCGCAAGATGTAGTGAAGGTGTACCACTCATAACCGTACCTTCAATTCCGGCCATTAATCCATGGTTTTCGGATAATGATTTTAGGGTTTTGTAATGCAGAGCAACTGGGCCCTTGTTGGTGGTGACAAAATGTTTTCCTGATTTAAAAGATGCTTTCATATGGGATAGGGCTGGCTCACCGGTTTTTAGATCCGTATAGGCAAGTTCAATAACAATATCTGCGTTAGATTGATTAATGGTGGTCAAGGCATCCCAACCTTTAGCGGGGGCCTCTAGTGTTTCTAAGGACTGGCCTGCTTTTACTGTTTGTAAAAGTTCGGAGGTGCTTAATCCCTGAGGATTATAAAGACTGCCTTTTAGTAAATCACAAACTGCTACTATGGAAAATTCATAGTTAAACATAGCCATATAGGCGCTACTTTTATCTTCCAGAATTTGCGCAAGACCTTGCCCAACGTTTCCAAAACCAATGATGGCTAGTTTTATTTTCATAATGATCTCAATTAAAAATTACATAATATTGAATAATATGCTCTATATCGTATATTGTAAAGGTTTATTGCCGTTGTTCCGAATTATATTCGACATACTGATGCTCTAATCAGTTGCCCAGTTGATAAATATAAGGTAGTATCAGACTGTTAGGCGATATATTTCACTTAGTGCTCAACTACTGATTTTCAAAGAGCAGGAAATCTATGCCTAATGATTATAATAATCTATAGAAAAATATACATAAAACAACCAACGGGACTTAAATAATGTCAAATAAATTCAAATTAAAAAGCTTAGTCGTAGCTATGGGGTTAGCCTTAGTGGCAACACCTATCTACGTAGCTGAAGAGGCTACAGAAGAGGAGGCTGACGATAATGAAGTTATTATCGTAACCGGTACTCGTCGAACTGAACGAAGCGTAGGCGRATCAATGGTACCAATTGATGTGGTGACAGGCGATGACCTGGCAAACATGGGTACTACTGATCTCAACGACATGCTTCGAACAACTGTACCATCATACAATGTAGCGCGTACTGCGATTTCTGATGCAGCGACTCTAGTACGACCTGCGACAATGCGTGGCCTGCCACCAGATAACATTCTAATCATGGTTAACGGTAAAAGACGTCATCGTTCAGGCGTTATTGCTGAATCAGGTGGTGCTCTAGTTGAAGGTTCACAAGGTGCTGATATAAGTTCAATTCCAGCTCTTGCTATTCAACGAATGGAAGTTTTACGTGACGGTGCATCCTCTCAGTACGGTTCTGATGCTGTTGCAGGTGTTATGAACTTTATCTTAAAAGATGACCCCGATGGCATGACTTTAGAAGCTCGCATGGGTCAATTTTCTGAAGGTGACGGTGACCTACTTCAATTATCAGGTAACATTGGTTTACCTCTTGGTGATGATGGCTTCCTTAACATAACAGGTTCTTGGATGCAGTCAGATCCAACTGACCGCTCTCAAATACGTGATGACGCTACAGCTTTAAGAGCATCAGGTAATCTAAATGTGCCAGAATTTGCACAGATTTGGGGAGCTCCTGAATATAAAGATAACTGGAACATCTTCTTTAACTCAGGAATCGTACTTTCAGATTCTCAGGAAATCTATGCATTTGGTAACTATGGACAGCGTACAACTATTGGCGGATTTTTCTTTAGAAATCCAAACGGTCGTAGTGGCGTATTTACTGGTAATGGTGGTATTCGAGCGATAGTTGATACTAATATCGAAGCTGGTCAAACGGGCATTACTTCAAACTGTCCGGTACTGCAGACACCCGATTTAACTGATCCTACTTCCGTTTCAAATGATGCTGCTGCATTGGCTGCACTGCCTGCCAACTGTTTTGTTCTGAATCAGATACTTCCTGGTGGTTATACACCTTCATTTGGTGGTGACCTTGAAGATTCGAGTATCRTTGCTGGAGTCAAAGGCGACTTCGAAAATGGTATGAGTTATGATTTTAGTGCTGGCTACGGTCGCAATAAAGTATCATTCTTCATTGACAATACTTGGAATCCTTCTAATGGTCCTGACGGATTTGTCAACGGTTTACTACAGCGCCAGTTCGAACTTGGTTCTTATGTTCAAACTGAAACCAATGTGAACGCCGACTTCTCCATTCCGGTTGAAGTAGAAGCTTTTGCATCAGACTTGAACGTTGCATTCGGTGCTGAATATCGTAATGAAGTCTTTCAGACAATCATTGGTGAAGAAGCATCATGGAACGCAGGTCGTTTTGCATTTCAAAGCGGTAACGGAACCAATACTTATAACGATGGTGTTACTCCACTGACAAACCTAAGTATCGGCGCACACGGTTTTGCGGGCTTTAGCCCACCTCAAGCTGGTATATGGGGTCGTTCAAATATTGCTCTTTACAGTGACATGGAAGCTGATGTTACTAATGACCTTACTGTAGGTGTTGCAATTCGTTACGAAGACTTTGAAAGCTTTGGTGATACTACCAACGGTAAACTTTCTCTTCGCTACGTTTTCACAGACGATTTCTCTGCTCGAGCTTCTATCAGTACGGGCTTTCGTGCTCCAACTCCTGGTCAGGATAACGTCACCAAGGTTTCAACAAGAACCATCAACGGTGAGCTGGCTCAAAGTGGTCAAATACCTGCGACTAACGCCATAGCGCAAGCTCTGGGTGCAGAAATACTGAAGCCTGAAGATGCAACTAACTTTTCTATAGGTGGTGTGTGGAATGTTACTGAAGACCTAACCATTACTGCTGATTACTTTAATATAGAAATGAAGGATCGCATTGGTCTAACAGGTCAACAAGACATTACTGCGTTAAATTCCACAGATGCTCAGTTTTCGGGTGTAAATTGTCCGAATGCTAAAGCGGCTAATGCCAATCTTGCTGTTTGTCTACAGGAAAGCGGTGTACCTGGTGCAGCTGACTTAACACGGGTTCAGTTCTATACCAATGATTTCGCAACAACAACTACAGGTTTCGACATAGTTGTAAGTTACGATGTTGATATGGGTGATATGGGAGAAGGTAACTTCGCCATAGCTTGGAACCATACTGAAACTCAGGTTGATGATGCTGGTGAAGAAGTGAGTCGTAACAAGGTTGTGGATTTAGAGAATTATAATCCTCAAGACCGTGCGACCTTCACTTATAATCACTTCATTGATGATTGGAGATTTTTAGCTCGTCTAAGTGTCTACGGTGACTGGGTTATAGGAGACTGGAGTGGTGATCCTACTGCTCGTGGTCCGAATGGTACCGGTTTCACTATCGACTGTACGAATATCAATGGTGGCAATGACCGCGATAATTGTTACTCGGGCACTACCCTCTTAGATCTTGAGGCTTCTTACACTTTCGATGATAATTATTCGATCACTGTAGGTGCAAGCAACGCATTTAACGAAGATGCTCCTCTTGACATTGATAACCACGACAATATCTATTCAGGATCTGGTACTACCTACACCAATACTAGTCCATGGGGTATTGATGGTGCATTTTACTACGTACGTGTTAGAGCTACATTCTAGTCTTATTATGTAGATCTCAACGGTAAAAGAACCAAGGAAAAGCCAACACTTTCGTGTTGGCTTTTTTTTTGGATGTTTGTTAGAAATATTATTGGAAAAGTTTAAAAACCGAAACGATCGAGTAATCGATGCCAGCTCAGAATAGATGGCATGAACCAGGGAGTTCCTGTATAGAAGGGTTTTGTTTCAAAGATTAGCTCATCAAATGCTGTTTCACTTTTTTGCTTTCCCAATATTTTAAGTCCAAGTTTACTGCCAAAGTAACTGGAGCGAGCGACTCCTGAACCGCAGTATCCCATAGCATAATAAACACCATCCTCTTTTCCACCGCCAAATTGCCCAATATGCGGAGCATGATCAAAAGTATAAGCTACCAGCCCAGACCAAACATGACTAATGGATTCAGATGATAATTGGGGAAATATTCTTGTCATAAAGCCCTTCAATAATTGAGCATTTGCATGAGGATTATCCTTAAGTCCAGTGGCTCTACTACCAAATAAAATTCTACTTCCATCGGATGATGTTCGGTAATAAGCTACAATTCTACGACTGTCGCTGTAAACACGATTTTTTGGCATCAAGGCTTTTATCAGTTGAGGTGAAAGTGGGTTAGTTGCAATCATCGCACTACGCATAGGTAAAATTCTTCGGCGCAAATCTTGGGTTACCTTCTCTGTATAACCGTTGGTACAGATAGCAACTTTTGCTGCGAGAATATTACCTCTTGATGTCTGAACTTCAAAACCCGATGTGTTTTTTTTGAGATGATCAACACGAGTATTTGGAGCTATCAAAGCACCAGCTTGTTTGACGTTTTTAACTAAGCCATCGTGATATTTTGCTGGATGCAGACCTGCATCACCATGGTAAACAATTCCACCATGGAACAACTGGGAACCTGTTTCTAAATGTTGTTGAGTTTTAGGGATCATCTCAGCTTCAACACCCGTGGCCTTAACTAAATTATCGAGTTCAGTTGCCATGAGCTCATAATGGCTCGGCTTCAAAGCCCCTCGAAATCGACCGTTTCGAGAGAAATCTGCATCAATATTTTCTGAAAGTAAAAAGTCTTCCAAATAATCAACAAAACCTAAACTTTCCCGAAGAATGTTATTGGCAAGTTGCTCTCCGTATTTTGCCTTTAGACCACTGAGCCCCAATTTGTGAAAACTCGGACCAAGCATTCCACCATTTAAGGTGCTAGCTCCAGCCCCTAAAACACCAGCCTCAAGTACAATAACCGATACGCCAGCTTTAGCTAAAGTAAGAGCAGTACAAAGTCCGGTGAACCCACCACCTATAACAGCAACATCTACTGATGGAGGTAACTCAATATTATTGTTTTGACTTCTTGGCGCAGCTTCCCACCAATAGGAGGTAGTTTTCATAAATTTATGATTGCCAGTTTGCAAGTTGATCTTGATCGATTAACTCTTCATAAGTCCTTCGAGCTTTAATAATACTGTATTGATCATTCTTGACTAGAATTTCTGGGATCAATAATCGTGTATTGTAAGTAGATGACATAACTGAGCCGTAGGCACCTACGCTTGCGATTACCAATAAATCACCTTCGTCCATCTTTGCCATGGTACGGTTTCGAGCAAAAGTATCACCGGTTTCACAAACTGGCCCAACTACATCATAAGTCTCAGTTTGATGTTTTTTTGTTATAGAATAAATATCGTGATAAGCATCGTACATACTCGGTCTAAGTAGATCATTCATAGCTGCATCTATAATCAGAAAGGTGCGCTCTTCGCCTTGTTTTTTATACACAACTTTCGAAACGAGAAGCCCACTATCAGCAACTATAGAACGTCCCGGCTCAAGTAATATTTTACAATGACTTGTTGAGAATATTTCCACAAGCATTTTACAATAATCTTCTATACCATGACTTATATCTTTTTTATTTTCATAATTGACACCTAGTCCACCACCTACATCAATAACGTCAATTTTAATACCATCATCATCTAGTTCTGATACCAGTAATTTTATTCTTTCAAATGTTTTTTTGAAAGGTTCTAAATCTGTTAATTGTGAACCAATATGAACGTCAACTCCTTGTATTTTTATATTGGAAAGCTTTGCTGCCCTTGCATAGATTTCTCTCGCTTTACTTATGGGAATCCCAAATTTATTTTCAGCTTTTCCTGTTGATATTTTTTCATGGGTATTAGCATCAATATCGGGGTTTATTCGAAATGCTATTGCAGCAACTTTATTACTTTGTTTGGCAAGTTTATTAAGAAGTTCTAATTCATTTTCTGATTCAACGTTAAATTGAAAAATATTTTTTCCTAAGGCGAAAATAATTTCATGCTTAGTTTTTGCTACACCAGAATAAACTATTTTTTCTGCGGGAACACCTGCCTTCAAGGCTCGTCGCAACTCCCCTTCTGAAACCACGTCGGCGCCAGCTCCCACATCGGCTAGTGTTTTTATAACAGCTTGATTTGTATTTGCTTTTACCGCATAGCAAATCATAAAATTAAGTTCTTTTAAATTATCTTTATAGCTGAGATATGCCTGCTCTATTGATGTTTGTGAATAACAATAAAAAGGTGTTTGTATTTCCTTAGCAATTTCTTCAAGGGAAATGTTCTCCAGATGTAACTGCTCATTTTTATAGGCTGTGTGTTTCAATTTCTACTCCAGCTAGTGCTTTATATGCTATTAACTAATCGTTTAATAAGTTATAGTGTAATTTATCAAATCTACCCCCCATCTCGCAAGAGATATTAATGATTTTAGCCGCTAATAGAAGATGATATTTTAATTCATTTTTTAAAACAATAAAGGTTATAAATATGGAATGGTTTAAGATTCTTCCCCCTCTCGTTGCCCTTGTAATTGTACTCTGGAAAAAAGAAGTCATTCTCGCTTTAATTTTATCTATATTCGTCTCGGAATGGTTGCTTATTTCTGACCAAGGAGGGATGGGCCCCCTCTATGGAAGTATCAATACTTTAGAAAGGATCATCTCAGTATTTTCAAATCCAGGTAATACTCGAATATTARTTTTCAGTGTTATGGTTGGTGCATTACTCGCCTATATGAGAAGTTCTGGAGGAGTAACTGGATTAGTTAAAGCGCTAATTTCTAAAGGCTTTGCAAAGAGTCCTAGACAGGTTTCTCTGATGGCGAGTTTTACCGGTGTGGTTGTTTTCATCGAATCTAATTTGAGCGTCTTAACTGCCGGTATTTTATCAAGGGGATTATTCGATAAATATGGATTAAGTCGAGYCAAGTTAGCCTATATAATTGACAGTACTTCTGCGCCAATATGTATTCTGATTTTGCTCAACGCTTGGGGGGCTTATGTACTAGCCCTATTAAGCACTTATGACCTCGGTCTTAGTGCAGCTGAGATTTTATGGGGTTCAGTCCCTTTTAATTTTTATGCCATCCTCRCCTTAATGGTTGTTTTTTATACAGCTTACACCGGTAAATATTATGGTCCCTTGGCCCGAACTAAGGCGAATCAAGTTAGCTCAGAACCTAGTTCAGAACCTAATGAGAATAAAGAAAGTAAGCAACTAGAAATTGAACCTGAAGGTAGCGCCAGCTTTATGGTTTTACCTATATTGACCATGGTCTTTGGTATGATTGGCTTTATGTTTTGGACTGGTAACGGTGTGTTATCAGCAGGAAGTGGTTCAAAATCTGTACTCTATGCCACTACGCTTGCTTGTCTCGTTGCCTACCTTATGATGCTCTTTAGTAGGCGCTTTCAACACGGTCAACTCGTTAAGATCGGATTCGAAGGAATGTCAGAATTGCTTCCTTTAGTAGCAATTGTACTTTTATCTTTAGCTCTAGGCTCAAGTCTTCAAGCGTTAGGAACAGGCGTATATATTTCACAAATCGTCGGAGACTTCCTTCCTTTATATCTTATAGCACCAATGATATTTATTGTTGGTGGGGTTATTGCATTTTCAACGGGTACTTCCTGGGGAACCTTCGCTATTTTAATTCCCATCGGAATACCTATTATCCAAACCACTGGATTGCCACCATCATTTATACTAGCGGCTATATTGGGTGGAGGGGTATTCGGTGATCACTGCTCACCTATTTCAGATACAACCGCTGTTTCAGCCATAGCATCAGGTTGTGATCTACTAGAGCATGTAAGAACCCAGTTACCCTATGCCTTAACAACCGGTGCTGTGACGATTATCTTCTATTTAGTGGTAGGTTTGATAATTATATAAAACTTTACAGGATGACTAACCTAATCATAATTAAGCCCATGACAGTTTTTTACAGGAAAGGCAACTATGACAACTAGTATCATCGTCATTGGTGCAGGAGTTGTTGGTGCATCTACAGCCCTTGCACTACAAAAAGACGGCCATCAAGTAACCCTTGTAGATCGAGATTCCCCATGCTCTGGTGCTTCTTTTGGCAATGCAGGTGCCATAGTAAACGGTTCCTGTGTACCAACAGCCATGCCTGGAACAATCTTTGATGTTATGTCCATGTTAAGCCAACCACTTTCACCCTTGTCCATTAAAGCTTCCTATTTCCCTAAAATTCTACCTTGGCTAATGCGCTTTATTCTACAAAGTCGCACTAGGGCAGTTGATGATAATTCCAAGCACCTACATGCTTTGTCAAAAACGGCCGTTGCAAGTTGGCAAAAACTCACAGCCAATTCTGAAATTTCTTGCCTTCTCAGGCAAACAGGCTGGCTAAAGGTTTATGAGTCGGATAAGAGTTTTGATGGCACCAAGAAATCCAGAGAACTCGTGGACAAGATAGGCACACCTTATGAAATACTTAACGCTTCACAAATTCATGATCTAGAACCTAATTTAGCGCCCATTTTTAAGCGAGGTTTTTATCAAAAGGATAGTCTCAGCATTATTAATCCCGACCGGCTTGTTAAAGGCATGGTTGAATTATTTGTAGCTGAAGGTGGCACCTATAAACAATTTGAAGTTAAAACAATTAAGACTACTAGCGACAAGGTTGAAATTTCTGACCACAAAAACTCACTGTCGGCTGATAAAATTGTCATAGCCACAGGTGCCTGGTCACGAACACTTGCCAAGCAATTAGGCGATTCTATTCCCCTCGACACAGAAAGAGGCTATCATTTAATGATGCCAGAATCGACTAAAAAATTACTCAATCGACCCGTTCTCAATGGTGAAAATTCATTTGTATTATCACCCATGGAAACCGGTTTACGCATGACTAGTCAAGTTGAATTTGCTGGCTTGAAAGCTAAACCTAACTATAAGCATATCCGTAATTTATTACCCGCTGTTAAACGCATGCTACCTAAGGTTGATACCAGCGAGCAGTCGGTTTGGCTTGGCTTTCGGCCGTCAATCCCAGATTCACTTCCAGTAATTGGCTTTTCTACCCGGTCAGATCGTGTGCTTTATGCCTTTGGCCATCATCACCTTGGTATGACCTTGGGAGCTATTACAGGCCTTACCATCGCCGATCTTGTTGCCAAGAGACAAACTGCCTTTTCCCTTACACCCTATCAAGCTAATAGGTTCTAAATATATGAATGATTATGGAGTTCTTTCGATTCTTCCTCCTCTGATAACCATAGCGGTTGCACTTTATTCTCGTAATGTTCTATTTGCCTTAGCCATGGGAATAATCAGTGGTTCATTAATTCTCACAAACTTTAACCCTTTTTATGCCATCTTAAACTCCGTCGAAGATCAGGTTTTGAAAGAGGTTTCAAGTGGTTCACAGGTTCAAGTTATTCTTATTATTTTTGTTATTGGTGGCTTTGTTAAATTACTCGAGGTATCTGGAGGAGCCAGTGCCTTTGCTAGTAAAATGACCTCGATTGTAACCAGTAGAGCCAAAGCTCAGCTAATTGTATGGTTATCGGGTCTTGGGATTTTCTTTACAGATTCAGGCAATAGCTTAATAGTCGGCCCCCTCTATCGTTCTGTTTTTGATGAATTTAAACTCTGCCGTCAAAAGCTCGCTTATATTCTTGATACCACCTCATCTCCCATCAGTATTTTGATTCCATTTATTGGCTGGGGCGCTTACATTACTTCATTGATTGATAAATCATACGCCGAAATTGGACTTACTGAGAACTCTTTTGCCGTTCTAATAAAGGTTATTCCTTATCAGTTTTATGCATTTTTAGCCCTCGCCACCGTACCAATTTTGATCCTAATTGGTCGTGATTATGGCCCTATGAAAAAAGCCCAAGATGATTTTATAGAGCAACTTGATAACGATAAAGGCAGTAATAAAGATAGTGATGATGAAAATAACGACACTCAAGAAAAAATTCAACAGAAAATCGAATCTACTAGTAATAAAAATGACCCTAAGATAACGATCTTTCTTTACCCACTAGGCGTCATGCTTTTACTAATTGGAGGTCTGATAACTTGGCATGCAACCCATGATGGACTATCAAGTACTCACATTCGATCCTCCCTTGCCATAGCCTACTTATCAGCCTCTTTAACCTGTATGGAAATGATGCGCCGCCACCAGGGCATTTCCTATGCTGACTCTCTAAAGATATTTATTAAGGGTGCAGAATCCTTGGTTTATATATCCATAGTTCTAGTGCTTGCTTGGTCATTGAGCTCGGTAACAAAAGACTTACAAACAGCTGACTATATTGCATCAATCATTAGTGGCAACGTAGCGCCTATGTATTTCCCCATGATTGTTTTTGCTCTAGGGGCTTTGATATCCCTGTCAACCGGTTCCTCCTATGGCACCTTTGCAATACTTATGTCCATCGCTATACCCGTTGGTTTTGAATTAGGTGCCTCCATGTATCTCACCATAGCCGCTGTGTTAAGTGGTGGACTATTTGGCGATCACGTATCACCCATTTCAGATACTACCGTACTTGCCTCAGTAGGGGCCGAGTGTAGTCATTTAAGCCACGTGTCTACCCAAGCAGCTTATGCAGTAGTAACAGGAGCAGTCGCCTTTAGTGCCTTTGGCCTAGCCGGCGCTTTTGAATCTGCTCTGGTGCTACCCATTGCCCTTGTTGTCCTATTTATCACCATGGCATTATTAATGAAGTTCTATGGATCACCCATTAAAAATATTTAATACATTCTACTGAATATAAACAAAACGGAAGTCAATATTATGAAATTTTACTTAAACATATTAGTAGCGAGTTTACTTTTCTTGCCTCAAACCTTTTTGGTTAATTCTATAAATGCTTCTGAATTTTTATCAGAATATTCAGAAATCGATCTCGTGATCACAAATGGTAGATTGTTAGATGGTTTAGGTAACAAAGCCGTTTTTGCTGATCTGGTGATCGTTGATGATGAAATAGTTTATGTGGGAAAAACATCCTTTGATGCAAAGGATTTTAAACAAAGAATAAAAAGACAGCTTGATGCAAAACAGCGCATCATTGCACCAGGTTTTATTGATTTACATACCCATGGAAACCCTCTGAAAACACCCGTCTTTGAAAACTTTCTGGCCATGGGAATAACCACCATAACCCTTGGTCAAGATGGATCTAGTCCCGAGGTTGTTGATTTATCTAATTGGCTTGCTAAGGTTGAAGATCAAGGCATTTCCCTTAATCTAGCCATGTTTGTAGGCCACGGAACACTGCGCAGTCAAACAGGCATTAACAGAACTACCATGCCAAGTGCTGGTGATCTAGAGAAGATGTTAAAGCTTCTAGATGGCACCCTTAAATACACCTTTGGCATGAGTACCGGACTTGAGTACAACCCTGGACTAAATGCCCTTGAAGATGAAATGATCGCCTTAGCAAAAGTGGTTGGGACAAATAAGCGATTAATCATGAGTCATCTTCGCAACGAAGATGATGATAAAATTCAAGTCTCTCTTGAGGAGCTATTAAAGCAAGGGCTCCATGCTAAAATCCATGTTTCACACCTTAAGTCCGTCTATGGTAAGGGCGAAAAGTCAGCCGAAAAAATCCTACAAATTCTTGCAAACGCTCGCAAGCAAAACATAGATGTATCTGCTGATATTTATCCATACAATGCTAGTTACGCTGGTATTAGTTTGTTATTTCCGGTTTGGGCAAAAACAACGGAACAATTTAACGTGGCACTCATTGAGCGCAGAGCTGAACTTGAAAGCTTCCTAAGAAATAAAATTATTAAAAGAAATGGTCCCGAAGCTACACTTTTAGGCACACCACCCTATACGGGTAAAACACTCGCTGATATATCCACTGAACTCAAAATACCCTTTGAACAGGTTTTGATAAAAATAGGACCAAAGGGTGCATCAGGCGCTTACTTTATTATGGATGATGCACTGCAAACAAGATTACTACTTGATCCCCAAGTGTCTATTTCATCCGATGGGCGCCAAGAAGGTTTTCACCCTAGGGGACACGGAGCCTTTGCAAAAATTATCGAGGAATATGTCATTAAACGAGAAGTCTTAAGTTTAGAAGAAGCGGTTAGAAAAATGACCTCTCAATCGGCTAATATTTTAGGCATCTCAGACAGGGGAGTCCTACAAAAAGGCTATAAGGCTGACCTAGTGATATTTGACCCCGTGAAGATAAAAGCCGCGGCAAGCTATTCTAAACCCCATCAACTTGCCCAAGGCTTTGATGTTGTTATTATCAATGGAAAAATTGCTAGAGAGGACCAAAAACTCACTGAAGGTTTATTTGGAAAAGTGTTAAAACCTTCAGCTGTTAATAAATAACTTAGAACATTTTGTTGATCCAAAGCTCTTGCATAAATATATAAAGCCAGTGCCACTATAAAAATCACCTCGATTATTGCCTTTCAGGTCCTCATAAACTAAATTAAGCCAATAGTTTCAACAAAATGAGCTGTTATGAATAACGAATTAGCTGAACAAGGTAATATACAATCATTATTATCGAAAATAGGCGAAGGATTAGATCAATTTTTGAAGTTTGATCATCCCGATGCCCACCTTACAAAAGATCAATGGATGGCTACACTTAACATTCCACTACCCACTCAGGGGTTGGGCATTGAAGCTGTGACTGATGAGCTTGTAACAACCATTATCCCCAATGGTTCTCCAGTAGCAAATCCCGGATTTTCATCCTTTATCACCACCGGTTCTACAACCGCCTCAACCCTTGCAACCACAGCAGCGAGTATTGCTTCGCCGCAACGCTACATGGGTACGGCCTTTAATTTTATAGAAGAGCTTTCCCTTGATTGGATGGCAAGCTTGTTTAATTTAGGTTCCATGAAGGGCGTATACTCTAGTGGTGGTTCAGTCGCTAATCTTATCGCTCTTGGTGGTGCAAGGCAGCATGCTTTTGAACAGGTCGGTATTGACCCATCAGCCTTTGGCATTGACAGACCTTGCAGAATTTATGCTAGCAGCGAATGCCACCACACCATTCAAAGATCAGCAGGCGTTCTAGGGCTAGGACGAAATTCTGTGAAGCTTATTGATTGTGATAGTCAAGGTAGAATGAAGGTAACGGCTCTGCAAAGTGCACTGGATGAAGATCTTAAGGCAGGTATTTTACCCATGGCTATTGTTGCTAATGCCGGAACCACCAATACCGGTGCAATCGATCCTCTGGCTGAGCTAGGTCAAATTGCTCAACAACATAACATTTGGTTTCACGTTGATGGTGCTTATGGATTACCCGGAATTTTGGATAAAAGAATCACACATTTATACGAAGGATTAGCCTTAGCAGATTCAGTTATTGTTGATCCTCATAAATGGCTTGGGGCTTCAGTAGGAGTCGCAGCAACCTTTGTTAAGGATCGTGATTACCTGCTCAGGGCCTTTACACAGGAACCAGCAGACTATCTAGAGGGTTCAGCAAGTCAGGCTGATGAATCACCAGCAACCCACATTGAGCATTCTCTGGACGACTTTGGTATCCCTTACTTTGATTTTGGCGTTGAGCTAAGCGCCCCCTGCCGCGGCATTGTTGTCTGGGCGATGATCAGAGAAATTGGTGTAGAGGGATTAACCAGCCGAGTTGTACGTCATAACGATATGGCAACTTTTATTACAAAATTTGCAACTAATCACCCCAATCTAGAAGTACTAAGTACCTCACATTTATCCATCTGTTGCTTTCGATATCATCATGAGAGCATTACCGATCTTGATAAGTTTAATCAAAGATTACATCGCCGTCTTGTACGCGAGAATGTTTATATGCCAAGCACAACTAAGGTTAATGGCATGTTAACCCTGCGCCCTTGTTACATAGGCGCAAGACATAACCAAACTCAGGTTGATGGACTACTGGCTGCAGTATTGAGGATAGGCGAAGGTTTGTTAGCGGAGAGTATATAACACACTATTAAGCTTATGATCAAAGCGTACATCAGCATAACCTAAAAACAATTTGACATGATAACCTAATTATAGTACAACTTAATAACCTAAATATAGGAAGACGCAATTACCTAAGAACAGGCACGACCATGGCAACACCATCAGATAAGCTCGCACAATCTCTAGAAATCTTAAAGTCACTTCAAGATCAAGAAATAGTTGCTATACGCACAAGCCTTTTGACTCGTACTCATCGTGAACGATTACTTAGAAATGGCTTCATTAAAGGAGTTATTAAAGGCTGGTATATCTCATCACGACCCGACGAACCACCCGGAGAAAGTACGGCATGGTATACCTCATTTTGGGGCTTTTGTGCTGATTATTTGAACAATCGTTTTAATGGTGAATGGTGCCTTAGTCCTGAACAATCCCTTAGTATACATATAGGAAATTTATGCGTCCCTAATCAGTTGTTAGTGCGTTCACAAAAAGGTGGAAATAAGCCAACGCCTTTATTATTTGAAACCTCAATTTTCGATCTGCGTTTAGAGCTGCCAGTTAAGCAAGATATCATTACCAAAAATGGCCTAAACATAATGAGTTTACCTTCGGCTCTTGTGAATTGTTCCCCGAGATATTTTTCTACTCATCCCATTGAAATGCGTGCAGCATTAGCAATGATATCCAGCGCCTCTGACATACTCCACAGATTGCTTAAAGGGGGACATAGTAAAGTTGCTGGGCGCTTAGCTGGAGCTTTTCGCAATATTGGTAGAGACAAGATTGCCGAAAATATTATTGCGGCTATGAGATCTGCCGATTATACAATTCATGAAGATGATCCTTTTGAAGATCAACCATCTATAGTATTCACACCTAGAGATACATCCCCTTACGTAAACCGTATGCGCATGAACTGGGCAATAATGAGAGGTTCAGTTATTGAACGATTTCCATCCCCACCCAATATATCGACCGATACACAAACTTATCTTAAACAGGTTGATGATATTTATGCGACCGATGCCTATCACTCCCTATCGATTGAAGGCTATAACGTAAGTTTTGAATTAATTGAACGGGTTCGTAGCGGTGAATGGAATCCTGATTTAGTCGAAAACGATCGTAATCACAAAAATGCGCTAGCGGCGCGAGGATACTGGCAAGCCTTTCTGGCCGTAAAACAAAGCTTAGAAAAAATTCTAAATACAGATTCAGAAGAGGTAAGCTCGATTGTCGAAACTGATCATGAAAAATGGTACAGAGAGCTTTTCGCACCAAGCGTAACAGCAGGTATTTTAGAAACTGTCGATTTAGCAGGTTATCGCAACCACCCGATTTATATTCGCGGCTCAATGCATGTACCTCCAAATTACATAGCTGTGCGTGAACTCATTCCAGCATTTTTTGATTTGCTACGCAACGAAGATGAACCAGCCGTAAGAACAGTGCTAGGGCATTTCTTTTTTGTCTATATTCATCCCTATATGGATGGTAATGGCCGGATGGGACGTTTTTTAATGAACGTTATGATGGCTAGTGGCGGTTATCCTTGGACAGTTATTCCGGTGGAACAACGAGCCGCCTATATGGCTGCCTTAGAAGAGGTCAGCGTGAGTCAGAATATCATTCCTTTTACTGAATTCTTGGCGGGATTAGTTAATGCGAGAATTGTAGAGTAAGGATAAAGATATTAATTCATTAAGGTTTGCTGGCAGTGAACTAAGCACTCCAACTCACTAAGGTTAAATAGCTTACCTCTAACCATTACACGATATTCACCAGCAGTAAGCTTTGTTTGCTGCTTGTATTTATGAGTGGGCTGATGCAGCATGATAGTTCTACATTTTAAAGAGTAAAAAATACTTAAGAGGATGTGCTAGATATGGGTACGCTTCTTACATAGAAAAAAACAATCGTTTTATTAGGGAGCAGCTTGCATTGCTTAAGAAAGAAAATATGATTAAAAATAAAGCAGAATAGGATGAACTATTGGTCCGATTTTTTGAACTCTTTTCCAGATATCCTAAATTGGGTTTGGCAATTAATAGCCTTTAAAATTCCTTGGTATCAGAATTTCTTTTGGGGGCTAATTTTAATCTCTTTATTAGTGTGGTTAGCGGAGATCCTTTTTCCGTGGAGGAAAAATCAATCCATCATTCGCAATGATTTTTGGCTCGACGGATTTTATATGTTCTTTAATTTCTTTATTTTTACTGTATTTATCAGTGGATTTTATAAGATAGGAGGATTAATGTTCTCCTCCTTCGGAGTCACAATGGATAGCATATCCTTGATTCAATTAGAGGATTTACCCAGTTGGCTTCAACTTCTAACCTTTTTTATTCTACTGGACTTTGTACAATGGATTACTCACATTTTATTACACAGAATTCCAATTTTTTGGAATTTCCATAAAGTCCATCATTCTGTAAAAGAAATGGGGTTTGCCGCTCACCTCCGTTACCATTGGATGGAAAATATTTTATACAAACCATTTAAAACTCTTGCAGTAATGCTCTTAGGAGGCTTTGAACCTCAACAAGCCTTCTTAGTCCATTTTTTTGCGATTAGCATTGGGCATCTCAATCATGCAAACATTAAACTTACATATGGTCCTTTAAAATATATATTCAATAACCCAGTAATGCACCTATATCACCATGCTTACCATTTACCAAAAGGCAAGTTTGGGGTAAATTTTGCTATAAGTTTGAGTCTCTGGGATTACCTATTTAAAACCAATTACATTCCAGAAGATAGTGGAACAGTTTTATTAGGTTTTGATGGAGACGAACATTTTCCCAAAGGGTTCGTGCAACAAAGTCTAAGTGGGTTTAAGTAAATCAGGATTAAAATTAGAATTAGTGTAATCCCCCAAAAAATAATAGGCGCTATTGGTAGTAGAAAGTTAACTAAGGTTAAATAACTTACCTCTAACCATTTCACGATACTCACCAGCAGTAAGCTTCGTTTGCAGTTTAAATTGCCGAGAAAAATAAGCATTATCCTTGTATCCCAACCGATCAGCAATATCCTGATGACTTAAGTTAGTGTCCTTAAGTAGCTCCTTTGCAGCCTGAACTTTTAAATCTATGCCGTAACTTAAAACCGACTCACCCACTGCAACTTTAAAACGTCGGGAAAAATTTCGCGTGCTCATATTAGCCATTTCAGCTAACGCCTTTAAATCAAAATTTTGATAGTAGTGAGTCTGCATCCACTGTTGAACTTCAATAATACCTTCATCGGGATGACGACTTGCTCCTTTAGCGAACCAAGGCTTATCATAAGTGCGATTAATCTCATGGCTGTAATGCTGTTCAATGATTTGACTTACCTCCTTATCAAATTCATTCTCGATATAATAAAGCGTCAAATCCACTAGGGCATTGATACTGCCAGTACAAGTTATGGAACCATCCTGAGTAATAAAGTGTTGCCGCTGAAGATTCACCTTAGGATAACGCCGTTCAAACTCATCAAAATAATACCAATGAGTCGTTGCTACCTTACCATTTAATAAACCAGCATGGGCTAGTAAACAAACGCCTGTACCCGTTGCCACTATCTCTATACCCTGTTGATGCTTGTCAATAAGCCAATCAATAAGTAGAGAATTCTTCTCTATTACAGCTTCAGGATTTCCCCAAATAGGAGGAATAAAAATCGTTGTTTGCTCTAAATGATCAGCCGTTTGAAGATTATGGGTGGGTAGGATCTGAATACCATTAGCTAGTTTGATAGCTTTAAGCTGTTCATAATCAGCAGCAACTACTAAACAATCCCACTTCACCCGCTTAGCACGACGAATTCTGGCAATGGAACGCGCCGAACTAATCATCTCCATGGGTAGAGATAATCCCGTAAGTAGAGCTCTCGAATAACATAAAAAAAGTGATGACGGCATAATTATTTGTCTTTTATCAGGCGATGGCTTTCTTCAGGCCAAGGCTTTCTTCAGGAAAGTCGCGTTTTAATAAAGTCTAATAGCATTTTTGTAACTTCAGCAGAGTTCGATTCTTTTACTAGCGACTTTTTACCTTCATGGTAGACATCAGTTGGTATAATATTTTTTCGAAGCGTCATTAATGCTTCTGAATATTCAGTTGTGAATTCTGGATGCCCTTGCACTCCTAAAAAATTATCACCAACTTGGATCATACTAAAGGGGCAAAACTCACTTGAATAAAGTACCTGTGTATCTTCAGGTAATATTGYTATTTGATCTTGATGACTCACCACCAAGTTAAGCTGATTAAGGGGCGATTTCATCCAGTCTTTTTGCTGATTAAGTTTTGCTGTATGAATACCTACACCCCAGCCTTTTTCAGACTTATTAACAAGACCTCCCAAGGCTTTTGCTATCAGTTGATGGCCAAAACAAATGCCCACAAAAGGCTTGTTGGCTTGATATAAATCAACAATAAATTTTTCGAGTTGAGCAATCCATTGGCTATTATCATTAACAGAAGATTTACTGCCACTGGTCATGTAAGCATCACACTGGTCAATATTTTCAGGAAATTCTCCATCGACCACAAAAAAATATTCAATAGTAAAGTTTACCCTAGCATTTTTAAATAGATCGCCAAACATCACAGGGTAACTATCAAATTCTGCTCGCAGAGACTCATTAACGTGATCACAAATTAGTAGTCCTAGACGAAACATTTTTATAACTTTCCAGTAACAGCGTTTTTAAAAATTACCGAATACTCATCGGCTGTAAATTGGATTGGATTTCCTCCCGCCGTGGAATCTTTAATCGCCATTTCTCCGATCAGTTGTGCTTGCTGATCATCAATATCAATTTCAGCTAAGGTTGCAGGGATCCCTATTTCCTCTCTTAACTCAATAACCCACCGTAAAAAACCCTCAAAGTTTAGGTTAGTCAGTTGTAAATATCTGCCTAGTCGCTCTATTCTCGATTCAATAGCTGTTTGATTAGCTCTTAGTACAAAGGGCATCAATATCGCATTGAGTAATCCATGATGACTGTTATAAAGGGCGCCAAGGGAATGGGCAAGAGCGTGCATGCCACCTAAACCTCTCTGAAAAGCTGTAGCTCCCATGGTAGAAGCAACCATCACTTGAGCGCGGGCTTCAATGTCACCGCCTTGTTTTGTTGCTCGAGGTAAATAGTTTTTAATCAGTCTCATTGCTTCTAAGGCAATGCCTTCTGCCATGGGATGATAGTAATTAGAACAATAGGCTTCTAAGGCGTGGGAAAAAGCATCCATCCCTGTGGCGGCTGTTAGTTTTGTGGGTAATCCAAGGGTGAGTTCAGCATCTAAAATGACCATTTCAGGGAGCATTTTTGGATGGAAGATAATGCGTTTTACATGATGTTCTGGATCGGTTATCACCGAAGCTCGACCTACTTCAGCTCCTGTTCCGGCAGTGGTTGGTATAGCAACAACTGGAGCCATGCCTTGCTCGCTGACCCTTGTCCAATTACTACCAACATCTTCATAATCCCATAATGTGCCTTTTTGTCCGACCATCAAGGCTACCGCTTTTGCAGCGTCTATTGCTGAGCCTCCACCAAAGGCAATGACACCATCGTGATTTCCATGTCCATAGGCGATGACACCATCATTGACATTTTTGTCCGTGGGATTACTCACCACATCAGAAAATACTTCGCAGTATAAACCTTGCTTGATACAGTTATCTCGCGCTTCG
Source organism: Gammaproteobacteria bacterium (assembly GCA_002746155.1). GTDB lineage: Bacteria > Pseudomonadota > Gammaproteobacteria > Enterobacterales. The sequence goes on along the minus strand of NVWF01000011.1, from coordinate 59,523 downwards.
CTAATCATCGGTAATTTGGCTAAATCAAGATCAGTAATCAAAAGCGGAGCTTTCATTGCTAACTCTTTACAATATTGTGGCAATTTATTAATGCGACCAATACCTTGTCGAATGTTGGTTGGGTAGTTCCAGTTTGCATAAAATTTATTGAGATCGCTCATGATGTTAGTGTTACCCGCTAAGTTTAGTTCCTGAATTCAACTAGTTAATGTACCTATCAAAGTCCATTTTATATGATCTCAAAGTATCGTTCTAATTCCCAGTCGGTAACATGTTTGCGAAATTCTCGCTCTTCCCATTCTCTTGTAGCTGCAAAATGTTCGACAAACTCAGCACCAAACATTTCCTTAGCAACAACAGAATGTTTAAACATAATCGCAGCTTCAAAAAGTGTTTCTGGTAGCTTAATCTCCTTAGGTTGCTCTTGGTCATAAGCATTACCTTTTACTTGAGCATGGGGTTCTAACTTATTTTCAATACCTTTGAGACCCGAAGCTAAGGCTGCAGCCAAAGCTAAGTATGGATTTGCATCGGATGAAGCGAGTCGATACTCTAAGCGCTGAGACTTGGCATTACCTGGTATAACTCTAAGTGCTGTGGTTCTATTTTCAACTCCCCAAGTTGCATCTAAAGGCGCCCACATACCAGGCACCATTCGACTGTAACTATTAACAGTAGGCGCTATCATTGCTAAAAATTCGGCCATGTATTTTTGTTGACCAGCTAAAAAATGACGTTGCGTATCACTCATGTTATGTTCATTATTCGGATCATAAAACGCAGATTTCCCTTCTTTATCTTTTAAGGAAATATGAATGTGTCCACCCTGACCCGGTAACTCTTTAGACCACTTTGCCATGAAAGTCGCCATCATATCATTACGTTGTGCCCAAATTTTTATGAATGTTTTAAATAACGCAGCCTTATCGGCAGCATTGCTCGCATTATCATAAGTTATTGCAGCTTCTAAAACACCAGGACCCGTTTCGGTATGTAACCCTTCAATGGGAAAATCCATATCTTCACTCAGTTTTAAAATTTGCTTATACAGATCAGAATGAACACCATTTCTAAGCATTGAATAACCGAAGAATCCGGGAGATAGCGTTGTTAGATTTTTATAGTTTTTTTCTCTAATGCTATCGGGAGTTTCATTGAACATGAAAAACTCATATTCAAAAGCAGCGGTGACTTCAAACCCTAATGACTCAGAACGATTTAACACCTTGCGTAAAATACCGCGAGGGCAAAGTCGCTCTGCTTGATCACTAAACTCTGCGATAAACAACAGCATTTTATCTTCAAAGGGAATTGAGCGGCAAGAGTCAGCAACAATACGTACTGGAGCATCGGGGTAACCGGTGTGCCAACCCGTGTAAGTCACATTGTCATAGAGTTGATCATTTGAATCCCAACCCAAAATAACATCACAAAAGGCAAAGCCACTATCAAGGGCTGAGAAAAATTTAGCTTTGCTTATATACTTGCCACGCATCACTCCATCAACATCAAACAGACCAACTTTCACGTGAGTTAATTCTCTTTCTTCAACAATGCTTTTTGCATCTTGAATCGTTTTTACGTTTCTTGGATCAAGCATGGATGATTCCTTCGGTTGTTTATTCTTACAACGACTTATGCTAATTCNGATTCTGCTTTAGATATCAAAGCAAATTCTTCCTCAGGTACAGAAGCGACTAAATGATGTCGACTATAAAAAGCAAAATAGGCAACAAGAATGGCATAAAATATTGCCGACCAGATGGCGGCATCAAGACTCACTACAAAGGTACTGATGAATGCTCCGATAGATAAAATCAGCGCTATGGATGTAGTTACAATACCACCAGGGGTTTTGAATGGCCTCTCTAAATCAGGTTCTTTGAAGCGTAAAACTATATGGGAAAGCATCATCAACCCATAGGAAATAGTTGCACCAAAAACGGCCATAGTGATCATCAAGTCACCTTCCCCCGTCAAGGATAATAGGAAGCCAATCACACCGGGAATGATCAGTGCAAAAGTGGGTACTTTTCGCTTGCTGGTGACGGATAAAAAGCGTGGTAAATAGCCGGCTCTAGAGAGCGCGAAGACCTGCCTAGAATATCCATAGATGATTGAGAAAAAACTBGVTATAAGDHHAAABAGACCAAHRATWTTDAVKRVADTARYWMWMKYKSMRTKYTSASYMYRGMCAACTTGTAGAGCGCCAACTAAAGGAGCACCATGATCTTTCATTAAATCAGCACCGGCCACACCGGGCGCGATGAATACAACTAGCGTTGCAAATATCAGCAGAATAATCATCGCGACAATAATACCTTTTGGCATATCCTTCGCCGGATCACTTGTTTCTTCAGCAGCAAGAGGTACACCTTCAATTGCTAAAAATAACCACATGGCGAAAGGGATCGCAGCCCAAATGCCTAAATAACCTTCGGGCAAAAAGGTACTAGCTCCTACTGCAGATTCATTCACCGCTATATCATAGAGGTTAGTGACATCAAAATAAGGTATTAATCCAAGTGCAAAGACTAAAAGAGCAATCACGGCTATACCGGTGATAACCAACATCACTTTTAACGCTTCACCCGCGCCATAGAGGTGGATTCCGATAAATACAATATAGGTAGCGGCATAGACCATTGGGCCGTCAAAACCAAAAATTTCATTGACATAAGCACCTATAAATACCGCTATGGCCGCTGGAGCAATTGAATATTCGAGCAACACAGCAGTTCCGGTGAGAAAACCTCCCCAAGGTCCTAAGGCCCGCCTAGCAAAGCTATAACCACCACCTGCTGTGGGTAAAGATGCCGATAATTCAGCTAAACCAAAAACCATGCAACTGTACATGGTTGCCATAAGAATGGTGGCTATTAACATTCCTCCAAAACCACCCATGGCAAACCCGAAGTTCCATCCGGCGAAGTCACCCGAAATAACGAAGGAAACACCTAGACTTGCTAGTAATATCCAGCCGGCAACTCCTTTCTTAAGTTGTCTTTTCTCAAGGTAGTCTGGTGGGACTTCTTCATAATCAATAGAGGAGTTATTTTTATTATTCATTTTGTTACCTTTATTTTGATTAACTAGGGACATTCTACTTCAAGATGCGTGTTTCAGCTATATACAATCCCACTTCACCTGTTTGGCTTATTAATACAATATGATGGCTTTATTGTCCTATATTCTATTGAATTTTGCCAATATAATTGCTGCCATATTTTTAGAATCATTAGAGACAGCATTAATGAAAGAATCAATGAAAAAATTACCGGTAATTGTTGGTCTTGGCGGCATTAATGCTGCGGGGCGTACATCTTTTCACCACGGTTATCGTCGTATGGTCCATGATGCCCTAGCTGATTCAGTAACTCAGCCCATGTTTAAAGGCTTAGCGAGCTTAACCAACCAAGAAGAAAATACCACTAAACAAACCTTGTTAGACCAAACATTGATTCGAAAAATTGAAAAGCAAACCTTTGATTTAAATGAAATCAACATCCACAAGAAGGCGCATTTGGCTAACAAAGACCAATCGATTCATTTTGAAATATCAAAAAAGCAGCTACCAAAACATCCTCCAGAAAATTGGAGCGTTGAAAAGTTATCCGATGATTTATTCAGCATCACCATTGAGGGTGAGCTTGAGGTGATGATGCCTGAGAAACATCGCTCACCCGTTTCAAGTGCTGGCCAATTGCCAACAGGTTTTGATCCGGCAATACTTTATAACTCTAGAAATCAGCCTAAGGGTCTGCAATTAACAGTGTTTGGGGCATCAGATGCCTTGCAATCCATGGGCATAGACTGGTCGAAAATTCTAAGACATATCGAACCAGATGAAGTGGCTGTCTATGCAGGTTCTGCCATAGGCCAGTTGGATGATTTTGGAGGACGTGGTCTTGCACAAGCCTGGCTAAAGGGTGGTCGGGTAACATCAAAGCAAATGCCCTTGATGCTTTCACAAATGCCAGCAGATTTTATCAACAGTTACATCATCAATAGTGTGGGCGCCACTGGAACCAATATGGGTGCCTGTGCGACTTTTTTGTATAACCTTCGACAGGGCATTGGAGATATCCAATCTGGTGCTGCGAGAGTTGTCATAGTTGGCGGTGCAGAGGCTGCGGTTGAACCGGAGGTAATTGAAGGCTTCAGAGCCATGGGAGCCTTGGCTGAAGATCACCAGTTATGTAAATTAGATAATTCAGAAACAGCTGACAACAGACGTGCCTGTCGGCCTTTTGCAGAAAATGCAGGCTTTACCATCTCCGAAGCTGCTCAATTTTTTATTATTATGGATGATCAACTAGCCCTTGAGCTTGGAGCGACTATTTACGGTGCTGTGGCTGATGTTTTTGTTAACGCCGATGCTAATAAAAAATCGATTTCATCCCCAGGAATTGGAAACTATGTGACGGTGGCTAAGGCCATGTCCCTCGCTAAAAATATTCTTGGAGAAGAGGGAATTAAACAAACTTTTGCCCAAGCCCATGGTACAGGCACTCCACAAAACCGCGTAACTGAATCTCATATTCTTAATGAAGTAGCGAAATCCTTTTCCATTGAGAATTGGAAAGTGGCCGCCATCAAATCCTATGTGGGACATTCCCTTGGACCAGCTGGAGGAGATCAGCTAGCAGCTACTTTAGGCGTTTGGGAATATGGCATTATACCTGGCATCAATACCATCGATAAAATTGCTGATGATGTTCATGATTCCAATCTCAGTTTTTGCATTAACCATACTCACGTTGGTGAAAAAGGCAGTGACATGAAAGCTGCAATTATCAACTCTAAAGGCTTCGGTGGAAATAATGCCACTGGGTTAATCCTATCTCCCCACACCACCATGGAAATGTTAGAGAAGAGGTATGGCACGGAAAGAATTAGTCAGTATAAATTACTCAATATTGATGTGACGAAAACGGCTAATGAATATGACCAAGCCGTAATTAACGGTGAGTTTAAAGCCATTTACCACTTTGGTACTGAGGTAATGACCGGTGATGATTTGGTCATTACCGATAAGGGTATAGAGTTGTCTGAATTTGAGAACAAACTTAATTTCAGTCAAGAAAATCCGTTTGCTGAATATTGCTAAACCCCAGACTCAGTGGCTCTTGAAGGTAAATAAACCCACCAATAGGATAAGGCCCCCAATCCAAACCAACCAAGCACCATTAACCACTCTTGGGGCCAGATCAAGGCTGCAGGCATACCGGGTAAATAGAGGGCTGCCATACCTAAACTGGCCACCACGCCAAAGGCACCAAGCAAAATACCGCCGCTTGCACGAAAAGGTCTTTCCATATCAGGCTCTCTCTTTCGTAGGATAATAAATGACACGGCAACTAAAAGATAAGCAATCATTAAACTGAACGATCCAGCATCCACAAACCATACTAGAGCTGTCCTGCCTAGTAAGGGAGCGCCTACTCCTACTAGGCCAATAAAGATAATGGCATTTGACGGTGBTTTATATTTTGGATGCACCTTAGCTAAAAAAGCAGGTAACATGCCATCTTGGGCCATGGCATAAATAGCCCGCGAACCACCTATTAAGAAACTATTCCAACTGGTTAAAATTCCTGCAAGACCCGCTATTAACAAAAATATTTTACCTTTTTCGCCAAAGGCTGCTTCAGCCGCTGCAATAGTCCCAAGGGCGGCAGAACTGCGACCTTCAGCAGAGAGCAGTGTTGACACAGCAAGCTCAATCATGATGTACCAAAGCACAGCGAAAACGATAGACATGACCAGCAGCATGCCGATTTTTCGTGGCGGTAAATTGATTTCCTCAGCAGCCTGAGGGATCACATCAAATCCTGTCATCATAAAGGGAACTAACGCCATGGCGGCGAGAATTCCTCCTACGCCTCCCACATAAAGTGGTTGCATATTTTCAGAGCTGCCACTGCCAGCAATGCCCATAATAAGCATCGCACCAGCAAGCAGGATAACACCTACTACGATGGTCTGAATAATCGCCGCAAGCTTGATTCCGCGAATATTAACCCAAGTAATTAAAGCTGATGTTCCAGCGCCTATCAGGGCAAGTTCAAGGTACACATCAGCACCGTTAACAGTCCAGATAGCCGTACTAGCAAGATCAGGGAACAAGCCCGTCAGTACAGAAGGCAGAGCTACGGCTTCGAAGGCACAAACAGCTACATAGACAAAAATGATTGACCAGGTACATACAAAAGAACCAAGCCCACCCAATGCTCGCTTTGAGTATACATGTTCGCCTCCTACATTGGGCATGGCAGAAGCTAGCTCAGCATAAATTAAGCCTATAGCTAAAATGACCACACCTACTACAGCAGTTGCGATTAAGCCTCCAACACTGCCACCTCTACCAATGATACCGGTTATGAGGGCGACCCAAGACCAGCCAATCATGGCACCAAAGGCTAAAGCAAAAGTGTCGAGTCGTTTTAAATTACGTTTTAAACCATGTTTAGTGCTCATATTTTTATGCTCTTTTTATTATTAGTTATGCATCGACTCAGTGTGCCGACTAAAAAGAGAGATTACAAGTCTGCTGCTTTTTCATAAAATTCCCGAAAAATCATCTCAAGGCTATACTTTTGTTACTGTTTTGTTAAACTCTTGTCATTACCTTGAGATAAGGAAGCGAACTAGTCAGAGTAAAATAAATACTGACAATAACCTTATAGAATAAAGGGTTAAGTTCATTAACTGTGCAATGTCGATGCATTAACTAGGAGAATAGTATGTCAGTTTATAAGTGCGATAAATGTGGAATGAGTATCGGGTCAATGACTTGTGGTGAGTGCGATAAGACGCTTGTGCATAGCTCCATTACAACTGCTGATGGCAATGAAGTACACGTATCAGAGTGCCCCGATGGACATGGAAAAGTTAAATCCCCCATGTGCTGTGGTCAAGATATGCAAGCTGGAAATAATTAAGGAACACCATGTCTACAGCTGTACTTGAACGCATCACTATTGAGCCTAAATCACCTGCTAATAGTGCCGTAATTTGGCTCCATGGGTTGGGTGATTCTGGTGCAGGCTTTGCTCCCATCGTACCGGTTTTAAATCTTCCATCTGATCACGGGATCCGCTTCATCTTTCCACATGCCCCAGAACAGCCAGTAACTGTTAATCAAGGTATGGTGATGCGTTCTTGGTATGACATAAAAAGCATGTCTCTAGATGGTCGCGCAGATATGCAAGGTGTACTTGAATCGGAAGAAAAAGTTAAAGCACTAATACAAGAACAGCTAGATGGAGGCATTCCCGCCAACAAGATCGTTCTAGCTGGTTTTAGTCAAGGTGGTGTGATGAGCTTATTTACAGGTTTAAGATACCCTGAAACTCTTGCTGGGATCATGGGGCTTTCTTGCTACTTGGCGTCAGGATTACAATTACCCGATAACGCCTCAGCTGCGAACAAGGCGACACCAATTCTACAAAATCACGGTCTAATGGATGACGTAGTACCTGTTCAGGCAGGAATTTCAGCTAACGAAGTTCTTAAAGCTGCGGGTTATAACACCCAGTGGAAAGCCTATCACATGCCCCATTCTGTATTACCAGTACAATTGTCTGATATATCCAAATGGTTGGTTACTCAACTGCTATAAGTTTGTGCTCTATAGGTGTGCTCTATAGACTAAGGATTTTTTAACCGCTGGCCACTCACTATTGAGAATGGAAAAAACCACCGTATCCCGTAAAGTACCATCTGCTTCAATACTGTGATTTCTAAGTACGCCGTCTTGCTTGGCGCCCAACCGTAAAATAGCATTTCGAGATTGCTGATTATACCAGTGTGTTCTAAACTCCACCGCTATAGAGTCTAATCTCTCGAAGGCATAACTGAGTAGAAGTAATTTACATTCTGTATTAACCAAAGTTCTCTGATAGCTCTTTGAATACCAGGTATAACCTATCTCAACTCTTCTGTGATCAGGGGTGGCATTACAAAAGCGTGTCCCACCGATCAACTTGCCACTGGCATTATCTATCACTACGTAAGGCATAGCAGAACCTTGCTCTTTATTGCTTAAGGCAATTGCAAGATAATCATCAATTGATTTTTCTGAGGGTACGCCAGTAAACCATAATTCCCATAAGTTACCGTCCGACGCGGCTTCAATGATGCCATCTCTATGATTAAGAGTCAGTGGAGTAAGGGTAACATTAGTGCCTTTTAATTCTGCTTCTTTCAACCATTTGCTCATTTATTATTCTCTCCTAGAGTCCTCTATTAAATACTTCACATCAGATGCATGGGCAATTGATTGTTATTTTCACCGTCTTGTTCTTTAATGTCAAAGTCTTCAGCTATTTAACCTTTATCTAAAACTCTATACTATATATTTATCTAAACGCCCATAAAAACGAGTTGACAGGACTCTTTACAATTTCATTAATCAATATAGCTTTTAGATATATAAGTAGTGCTTTTTTTTATTTTAGAAAAATCTAAATTAGTGTTTTCATAACCAACTAATACCTATACACCGATAAAAAGGAAGGAACACTCATGATTTATGACTCTATAGTTGACACCATCGGACAAACCCCAATCATCAAGATCAATAATCTAGCCCCAGAAAATATTAATATGTATGTTAAGGCCGAGTTTTTCAATCCCCTAGGTTCAGTTAAAGATCGACTTGCTTACGCTATTATTAATGACGCCGAAAAGAGGGGGTTACTTAAGCCTGGTCAAACGGTTATTGAGGCCACCTCCGGAAATACTGGAATAGCACTAGCGATGGTTTGTGCAGCTAAAGGTTATCCCTTTGTAGCAGTAATGAGCGAAACCTTTTCAATTGAGCGCCGTAAAATCATGCGTGTTATGGGAGCAAAAGTTGTATTATCTCCTGCAGCTGAAAGAGGTTCGGGCATGGTACGAATTGCTAAGGAATTGTCAGAAAAAAACGGCTGGTTCCTCACCAATCAATTTGATAACCCAGCGAACCCTGAGTATCACCGCAATACCACAGCACCAGAAATTTTAAGAGACTTTGCAGGGGAGGCCTTAGATTATTTCGTTAGTGGCTATGGAACAGGCGGCACCTTAACCGGTGTAGCTGAAGTTTTAAAAGTTGCTCGACCCGCTATACAAATCATTGCTCCCGAACCTTCAGTCGCAGCTCTGCTTTCGGGTAAAGAGTGGCAGCCTCATAAAATTCAAGGCTGGACACCTGATTTTATTCCTTCTGTTCTAAATAGAGACATTATCGATACCATCATACCCATTGAAGATGATTTAGCTCGAGACACAGCCCTAGATCTTGCTAAAAAAGAAGGCCTTTTCTGTGGAATATCCTCTGGAGCAACTTTTGCAGCGGCTCTTAACATTGCAGCAACAGCAAAAGAGGGTTCTAGTATTCTTGCCATGTTGCCTGACACGGGTGAGAGATATTTAAGCACCTTTTTGTTTGATGATATTAATGAAGGTAATGATGATGAAATTATGAATTGCTTGATCTAAATCTTAAATCAATAATGAGTTGGAGAACTATTAAGTGTTTAATGAAGATAGTATAATTTCTGAGAATGAAATTAAGCTTAGCTATTGTCGTTATGGCGATGAGTCTAAACCTCTGGTGATCGTTTTAGGTGGTATTTCTGCAGATCAATATTCTGCCAATACCTTAGAAAATGGCAAAGAAATAAGCGGTTGGTGGAACCCCTTCATCGGTAGTGGCAAGGCAGTAGATCTGGATCGGTTTCAGGTTTTATCCATCGATTATTATCCTGGTACAGATTCAGATGCTCTGGATCAAAGACACTTAAGAACTCATCTACAAGCCAAGTTGATAAAAATACTGCTTAAGGATCTTGGCATAACTCATTTAAAAGCCGTTATCGGTTGCTCATTCGGTGGCATGGTAGCATTAGCCTTCGCTGAGTTATATCCTGAGTCTCTCGATAAACTCATTGTGTTATGTGCTGCAGACAGAAGCTCCGTAAAAAGTATTGGTTTAAGAGAAATACAACGAAAAATTATACGTCTTGGCATTGAAGCTAAGCAAGAATTCTATGCCGTCTCTCTTGCAAGAAGTCTTGCGATAGTTGGTTATCGTGGTGAACTTGAAATGGAGGAGCGATTTTCAGGAGCAACCACTGATGTGGCGACAATTCATGATAAATTGAGCAGTTATCTGACTTATAACGGCAACAAGTTTGCTTCGAAGTTTAGTGCAAGTAAATATATGAACTTGAGTTTATCTATCGACTTACACCAGATTGATCCTAAAAAAATTACCACTACGAGTTTATTTATTGGCTGTGCAACAGATCACCTAGTGCCACTTGAAATCATTCACAGCTTGTCGGATAATATTTCTGCTAAGAGCACTTTTATTGAAGTTGACAGTGAATATGGTCATGATTTCTTTTTACTTAAAGATGAAGAGATAACTTCCCATATTAAACCCTTCTTAGGGGGATGCTTAACAAGTAATTAACAAGCTATTAAATCAGAATAAGGAATCAGGCATGAGCAACGACGTAGGCATTAAATCTATTGGTCAAATAGCAATTGCTGTAACTGATATATATCGCTCAACAGCTTTTTATCAAGATACCTTGGGACTGAAACTGCTTTTTGAAGTACCCACTGGCCTTGCTTTTTTCGACTGTGGTGGAGTGCGCTTGATGCTGACTACCTTACAGGGTGAACGAGCCGATCATAATACCTCCGTTATTTATTACAAGGTCGATGATATTCATCAAGCCACTAAAGCATTAAAGGAAAAGGGTGTAACTTTTATTAGGGAACCACAACTTGCCGCTAAGATGGACGGCTATGAGTTGTGGAATGGCTTTCTCAGAGATCCTGATGAGAACCTGGTGGCAATTACTGCTGACGTCCCAATTTGAACAAGGAGAATAACCATGAAAAATCATATCATTCAAACCGTACTCATATTGTTTATAGCTTTACCATTTTCGGGCACAACTGCCGATAATGAAAGACCCAGAACTAGAGACATGGGAATTCAAATAGGCACCATTAAGCCAGGAAAGTATAATGCTATAACCGATGTGAAGGGCGTCAAAGTCGGCCATTTTACAGCAAATATTGGAGATGATATTAGAACCGGTGTTACTGCCATTATTCCTTCTGATCATAATCTCTATACAAACCCGATCCCTGCTTGGATCCACGTTGGAAACGGCTATGGAAAAGCCGTTGGAATAACACAAGCCCTAGAATTTGGTGAAATAGAAACGCCCATTATTCTTACCTGTACCCTCTGTGTTTGGACCGCTGCAAATGCATTAAAAGACTGGCAACTAGCTAAACCAGGGGAAGGTCAACATACCTTGAACCCTATCATTGGCGAAACAAATGACAGTCGCGTTAATAACATGTGGTCAGAAGATAGCATTAAAAAACACTATGTTTATGATGCGCTTAATAGTGCTAAATCAGGTCCTGTAGAAGAAGGTAGTGTTGGCGCTGGCAGAGGTACAAGAGCTTTTGGATGGAAAGGTGGTATTGGAACAAGTTCAAGAGTACTTCCAAAATCATTGGGTGGTTATACTATTGGTGTTTTAGTGCAAACCAACTTTGGTGGTGATCTGATCATGAATGGCGCACCTGTGGGTCGTGAGTTAGGTCATTACGATTTTAAAGAACAGTTAGAACAAGCAAAACGTAATGAAGTTCCAACTGATGGCGGCTCAATCATGATAGTTATTGCAACGGATGCGCCGATTTTATCGAGAAATTTAGATCGACTAGCAAAGAGAGCAATGATGGGCCTAGCTCGAACAGGCTCCGTAGCTCATAACAGTTCTGGTGATTATGTGATTGCCTTTTCTACCAATAAAGATGTTAGACGAGATAGAAATAGCCGTGAGCCTGTACCATCAAAGACCTTAACTAATGTTGCCATGTCACCACTATTTCAAGCAACCGTAGAGGCCACTCAAGAAGCAATTTATAACGCAATTTTAAAAGCAACAACCGTTACAAGTACTCGAGGAAGTTTAGAAGCTATCAATATTGAGAAAGTTAAAATGATTCTAAAAAAATATAATGTCATCGACTATGACAAGAACTTACCTCCTGGTAATGTGCTGAGGTAAGTTTCTAACAACCGCATCCTGTACTAAATGAGAGTCAAAGAACAGTTCTTTACTTTCAACATACTCATCGATACGCGTAATTGAATCTAGCATATGCTCAATATATACTGAGTTATCTCTCTTGCCATTATTTCCAGTACTCATAAGGCTCTAGCCTCACGTATTATTTTATCGTGAATAGTAGGATGCAAAGATTTTTCAGTCACCACATCAACTTTACGCTGCACGAGTTTAGAAACTGCATCTAAAAAACCTCCTAAAGCAAAACCAGATTTCCCTTCTTCGAGTTTCACTAACAAATCAAGGTCACTATTCTCATCGGCATCATTTTTCGCCATCGAACCAAAAACGCGAACATTTAAAATACCTTTTTCTCGGGCAATAGATAAAATTTTTCGTCTGTTTTTTTCAACTAGTGCATCCATTTTTGGCTCGGTGGTAATGTATTCAGAAGCATTAGTTTTTTCAAAAATATGAGTTAATTCTTCAAGTATTAAACAATCATTGTTTACTTGATAAAAGAGTTGATTACCAATCAACTCTTTAACCAACAAACCAACTTCAGCAAGCCTACTCAGCTCTTTATGTAAAGTACCTGGCAGCGTATTTGTTAAACGTGCAATTTCACGAACATGATATTTCTGCTTGGGATGGAGCAACATTAAACTAAGCACCTTGCGGCGATAGTCTTTAAATAACAATTTGATTAATGGTGTATTCATATTTTTTCGATCTTGTAGCTTTATGTGCTTCACTTGTAGCCTAATTAGCTTCTAATGTCAACTTAGTTTAATTATCCCTTTGATTAGTAACCATTTTATATCTTTCGATAACTTTTTTACTCTAGCCTCAGCGATACTAGCCTCAGATCGATTACCAACTTCAGTGGAAAAAACCAGTTTCAATGGCCCCTTGCCACGAAGATACTTAGCCGATTTCTTACTAGTTGATTGATGCTCTGAAAAGCGCCTCTTAACATCGGTTGTAATTCCAGTATAAAAGCTATTATTTTTACACTGGATGACATACAAATACCAAATAGACATCTAGTGTATTCCTCTATTTAAAACGAAGACAATTTTAACTCGTTGTATTCATGTATATATTCAGCACTTATAGTTTCAATCAATTGAACTCACTAGCAATAGCGTACATTAATCATAAGGCCAAAACACATTACCTACAACAATAATTATGCATTTACTCTGAATAAATAGACGTTTTAAAATATACCACTGGAAATATATATTTATTCTGCTTTGTGCCAAAGAACTAAACCGCTACCGCGGTATTGGTGCTACCTTCAGAATCATATTTATCCCAAACATTTCCACTCTCTTCTATCCTGAGTAATGAGGCATTTCGTCTCATCTCATCATAGGAGTCATAATCATGACTAGGAACAATGAAACTATTAGCCCACTGCGTAAGCGTTTAATTGAAGACGTGCAAATGCGTAAACTTTCACCCGCAACCCAAGCTAGTTATATCCGAGCTGTTACCAAACTGACTGATTATCTCAAGCACTCACCCGAAACAGCAACCGCAGAAGAGTTACGTGATTTTCAGCTGCACATGGTTAATCAGGGCGTCTCCAGAGGTACCCTCAACGCAACAATTACAGGTCTCAGGTTTTTCTTCCAAACGACACTAGAGCGTCCAGAAGCAATCATTAAAATAACCACCGTGCCATTACCACGAAAATTACCGGTGGTATTAAGTCGTGAAGAGGCTGCACGATTATTTGAGGCGGCAGACAGCCCAAAATATAAAGCTGCTTTGTCCATTGCCTATGGAGCGGGCCTTAGAATTAGTGAAGTTACTGCACTCAAAATAAGTGACATCGATAGTAAACGCATGACGATACGGGTTGAGCAAGGCAAGGGACGTAAAGATCGTTATGCCATGCTTTCTCCCGTGCTACTTAAACACCTACGAGACTGGTGGAAATTTGCCTATAAGCAGGGGCGGATCTACAAAAATGGCTGGTTGTTTCCCGGCATGAACCCCGTCAACCACATCACTGCTCGCCAGCTAAGCCGTGCCTGCCTTTCGATTGCCAGTGATGCCAATATTGAGAAACATATAACCATGCATAGTCTGAGGCATTCCTTTGCAACTCACCTTCTTGAGGCCAAAGTCGATGTTCGGGTGATCCAAGTCTTGCTAGGACACAAGAAACTTGAGACAACAGCACTTTATGCTCAGGTGGCTACCGATCTTCTGCAAGAAGTGATCAGTCCGCTCGATACCTTAAACACCTGAAGTTGTACTCAACATGTCTCGGCAAGCTCTGGAGGTTGCAGATATCTTCCGTGCCTATGGAAAACGTTGGCGCGAATCTCATGCTGGCCATATTAGTCTTTCTCAGCTCAAAGTTATGTCAGCTATCGAGCAGTGCAGAACACAGGCTCTGGGCGGTCATGTATTACAGTGCAACTCTTGTGAACAAACCCAGATATCTTATAACTCCTGTCGTGACCGACATTGTCCGAAGTGTCAGGCTAACTCGGCTAAGCGCTGGCTTGAAGCACGTCAGACGGAGTTCTTACCGGTAGATTATTACCATCTTGTTTTTACACTCCCCAGTCCAATCAGTTCGCTTGCCTATTACAACAAATCCATACTCTATAAAATTTTACTACAAGCAGCAGCTCAAACACTAATGACCATTGCTGCCGATCCCAAGCACCTCGGCGCTCAACTTGGTGTTACTTTTGTACTTCATACCTGGGGTTCATCCATGACACATCACACCCATGTACACGGTATTGTTCCCGGTGGTGGTTTGTCTATTGATGGAGAGCGTTGGGTCGCTTGCAAGTCAGGTTTCTTTCTGCCGGTTCGTGTTCTCTCACGTCTTTTTAGACGCCTTTTCATCGAGAAACTCATACAGGCTTATCATGATGGCAAGTTGCTGTTTTTGGGTGAACTAAAATCACTTGAACAAGAGAGTTCCTTTACGCAGTGGATAAAACCACTTCGAAAGATTGAGTGGGTCGTTTATGCCAAGCGTCCCTTTGCTGGGCCCAAGGCAGTACTTGCTTATCTATCCCGTTATACTYACCGGGTTGCCATTGCCAATAGTCGGTTACTCAGTTTGGATGACAAAAGTGTGACCTTTAAATGGAAAGACTACCGGGGCAAGGGACAAGAGAAATACAAAACAATGAACCTATCCAGTGATGAGTTTATCCGTCGCTTCCTGCTTCATGTGTTACCCAAAGGTTTCCATCGTATTCGTCATTACGGATTAATTGCTAATGCGGGTCGTAAAAGTAATCTTGCTCGTGCAAGAGAACTACTGGATGTACCTGAACCAGAATTGGCTGCCGATGATGAATGTTGTGATGATGAAGACAGTGGCAAGGAGACCGTTTTCTTTTGTAGAGGCTGTGGCTCACCCATGGAAATCATTGACGTTCTTCTGCGTAAACCGTTACCTCGCGCACCTCCTTTTAAACCTGGAGGAATAGGATGATTAACACGAACCCTTTACCATTGAATTATCGGCATTGCTCGGTAATAGGTTTCCTATGTCTACAGTATAGAAATAGGCGTTTTTATTGGCATAGAAGCTTCTTGGTAATATTGTTTTTGTTAGTAACATGTAGTTTTATGCCGATCATAATTCAGAAACCCCGGTGCCATGCAGTCACCACAGAGCGACCCAAAATTCAAATCCCCATAGCACCGTATTTCAAATCCTAACCGCATCACACCGTCCCGCGGTTTCCTTCATCAATGATTATCAGACATCTGCCCGTTGAGAGCTGAGCATGCTGGTACGTCTGTGGTGGTGGGCAGGTATCTGATCAATCCTTAACAAAAGGAGAACGTTTTATACATACTAAGGACTGTAGACTGATAGGTATACAAAATCACGTCCAAATAGGAACTATAGGTGTACAAAAAAACAGTGCAATATTCCTTATTCAAAAACACCCTCTTCTTTTTCTGAAATATAAGTGTTGAGGGTTTCAATACCATGTTTTTTGAGTAGCATTTCAGGAGTAAGGCCCCAAGAGGGCAATTTTTGATTTTCATACCAATTGCTGGCAGCTTCTTTGGAATCAAACCAAAGAGAAACCCTATCTAAAATCAACTCTTTTGATCTGACATTTTTCTAAGTCCTTTAAGTAAGATGGGATTATATCAAAATGAGCATGTCAAATACTGAAAAGCAAATCAAGGAAAATAGCAGAAATACCAGACTGACTATTTTTGCTAAATATATTTGTCCTTGATTAATTACAAAATAAAGGTAATTGTCCTTAACTAATCCACTTTGTACCTGACTTAATTCCGATAAATCAATCTAAACATGTTCTCCTGCAGCAGCTCCAGATGCCCAAGCCCACTGAAAATTAAAGCCGCCGAGATGAGCAGTGACATCCACCACTTCACCAATAAAATACAGCCCCTTAGTGGTGAGCGTTTGCATTGTTTTTGATGACAATTGGTCAACGTCAACTCCGCCTAAAGTGACTTCAGCTGTGCGGTAACCTTCTGTATCAGCTGGTGTAAATTTCCAACAAGTAAATCGCTCAGCTATCTGCTCTAGTTCTTTATAGTTATAGTCTGCCATGTTTTTTATGGGGCACCAAAGATGGACAAGCTGATCGGCCATCTTCTTAGGCAAGCGCTGAGATAAAATACTCACTAGACCCGCCTTAGGTCGGGTTTTTTGCTGCTGCTTTAGATGTTGTAACAAGTCAAATTTTGGAAATAAATTAATACTAACTGTGCCCCCAGGTTTCCAATAGTTTGAAATCTGCAAAATTGCCGGACCACTTAATCCCTTATGGGTAAACAATATGTTTTCTGTGAAAAATTGCCCCTCAGATTCCACTTCTACTTCTGTTGATAAACCTGAGAGACCATCAAACTGTTGGTGTTGTTTTTGACTAAAAGTAAAAGGAACTAGAGCCGCACGAGTTTGTAAAACACTAAGCCCAAATTGACGGGCCACCTCATAACCAAAGCCCGTTGCTCCCATGGTAGGAATTGATAATCCACCTGTGGCTATTACAAGGGATTTAGTTCTTACATCACCAATAGAGGTGTTTAAGGAAAATCCTTGCTCTGTTTTTTTAATTTCTAGGATACTACAACGCTTTCTAATTTCAACCGCCACAGCTTGAGTTTCAGCCACCAGCATCTGCACTATGTCACTGGCTTTGTTATCACAGAAGAGCTGACCGAGTTTTTTTTCATGATAGGGGATGTTATATTTTTCAACCAGAGCAATAAAATCCCATTGGGTGAATCGACTCAAGGCTGATTTAAAAAAGTGTGGGTTATGGGAGATGAAATTCTCATCTTCACTAAAAAGATTGGTAAAATTACATCGTCCACCACCGGACATTAAAATCTTTTTGCCCACCTTATTAGCATGATCAAGCAGCAATACTTTTCGACCTCTTTTGCCAGCAGTGATAGCACACATTAACCCAGCTGCACCGGCTCCGATGATCACCACATCCACTTGATGTTTTTCACTCATAGTTTACTTATAGTTGACTCATAACTGAGTTCTACCTATTCTCATATTGAAAACGCTGAATGGTTTTGTCATCTCTTTTAATGCTCTCCATAAACATTTCCAGAGGTCTAATCCATAATCCTTTATCGCCGTAGAGAGCTCGATATACAACATACTCCTCTAGGGTTTCAGAATGTCTTGCTACGTCAATGACCTGATAGCGATTGCCTTTAAAATGTTTATAGAAACCTAATTTTAGTGACATTAATTTATCTCCATGCATTGTTGTCGTAGTTCTTTTAAGAATTCATAACCTAACTCTCTAGTAAGCTTAATATTGTTGTCAGGAATTTGTTCTGGATGCTCATAAAATTTCAAGCCCTTATCAATGCTACTTTGTCGTATTAGATGGAGCATGGGCCAAGGGGAGCGATTGGTGAAATTTGCAGGATCATTCTTTTCCTCCCCCTCAAAGCAGTAGTCAGGGTGGAAGCTCGCCAGTTGAAATTCTTGGGTAAAGCCTTGATCTTCAATTAACTGATTTGCTATGGCAAGAAATTCTAGATAATCATCAAAGTCTTTTACAGCCTCAGGAAAGATTAAAAGTGCTGTTTCAATGGAGTCATTGGCGGCAAGTTTAACTAATTTTTCTATTAATTGAATAAGACAATCTTCAATTTTTTTATTATCAATAACAGAGATTTCAATTCGATTTGTAACCACTACCTGCTCTGCAAAAGGACAAATATTATGGGAAATAATAAATCGATTAATCCAGTTTTCGGTTTGAATTATGATTTGTTTAGCTGTGGCAATCAAAGCTATTTTCTCAAGATGGATCTCAAACTCTGAATAAATTCAGCAGCTTCCTGACCAAGGCTCGTTAAATAACCACCATCGTCTTGGGATATCAAACCTTTGTCATAAAGTCTCTTAATGGCTTCAATGGTTTCTTCCCGCGCCGTGTTATGAACTTTTAAGCCTTCTGTTGTATTATTAAGATCAAACATTGTTAGACAATGGATTTCTTCGAGTTGATTTGATGTAAATTCTGTCATAATTTTTCCTTAGATTGTACTAAATTAGTTGTATCTATTAATAGTTAAATGCAGCTAACTATTCACTGCATAAAGTTGCTGCATAAAGCTTCACTTCTTTCGTTTCACCCTCAAGTTGAATATTTTTTTCAAAGACTAAACCTATTTTTTCAAGTACACGACTTGATGCGACATTTTGTTTATCCGTAATGCCTACAAGACGATTTATTCCTAAGGTTTTAAAAGCGTAGTTTTTTACCGCTTTGGCTGCTTCGGTTACATAACCATTGCCTTGGAATTTAGTTAAAATTGCAAACCCTATGTCCGCATCTTCAAGACTCTCTCTTTTAACCAAACCGCAAATTCCCACCGATTCATTTAATTCTTTATGTTCAACAATATACAAACAAAAACCATAGGTTCTGTAGAGCCCCAAAAACTTTTCAGTAATATAGTTTTCAGCATCTTCTAGTGACTTGATATTTTTATCACCAATAAACCTTACACAATCTCGTTGGTTGAACAGCTCAAGAACCAGCTTTCCATCGGTTGTTTCAGGAACTCTTAATATTAGTCTTTTAGTTTCAGCAATTTGCATTAGTCTAGGATTAGTAGCATTAAAAATTAACTGACAAGTGTTCGATACAAAATTACAAAACCAGCCAAATAGCCAGGAGCTACAATCAAAGTTGCGGTGAGTAAATCCATCCTTGATTTAACCTCATCAAGAGGTTCTCCAAAATATTTTGAGCCTAATATTAAATTTCTACCTGACAGGTAAAAATCATAAACTATGGCAGCTAGTAACATGGGTAGACTGAAATATCCGATTGCCTGTCCAACGTCTGGTATAAAACTACCCGCAACAAAGGCGACTAGAATAATCAGCGTTGTAAAAGTGCCAAGAGCATATAAGCTGCCACCTGGTTTTTTTAATTCTTCGATAATGCCTGCAAGGGTTAATAACCCCAAAATTGCTAAATATAAATAACCGTACCAAGCTATCATCTAATTACTCTCATGTGGATTTTGTTTAATAGTATTATTCATTCAGGGTTAGATTTCAATATCATGCCGCCTATCTCTTTTAAAAGCTTTGCAGCAACCATGGCCGTCATACCATTAATATCCTGTGTAGGATTATATTCAACGATATCCGCCCCAATAATCGGTACATCAATTTTCTGAATAATACCAAGTACATCGCGAACAGTCAGTCCTCCTGGCTCAAAATGTGATACGCCTGGTGCAAAGGCCGGATCAAGAGCATCCAAATCAAAGGAAATATAAACTGGTCCTTTGAGATTAGGCTTGAAGCTTTTAGGGTCAAAATTGATCATATCAAAGCTTTCCACAGAAAACCTTTCGATTTGAGCTTTTTGATGATCATTCAAAGTCCTGATACCCACCTGAATTAGACGAGTCACTAAGGAGTCTTCCATTATACGGGCAAAGGGGCAGGCATGGGATAGACGATTACCCTCTAATTCATCATAGAGATCTGGATGGGCATCAAAGTGCAAAATACTAAAAGGTTGATGATATCTAGCCATAGCCTTGATCAAAGGATAGGTAATAGCATGATCCCCACCTAGTGTTAAGGGAATGCCGCCTCTTTCTAAAACGTCGACAAGATGCTGCTCTATTCCCATAAACTCTTCAACACTTGGCCCCACATTAATATCACCAATATCAATAAAACGATGATTATTAGCAAGACTTATACCATTCTCTGCAGAGAGATTAGCCGAACCATTATAGAGGGCTTTACGAATTAGTGGTGGAGCCGCGGCGGGTCCTTTTTTAAAACTTGAATTATCATCCGAACAAACACCTATTAGGACTAATTGATTTTTTTTGATGCTTTGAGTTGAAAGCTTACTGACCATAAATTATCAATTTCCTTGATGAGTATTTAACTGCATAACTTATACTACACCTTTTAGCGGCTAAACAAGCTTAATAATCGAAATATTTTTTTACACTTTGGACATATTAATCGAGTAATAATAGTCCTTGTAACTTGAGATGATGCTCATCTAGGACTAAAGTAAAAAGATGATGTTAAGTAATAGTCTTGTTGACCCAATAAGCATGATTAAATCATTCCTGAAACCAACCCGGAAATTAATCATACTGTTGGTTTATTTACTCTCAGTATTACTGTTAAGTGCCTGCCAGACAACGTCGTCCAAGGACTTTAATCCGGTTCCTTTACTCCACGATTCACTCTTCCCAAGCTACCAAAAAGTAATCATTGAATCAGAAACTGAGGTATTTGATATCGGAAAAAATGCCGCAGCCTTTGTGGACAAACACCTATCAAGGGTCGAAGGAAGTGATCAACGAATTAAAGCCTTGGCCGACAGTATATTTCTTCACAGCGCCTTGAATCTTCTTTATAAAAATGATGCCAATACTATTGCCAGTGAAACCTTTGAAAATAAGGCCGCTAACTGCTTATCTCTTATCATCATGACTTACGGAATGGCGGATCATGCTAATATTGGAGTTAAGTTTCAGCAGGTTGATATTCCAGAACTTTGGGTAAGACGAGAAGGAGACAGTTTATTAAATCGTCATGTAAACCTTAAGCTTTATCAAAAGAACGAACAGAATTTGTTTTTATTTAATTCCAGAACCTACCAATTGGATTTTGATAGGCGGGCTCAATCACTAAACTTACCGGGAAATAAAATATCCAAAACTCGCGTTTTAGCCTTGTTTTACAATAATAAGGGTGCCGATGCTTTAATAAAAGAACACTATACACAGGCTTATGCTTATTTTCGCTCTGCCCTGCTTAAGGATCATTTTCTAGTGGAAGCCTGGGCCAACTTAGGAGTTTTATATCGACGAGCTGGCAGAATTGATTACGCGGAAAGCTCATACCTTAAAGCTCTTCAAATCAAAAGTAATGACATCACCACTTTGGAAAACCTAGCCTATATCTACACAATTACTTTAAGAACTGAAGAAGCTGAAAGGCTAAATGCGATTGTTTTAAACCATCGAAAAGAAAACCCTTTCTATCACTCCATGTTAGGCGATGTGCAATACGAAAATGAAAACTGGCTAGAAGCTATTAAACATTATAAAAAATCTATCCGTTTAGATAAAAAACAAAATGAATTCTATTTTTCCCTAGCTAAAAGTTATTTTCAGCTAGGTGATATAAATAATAGTGAAAAGTATCTCAAGCTAGCTAAAAAATATAGTTATGATGATGGTCAACAATTATTTTATCAAAGTAAGTTAGATGCATTTACAAAGCTTAGACCTGAATAGCTTATCTGCCATAAATTTCCTATTCTATTTAAAGGTCTACTGTTATAATGCGCCCCATGAAAACTACCTTCCAAAGAAATAATTACTACCAACCCTTATCAAAGCTGATGAGGTGGGTCTCGGAAGACTAAATTGAATAAAGATATTAGGAAAATCTCATGACTAACCGTTCAAAGATAATCTACACTGAAACTGATGAAGCACCAGCTTTAGCAACCTACTCCCTACTACCCATCATTGCAGCCTATACGAGTGTTGCAGGTGTTGAAGTTGAAACTAGGGACATCTCCTTATCGGGTCGAGTTTTAGCTATTTTTCCCGATCGTTTAACGCCAGAACAACAGGTTGATGATGCCCTAGCAGAACTAGGCGAACTGGCTAAATCAGCTGATGCCAATATCATCAAATTACCCAATATCAGTGCGTCTGTTCCTCAATTACATGCCGTTATCAAAGAATTACAAGAAAAAGGCTATGATTTACCTGATTATCCAGAAGATCCTGAAAATGACGAAGAAAAAGCCATCAAAACACGTTACGACACAGTAAAAGGTAGCGCGGTGAATCCCGTGCTTCGTGAAGGAAACTCAGATAGACGAGCACCGGGGCCTGTGAAGCTTTATGCTAAGAATAATCCCCACTCCATGGGAGCCTGGTCAAGTGACTCCAAGACATCAGTTGCCCATATGAGCCATGGCGATTTTTACGGTAGTGAAAAATCAGTAACCCTGGCTGATTCAACTGATGTGAAAATTGAGCACACAGCCAGTGATGGAACTACGACTATTCTTAAAACCTCGACTGCTCTTCTTGCTGGAGAAATCATTGATGCTTCAGTATTAAGTAAGATTGCTTTAGGTGAATTTATTGTTGATGCCATAGCACAAGCTAAGTCTGAAGACGTTCTGATGTCATTGCACCTAAAAGCCACCATGATGAAAGTGTCTGACCCCATTATTTTTGGTCAAGTGGTTGCAGTATATTACCAAGCTGTGTTTGATAAACATGCTGCGATTTTTGAAGAACTTGGCGTAGATCAAAATAATGGTATCGGTGACGTTTATACTAAGATCACAGAGCTTGAACAGGCTAAACAAGATGAAATACTTGCAGATATCCAAGCTTGTTATGAATACCGCCCTGAACTTGCCATGGTAAATTCTGATAAGGGTATTACTAATCTACATGTACCTAGTGATGTAATTGTTGATGCTTCTATGCCAGCGGCCATTCGTTCATCGGGCCAAATGTGGGGGCCTGATGGTAGTTTGAAAGATACCTTGGCAATTATCCCTGACCGCTGTTATGCAGGAATTTATCAAGAAACTATTCAATTTTGTAAAGAGAATGGTGCTTTTGATCCAACCACCATGGGTAGTGTTCCCAATGTTGGCTTGATGGCACAAAAAGCTGAAGAATACGGCTCTCACGATAAAACCTTTCAAATTTCTTCAACAGGCACAGTAAAAGTTATCGATGCTGAGGGAAAGACTCTAATTGAACACTCAGTACAAGAGGGTGATATCTGGCGTATGTGCCAGGTGAAAGACGCGCCTATTCAAGACTGGATAAAATTAGCTGTTTCAAGAGCTAGAGCAACTGGAACACCGACCGTTTTTTGGTTAGATGATCAGCGCTCACACGATCAACAGATTATCGCCAAGGTTAATCAGTATCTTCCCCTACACGATACCGAAGGTCTTGATATTCGAACCCTAACTCCAGTGGCTGCGACACGCTTTTCTCTTGAGCGCATTAGAGATGGAAAAGATACTATTTCGGTGACTGGTAACGTACTTCGAGATTACTTAACGGACTTATTTCCAATTTTAGAATTGGGCACCAGTGCTAAAATGTTATCCATCGTACCCCTGATGAATGGTGGTGGATTATTTGAAACCGGCGCAGGTGGTTCTGCACCTAAACACGTACAACAGTTTACTCAAGAAGGTCATCTGCGTTGGGATTCACTCGGTGAATTCTTAGCTCTGTCAGTATCTTTAGAGCACTTAAGTGAAACCACTAACAATCCAAAAGCGAAAGTCTTGGCCGATACCCTCGATCAATCTATTGGTGAATTTCTCGCCAATAATAAATCTCCTTCTCGCAATGTAAACGAGTTGGATAATAGAGGCAGTCACTACTACCTAGCCATGTACTGGGCTCAAGCATTGGCTGTTCAAAACTCGGATGCTGAACTACAAGCAGTATTTAGCACCGTAGCTAGCCAATTAGCTGACAAGGAACAACAAATAACTGAAGAACTAATCGCCGCCCAAGGTAGTGAAGTTGATCTTGGTGGTTATTATAAGTTAGATAACAAATTAGTTTCATCAGCCATGCGTCCTAGTGACACTTTGAATGAGATTATCAATAATATTGGATAACACTAATGAAAACCCTTGATCTGCGCAGTGATACCGTAACTCAACCAAGCGCTTCAATGAAACAGGTTATGTTTGACGCGCCTCTTGGTGATGATGTATTTGGTGACGATCCAACCATTAATAAACTTGAGCAAAAAGCTGCTGATCTACTCAACAAAGAAGCAGCCATTTTTTGTTCGAGTGGCACCCAAAGTAATCTTATTGCGCTGATGGCCCATTGCCAAAGAGGCGATGAATATATCGTAGGACAAGTCGCCCACACCTATAAGTATGAAGCGGGTGGCGCGGCAGTTCTTGGAAGTATCCAACCACAACCTATTTTATTTGACGATGATGGCACACTTGATTTAAACAAGGTTGAAAGTGTCATAAAACCCGATGACTATCATTTCGCTAAAACCCGTTTACTATGTTTGGAAAATACTACGGGCGGCAAAGTACTACCGTTGGATTATCTTTATCAAGCTAGAGAATTTGTAGATAAACATAAACTAGCTTTGCATCTTGATGGAGCGAGGGCCTTCAATGCCGCTGTGAAGCAAGCTAGTAGTATCAAAGAAATAGCTGCACCTTTTGATTCCATTTCAATCTGCTTATCTAAGGGGTTAGGAGCACCGGTGGGTTCGGTGCTTGTTGCATCCAAATCAATCATCAATAAGGCTAGACGAATTAGAAAAATATTGGGTGGTGGCATGCGTCAAGCTGGCATGTTAGCAGCTGCGGGTATCTATGCTCTTGATAATAATGTTGAGCGTTTAGCAGATGATCACTTCAATGCCAAAACACTAGCTGACGAATTAAGTTCTCTTGACTCGATTAGTCTTGTTGAAAAAGTGCAGACAAATATGGTGTTTATCAAGGCTGAGAAACAACAACAACTTATTGATTTCTTAGCGGATAGAAAGATATTAATCAGTAATAATAAAACTCTTCGCTTGGTAACTCATCTTGATATTCATGCTGAAGATGTAAAAAGTATTGTAGCGGCTTTTAAAGAATTTTATTCCAAAGAAAGCTAATTTTGCTAAACAAGTTGCAAGTGTCACATCTCTGCTTCATCTTGAAAGATATCCTCTATGTGCATTTTAAATAATCGGGATGCTTTAAATGCCAGAGGCAAACTTGGATCAAATTTTCCTTTCTCTATGGCATTGACTGTCTGGCGTGAAACTTCTAACTGAAGGGCCAAGTCTGCCTGGGTCCAATCTCGCTCTGCACGAAGCACTTTTAATTTATTTTTCATCGGAAGCGTATCCTTCCAATAATAAGTCCCAAAGCATAGCCCATTGACATAACAACAATTAGGTAAGCAGCAGTTAATTCGGGAACCACTGCAGACATTTCTAAAATGCTGTAACTAGAAAAAGTTACGACGGTCAAACCTACCGATATTGCCAGAGCATCAAGTTGTATTTTACGCTCCAGATCATCCGCCTCTTTTACAAAGCGCTTAAATGCCAAGATCATACCAATGCCAACGCTTAGATGAACTAATAACCCTGCCGAGGACGCCCACCAGCTAGCTGTATACCATTGATAATCTGAGAGATAAGAAACTGCCCCAAGAGTAACTGCCCAAGCAAGTATCCAAAAATTTACGATAATCGCGTTTTTAATATCACGTGCGACTAAACCTTTACGGGCGCACTCTTCTTCAAAATTAGTCACTAGTCAATCTCCTTTGTCTTAATGTAAAGCTTGCTTGTCATTTAGTTTGGCTTGCTATACATTTTAGTCATCAAACCATATCAAGACAAATAGTTCCAGCTGCACTTTGTTAACCTTTGGTAAGTATTTCTACCTTTCGGTGACTTAACTTAAGTAATAGACAGTTGGTCTCAATTTCTTGCAATGCTTTCTTACTTAATAAATAATCTGCGTCAATTTTTCCTTTACTAATTATGATATATTTATACAATGATTCTAAATAAATTAAGCCCATATATATTCTTATTGTTTTTCTCTATGCCACTGTTGTTAATCACAAGTTGTAGTGGTGAAAAAGACTCATCTGCTCAAACAAAAAGCGGTCAGTGGAAACAAAAGTCAAAAGGCAAGGGATTTACCAAACCAACGCCTATTAGTATCATTCTCCCCAAGAGAGATACCGCCTCATCCTACTACACTACCACCACCGCTCTCGAACCTAAAAGTGATGCAAAAATCAATGCTCGCTCATCAGGCGTTGTTCGACAATTATTCCATGAAGAGGGTGATGATGTTGAAAGGGGAACAGTCCTACTACAACTTGAAGATGACGACCAAAAATTACGCGCCTTGCAAGCCAAGCAAAAACTCATATCCGCTGAGAAGGAATATCGACGATTGAGTAAAATGCGTAAAGCTGGCGTTGTGCCTGCCAATGAATATGACTCTGCTGAAATAGCCTTTCAAACGGCAAAAACAGATAAAGCTATTGCTGATTTAGCCTTATCACATACAAAAATATCCGCTCCTTTCAAAGGCCGTGTGGTGACAAGAAATATTGATCTGGGTGCCTATGTTACTCAAGGTGAACTGCTGTTTAGAATGATGGCCATAAAACCTTTATTGCTTAGAGTTTATCTTCCGGCTTCAAGGATTGGTATCGTGGCTATCGACGATAGCGTTGAATTAACAATCGATAATGTTTCCCAGCCTCTGATTGGCATAGTTGACCTTGTTAGCCCCATTGTTGATCCTAATACTGGCACCATTAAAGTCACTATCCGATTAGATGAATACCCAATGCAGGTGAGGCCTGGTGACTTCACTGAAGTTAAAGTTATAACGGCTAAACACCTAAACACCCTACTCATTCCAACCGTTGCCGTTATCGAGGAAAGAGAAAGGCGTTTTGTTTTTTTAGAAAAA
This sequence comes from Gammaproteobacteria bacterium, assembly GCA_002746155.1. Classification (GTDB taxonomy): domain Bacteria; phylum Pseudomonadota; class Gammaproteobacteria; order Enterobacterales. The sequence continues at coordinate 32,378 of NVWF01000011.1, read as the reverse complement.
GATGGACAAGCACAACGCCAAGATGTGCAACTAGGATTCGTTGTGGATTCTTATACTGAAATCACATCAGGTATAGAAGAGTCTGATAGAGTAATTGTTAAAGGTCAGAGAAATTTAAACGATGGGGTTTCAGTAGTTGTCATTGATGATAGTCGAGATAAAGGTTCGTGATCAAGGGAGTTGTTGAGTTTTCCGTAAGACGCAGAGTAACGGTTCTTATGGTTTCTCTTGCCATACTAGCCTTTGGTGCAGTTGGATTCTCTCGATTACCTACAAACCTTCTACCTGCATTAAGTTATCCTTCTTTTACGGTGCAAACTGAATTTCCTAATGCAGCTCCAGCTGAGGTTGAACAACTTGTCACGCGACCTGTGGAGGAAGTTGTTGGGGTGCTCAAGGGATTAAAACAAATCCATTCCGTATCACGCTCAGGTATATCTGAAGTTACATTAGAATTTGGTTGGGATGCAAACCTGACAGAATTATCAATGGATATTAGGGAGAAGCTTGACCGATTACGCATCCCCCTAGAAGCGGAAGACCCCATCGTGCTTCGTTATGATCCTGCCTTAGATCCTATTTTAAAGTTGAGTTTAAGCGGTTCTTTACCCTTAACACAATTACGATTGTTAGGAGATAAACAAGTCAAAGAATCACTTGAGAGGATTGAAGGAGTAGCATCTGCAACCGTTCAAGGGGGGGAAGAAGAAGAAATTCAAATAGACATTAATCAAGGCAAATTAGCCGCTATGGGTATAAGCCCTGAGGCTCTTGCTCAAATGTTAACCAATTCAAATATAAATCGACCAGGAGGTTCTCTTAAAAATTCTCAAACACAGTTGTTAGTAAGAACAGTTAATGAATACGATAATCTTCAAGAGATCAGAGATTTAAGAGTTACCTCAGCAGATCAGCCATCTGTATTGCTCGGTGATGTAGCAACCGTAAAATGGGGCAGTAAAGACCGAACAGAAATCACTCGTTTTGATGGTGAAGAAGGCGTCATGATTTCAGTTTATAAGGAAGGCGATGCCAATACGGTTAAAGTGGCTAACGCCATAAAAAGCCAACTAGACAAGTTAAATAAAAGCTTACCCCAAGGCAATAAAATCCATCTACAATTTGACCAATCTCGCTTTATTGAACAATCAATTAGTGAAGTTAAACAATCACTAATGATTGGTGGTCTGCTTGCCATTCTAGTCCTTTGGTTGTTTTTGAGGGATATAAGACTAACAAGCATCATTACCGCAGCCATACCACTTTCTGTGATCGCTACCTTTATCTTTATGTATCGTGCTGACGTATCTCTCAACATTATGTCCTTAGGTGGCTTAACATTAGGGGTAGGAATGTTAGTGGATTCTGCAATCGTAGTCTTAGAGTCAATCCACCGAGAAAGGGAAAAAGGATTAAGCGTTTTTGAGGCGGCCATTGAAGGTACCTCTAGAGTTGGAGGTGCGGTTACGGCTTCAGTACTCACCACCATTGCCGTTTTTTTACCCATTGTATTTGTAGAAGGCATCGCAGGACAGTTATTTCGTGATCAGGCTCTGACCGTTACTTTTAGCTTATTGGCGTCACTTATATTATCTTTTACACTAGTACCCATGCTGGCATCGCTTGGCTCTTCTACCAAGTCTCACCAGGCGCCGAGGATTAGCGATGGCGGCAAAGGCTTGATTCGAATATATCGACCCTTGCTTGATTTTGCATTAGCTCACCCGAAAAAAATGGTCGTTTCAGCTTTTGCCACTCTGGGCCTTTGCTTACTTCTAATTCCTCAAATCCCAACAGCTTTAATACCACAATTGAGTGAGGGTGAATTCTATTTTGATGTCACTTTAGCTGAAGGGACAGCCTTGCCTGCTACAACCAAAGTTTTACAAAAAATGGAAAGACTTGCACTAGAAAATTCAGACATCGCTCGAGCCTATGTATCAATTGGTAGCAGGAATGTCAGTGGTGGCTTAAGCTTGAAAAGCAAGGACGAAAATTTAGGACAAATCAACATCGTCATTAAAGACAGAAGCGATACGGCAATGGAGCAACGGGTGATTGATGCATTAAGGGATCAATATATGGATATTCCAGGTGCTGATATTCAATTTGGTCGCCCATCTTTTTTCAGTTTAAAAACACCCATGGAAATGTTGTTTTTCGGCGAAAATATTGAAGCCTTACGGGAATACACTCTGGGCATTTTGCCTGAAGTAAAGTTAATAGAAGGTCTAAAGGATATTCGTGCATCTCTAGAGACAGGTAATCCAGAACTGATGGTTACTTTTGATAGGAACAAACTATCCCAATTAGGTTTCAGTATTGAGCAGGTTGCTCAAACTATTAATCAAAGAGTTAGTGGTGTGATTGTTTCAAAATTTCGTCTTCCTGATAGGCAAATTAATATCAGACTAAGAAATAGGATGGCTGATCGTAACAATATCAATGATATTCATAATATTGTTATTGGTGAAGTAGATGGCAAGACGATAACACTTGCAGCTGTTGCTAATATTGAACATGGACAAGGCCCAGCTGCCATCGATAGAGTACAACAATCTCGAGTAGCTATCATCGCTGCAAATTTAGATAACATTAGTTTAAAAGAGATCACAAGTAAATTATCAGCATTTATAAGAAATAACCCTCCGCCTCCCGGTATCACATTTGAATTCGGTGGGCAGAATAAAGAAATGGCGAAGTCATTTTCAAGTTTAATCTTTGCCATTGGGTTAGCTATCTTCCTGGTCTATTTAGTGATGGCAGCAACCTTCGAACACTTGGGGCACCCCTTCGTTATTTTATTAACGATTCCTCTAGCGTCTATCGGGGTCATTCTTGGACTCTATTTGACGGGTTATGCTTTGAGTGTAATCTCAATGATAGGAGCAGTATTTTTAGTCGGTATCGTTGTCAACAATGCTATTGTGTTGGTTGATGCGATTAATCAAGGGCGGCGAAAAGGCCTTGCTAAACTGGATGCTATAATAGCAGCCGGTGAATCGAGACTAAGGCCTATATTAATGACAACCTGTACCACGGTATTAGCATTATTACCCATGGCCATAGGTTATGGTGAAGGTGCAGAACTAAGGGCTCCCTTAGCAGTTGTTGTATCATTTGGATTGATTGTTTCAACAATTCTCACCTTATTAATTATTCCCTCGGTGTATTATTTAATGCCTTCAACCGTTGAAACAGACGCTGAACAATTAGCAAGAGAACGTCAGTTAGAAATTGCTGAGGGTGCTGAAAGTCACCCTCAACCTAAAGCGCAGAGTTAAGATTATGATTTGGGTAAATAGGAATCTTACATTATGACATTACCAGAATTAGCGATTAAACGACCGGTTGCAACCTCGATGGTTTTGTTGAGCCTTTTGGTTCTTGGTGTGATTGCTCTCTTGCGTTTACAATTGGCTTTTATGCCTGAGGTAGAAAATAAGCGACTCTTTGTCTCCACAGATTATGATAATGCGTCTCCTAAGGCCATTGAAAGATTAATCGTTAAGCCCTTAGAGGATGCGTTATCTTCTCTCAATGGTTTAGAACGTATGAATTCTAATAGTAGTTCTAGAGGAGCTAGAGTTGCTCTACATTTTGACTATAACGTTAATATGGCCCTCGCCCGTTCGGAAATACATCAAAGGATCGATAGAATAAGAGATCAATTGCCCGATGACGTTGAAAGGATCATCGTCTCTGAGAGTTGGAATCCAAGAGAAAGTGGTGAAACTATACTTGAGGCTAGATTATCCTCCGGCAGAGATTTAAGCAAAAATTATGACTTGCTCGATCGTAAAATTGTACGCCCTCTTGAGCGTATAGCGGGTGTTGCGGTTGTCACACTCGATGGGGTAAACCCCAGAGAAGTAAGAATTAATCTTGATTTGAATAAGCTGCGTCAACATAAAGTCGATGCTCGAGATGTATGGCGAACAATTTCACAAAATAACCAAAATCATTCACTAGGTGTTCTAAGAAGCGAGGAAACTCGGGCATATTTACGTGCAGTCGGCGCCTTTGTAACGGTTGAGGATATAGGTAACTTACCTCTTCTAAATCGAAATCTAAAAGTAGCAGATGTTGCGGATATTACCTATCGTGAACCCCCCTTTGAATATGGCCGTCATCTTGATGGTGAATTTGCAGTAGGATTAAATATCGCTAAAGAATCCTCCGCTAACACCATAGAAATCACACAAGCCGTTAGAGATAGCATTGAGTCTATGAAGAATGATCCTGAACTTGATGGTATCAACTTTCTGGTCTGGCAGGATCAGGGAAAAGAAATCAAAAACACCTTAAATGATCTGCAACAAACAGGATTTTTTGGTGCGATTTTAGCATCGTTAATATTATTTATCTTTCTAAGAAAAGCCTCAACCACTTTAGTTGCCGTTTCTTGTATTCCATTTTCGCTAATTGTTGCTTGTGGCGTAATCTGGCTGCAAGGCAAGACACTTAACACCATATCCTTATTAGGCCTGATCGTTGGTTTAGGTATGTTGGTGGATAATGCCGTTGTGGTGATGGAAAATATTGTCAGGTATCAGCGTAAAGGATATTCAGGACGTGTTGCAGCATTATTAGGTTCCAAAGAAGTTGCAGTGGCCGTTACTACCGCAACACTTACAAGTATTATTGTTTTTCTGCCGATGATTTTTACTAAGCCAACGAACATGAATATAATGCTTCAAGAGCTTGGTATTACTATTGTATTAACCTTGGTAGCATCATTGTTCATATCTCAAACGCTTATTCCTCTTGCTGCAAGTAAGTTATTGTCGAAACCCAAGAAGCATAGAAAAACACCTGTGATGGACTGGATACAATCTTATTATGTACGCACCCTTAGATTTACTTTAAGACATAGGTGGATAGCTGTGGTGGCGGGCCTGGTGGTCATAGCGGCAACGATATTTCCTGTACAAAGGTTAAATTTTAATTTTGATCCTTCACCAGCAGAAACCTTTGTAGGTATGGGAGTGAATTTTTCTGAAGCAATTTCCCTCGAACAAAAAGAAATTCATATTACAGAAATTGAACAAGCACTAGAACCCTACCGCGAAGAATTCAACGTGGCCTCTATTTATAGTTGGTGGAGCAATGGCTTTTCAATCGTTCGTCTGTACATGAAGACGGGATTTCAAAATGAAGAAGAGATGAACAAAGTCAGACAAAAATTAACGAGCGTTCTTCCTCAAATTCCTGGGGTTAAAATAACTGTTCAGGATAATGGTCCATTTTGGCGCCGAAATAGTGGTAAACGTATCGGCATGCAGCTACGAGGTCCAGATAGTGACACCCTTAGTCAGCTGGGTGAAAAAGCATTACTACTGATTCAAGATATACCAGGCTTATTTGATTTTTATAGTACCGCTGATGGCCAACAACTAGAATTGCATGCTGAAATTGATCGACAAAGACTATCTCGCTATGGACTCAGAGGAAATGAACCAGCAAGTCTCGTAGAGATGACTTTTCGTGGAAGCAGACTACCTCGTTTTAAAAGTGAGACTGGCGAAGTAGATATGAAATTGCTATTGGGAGATGCTGAAAATACGGGCATCGAAGACTTAAAGAATCTGTCAATGGTTAAGCAGGATGGCAAAACAATCGTTCTTGATAGTGTGGTTAACTTTAGCACTCAAAAAAGCCCTCAACGCATTAGGCGTGAAGATAAAATTTCTAGCGTTTGGGTAGGCGCTCGATTTGATCGAGGCCAGAAGAGTGAATACCAAAAGCAAGCAATGGAACGCTTAATACAAATGGAGCTTCCTCAAGGTTTTAAATGGGAATTTAACCCAAGAGGTAGAAATGAACAAGCTAGTCAGGACGAATTTGTATTAAATTTGCTGCTAGCATTGGGTTTAATTTTTGCTGTTATGGCGAGTTTGTTTGAATCAATGCGCCAAGCCTTGGCATTAATGATCTCTCTACCTTTTGCTCTGGCAGGTGCTTTTTGGACCTTGTATTTAGTGAATGTCGATTTTGATAGACCAGCGTCCGTTGCTGTTCTTTTATTACTAGGCATTGTTGTAAATAATGGCATTGTAATGATTGAGCATATCAACCTCTACCGGAGGGAAGGTTGGAACCGTGAAAAAGCCATGATACAAGGCGGCAAAGAACGACTCAGGCCCATTATTATGACAGCCTTAACCACGCTTGTAGGGTTAATTCCGATTATTATACAAAAGCCCTCCCTCGGAGGTATTTACTATTATTCCATGGCTTATGTGATTATTGGTGGGCTGCTCTTTTCAAGTATATTAACCACTGTATTTTTGCCAGCAACCATAAGCTTGATAGAAGATATTCCTAAAATTAAATTTCCTAGATTCGATCGGTTGTCTAAGGCACCCCTATCAGAGAGCTGACTTACAAGCCTGCTTTCAACTGAAGATATAACTTTTCCATTATGACGCGTTTCTTATAACCTTCATAAAAGTATTTGTAAGCAAGTCTGCCTTCATTATTTATGACCATAACCCCTGGATATGGAATACCATATCCCTTATCTCCAGGCTTATGTTTATCATTCATCACTTTTAAATCTTCCATAGTTTTGTGGTTTAGATCGTGTAGTAAGGGGTATTTTAATTGGTTTTTATCTGAGAAAGTTTTTAGTATCTCTAGTGAATCATAGGAAATTCCAGCAACTTGATAACCAAGTTCATTGATCCGATCGTTCCATTCGTTGATCTCTTTTAAGTGCTTTATACAATATGAGCACCAGTCTGCTGAACGAAACAAGACAAGCACTAAACCCTTGTTACCTGACAATTGTTTAATTGTCTTGGGAACAGAATTAACATCTGTGACAGATAGTTCTGGTACAAGACTATTAATGGCCACTGAAATATCTTTAACGGCTGGCATTTTAGCAAATGAGATTGATGTTAATACTAGCATTAAAAATAATGAAGCAGCTCTTAAATATCGGGTTTTTATATTTTTCATGGGCACCTTATTGAGTCGTTATTATTTGTTTGAATCGTTGGTTCTCGTATCCTATATCAAAGAGAGTCTTCACGATAGTGTTTGTTACACCACGTAGGCTTTAGGTAGCTTAACAATCACAGTTAACCCTCCTTGCTTATTTTTTTGAAAAGTCATAAGTCCAGAGTAACTATCAACAATGTCTTTACAGATAGACAGGCCTAATCCATGACCTTCAGCGCTCTCATCAAGGTGTACTCCTCGTATATCTATGATAGACATTTGTTTTTCAGAGACACCACAACCATCGTCTTTAACGGTTATTCGACATTCCTTATCAAATACTTCAAAACTGATAAAGGCACTTTTATCAGCAAACTTACAAGCATTATCAAGAAGGTTACCAATAAGCTCCAACATGTCGTCTCTATCAAAAGGCAGAATTAGATTATCAGGATAATCTGTATTGATAATTTTCTCGGGATACACACTATTTAACGCCTTAAGTAGGTGGGGAATATCTTCATCAATAATGGTGAAACGACCCGGCGATGCAATACCTATAATTTTCGCACGCTTGAGTTCTCGCTCTACGATTTCATTAATACTTTTTAGAATTGAATCAGCAATATTTCGTTGCTCTACATCCATGGATTCAACCTGCGATTGAAATTGCTGCAAAGGCCTCTTTAGTTCATGAGCTAGATTTCCTAGTGCATTACGACTGCGCTGAACTCTTTGACCTAGTTGCAAAAGTAGGCGATCAATTTCATCAACAAGTGGTGAAATTTCTATGGGGAGTTGTTTTAATGAAAGATCATTTAGACCAAGCCTCATATTTCGTATTGCTTCGCGTACATGTTCTAATTGAACAAAACTACGTTGTAAAATGTGATACTGCATGATCAGTAGGGTAATAATAGATAAAATAACTGAAAAAATTGCAAAGAGAATAAATTTGTTTAAATTAGCCGCTATTGAGGAAATATCTTCGGCTATCCAGATAGTAACTTTTTCTCCTTTCTTATAGATATGTTGCACCCATACCAACCAATAACCATTATCAAATCCATCCATAGTATAATAATGATTTTTATTTAAGCTTGACGCTGGAAGATTGATTTCAATATCAAATAAAGAGCGAGACCTTATAGATTGGTCACTAACCATAACCTGATAATAGTGTCCAGAATGAACACGATTATAAACTCTAGACATCATCTCTTGAGGGATATACCACAAGCCATTTTGATCAATCAACAGAGCGGCTATAACACTTTCTGTATCATGCTGTAACCTTGAAACTACAAACTCCTGAGTTAGTTTTTGTGCGCCAATATATAGAACAGTGCAAAGTATCGACATCACCAAAGTGACAGTGACTAGAAGATTCCGCCGCAGGACTCTTTTTAGTGAGTACAAGTCTTGTCTTCCTTTAACCGATACCCTTGTCTGCGTCTGGTTACAATAAATGATTTACCTAAATAATTGCGCAGCCGATTAATATAAACTTCGATAACATTAGTATCTTTTAGTTGCTCTTCTTGATAAACATGCTCACTTAATTCTGTTTTTGAAATGACCTTTTCAGGGTTCATCATAAGATAATGCAATAATCGATATTCAATAGCAGTTAATTCAAACATTTCACCAGCCTGATTAAATACGGTTTGCTTATCTACATCTAACTTAATACCACAATGAAAAAGCTTATTATCAGCATTCCCAAATTTTCTTCGTACCAAAGCTTCAAGGCGAGCCAGCAATTCTTCAGTATGAAATGGTTTTCCAAGATAGTCATCAGCACCAGCTTTAAGGCCGTCTACTTTTTCATGCCAAGCATCTCGAGCTGTTAATATCAGAACAGGTGTTGTAAGCCCCAATTTACGCCAGTGTCTAAGGACTTCTAAGCCTGATTTTCCAGGTAACCCAAGATCGAGAATTATAACATCCAAGTCACCTTCATCTTCTCCCAGAAATTGACCATCAATGCCATTATCAGCATGTTCTATAGCGTAACCCGAACGTCTTAACACTTTTGTTAAGCGTTCAACCAGCTCGAAATCATCTTCAATTAGTAAAAGCTTCAATGCTCCTTTTCCTCATTAAGCCATTCTCCCGTTTTGGCATCTATTTTGATTTCATAGATTACAGAATCAGCTCGCATTAGCTCCAACTCATAAATAATTCGACCTTTTTCTCTTTCAACCTCTAGATCAATTAATCTACCTTTTAATCGTTTACCATAACGTTTTTTTATAACGTCAAAGGAAAGAACTTTGCCTTCTTTAACCCACTGTAAAATGTATTTGGAAAGATCATCATCACTATCAGCATACAAGTCTAGGCTGTCAATCATCCCAATGAGCAAAGCCAGGAATATTAACGTTCTCTTCATCAAATTGTCCTCCCGCAGCACCTTCATGGCATTTTTCACAATTGCTAAATGAGCCTACTTTAGGGTTATCTGTTACCATCCTGTTAGGGATTTCATCATGTTCATGGATAAAATATGGTAAATCGGTAATTCTAAGTGGTGCCTTTTTTGGTAAATTGCGTAACATCTTGCTAAGTCTTGATGGTTTTGATTTATCCAAGGCATGCTCTTTTAAATAACCATAAATATAATTTGTTGTCTTCTCATCCATTTCTGCACTTTCATCAAAATGCTCATCTAATCCAGTCATAATAGCATGCCAACTTTCTGAAGGTAATAATTCGGCAGGATAGGCTAAGTGGCATGAGCCACATTCTAAGGCGTAAGTATCATCTTGAATAAGAGTATACTTGTTGTCATCACTACTGCAACCATCACTACTGCAATCATCATCACTAGTATCATCACTTTGATGTTGATGATCTTTTGAAGATCTCTCATCCATTGCCGATGTTGAAACACTGACTATTCCAAAAAATACAATTGCTCCAAGTAAGGTCATGCCTACTAATTTTTGGTACTTATTCATTTCAATATTCATATCTATTCCTCTTACTTTTGATTTATTCATTGTTGGTTCAGCCAAATTAATATGCTGCCTTTTTCTTGTGCAGTACACTCTCGTTTAAAAGTCCATTTACAATTACGCAATAACCATTTCTTGATTTTTTTAACATCTGTTAATCTCTCAGGATTTACGCTAGGTGACATTGGCTGAATGATTTTTCCCGTTCTAGCATGTTTACCTATTTGTTTTAGTGACGAAGAATGGCAAGTTGTGCAACTTCGTCCTTTTACTTCCTTTATCCACAAACCTTCTCCTACTTGTGCAGAGAAGGCATCTTTCGAAGTCGCTTTATATTCCAACAAAAGCGAGTCAATGGCCTCCGATGCTCTCATCACAGATAAACTAAAAACTATGATTAAGAAAAGGCACAGGAATTGAATCACACTAGATGTTTTCATCTGCATTCTCCTCAGTTTTAACATTGATGAGTTTTTTACCTGTAACCATTGATTTCACAAGATTTTCTTTATATAACAAGCTACTAACAATTACACCAGACAAATGAATAACCACCATAAATACTGTAAAATTGGCAAAAAACTCATGTATGTCTTCTAATGGACCTTCGGAAAGTTGTGATAAGAATGTCCCACCAAACGGACCATGACCTTCTGTAGCAAACAAGAACATTCCTGTAAACGTAGTTATTATAAGACTAGTTAATAGGGCTATTATCATTAAACCACCTGCGGGATTATGCCCAATATAGTGTTTTGTTTTACCGACAAACAGTTGTGACAGGTAGGTTTTGACAGCCTTAAAACTAGTGACAAAGTCACTAAATCGAGCGTAAGGTGTTCCAATAAAACCCCAGATTAGACGGAAAGAGACTAGCAATGCCACTGTATATCCTGCATAAGTATGGACACCTATCAAATCGTCTTCAACAATATAGGCAAGGAAAAAGAAAAATGCTAATGACCAATGAAAAATGCGTACCAGAGGGTCCCATACTTTAATGTTTGTTAAATTAGGGTTTTCCATGTATTTATCCTTATTATTAAATGACCAGTGTTTAATAATAAAAGATATTACAGTAAGCAAGATTAAACGAAGCTTAAAAATGAATTACCAAGATCAACTGCAGTTATAAACCAACACCTAGGGGTAAAAAGATACCAAGAATACTTTGATATATTCAATGGGTAGAACAGCTGAGAGGGAAGAACAATTTCATCCACACTTTGCGTTGTGAAGAAGGCACGAGTAGGATATCCATGGATGAGTTAAAGCAGCGAGAGAAAGTTGTATTGATAAATAGTGTAAATTACCACTATCTTAGGAAAAATAATGCAACCCTTGAAGGGTCAATAAACTTTAACCTTCAAGGTAAGGCTGTAAAATGCGAATGAATGCATAACCAGCGTCCATTTTCTTTAACAAAAATACGTGTCGATTTTCCACGAGAAGTAAAACGAACATCACTAACGTAGTCAGCATCACTCCAATAATAAGTGATCCAGGCAGTATCTCCCCGCACAATTACCTCGGGTTGATGCATAAAGGTGCGAACATCTTTAGCCCTGCCAATGTAATCACCAATATCGATAGCCTCCTTATCTTTTCCCTTGTGAAGATAAGCATCACTTTCACCAAACAAGGTGTAATCAGGATGGATATACTCTAAATAATCGGGCAAATTATTTGTTTCGATTGCCTTCCACATGGCTTTAATATTACTAATTATTGCTTCGCTATGGTCGTTTTTATCTGCAACAACCGAAAAATGAGATATAACTAATAACAAAGGCATAATAAATCTGAAAGTTTTCATTTAAAGGCTCCTTTTAGTTCACAATTGCAAAATTAATTCTCTTGCGGCTACTGTTTGCGACTACTCTCTTGCAATAGGCAAAGCTCCAAAAGCCTGTACCGTTGGCATTATCTCTAAACGATTAATATTCACATGCTCTGGCTGAGAGGCACACCAAACAATTGAAGCAGCTATATCTTCAGGTTGCAATGCTTTGGTACCCTTGTATAGGTGCTTTGCTTTTTCCACGTCACCTTTAAAGCGCACCTTGGAAAATTCCGTTTCAGACATACCGGGTTCAATATTAGTTACCCTCACGCCTGTGCCATGGAGATCAGATCGTAGATTCATTGAAAAACGTTCAACAAAAGCTTTACTGGCTCCGTAGGTATTGCCACCTGGGTAATTATAGCTTCCTGCTATGGAACCCATATTGATAACATGTCCTTGACCTTTTTTAACCATGCCTGATAACAAAGCTCTTGTGACATAGGTAAGACCTTTTATATTCGTGTCAATCATCAAGTCCCAATCATCAAGGGAAGCATTCCAAGCCATCTCTAGACCTGCTGCAAGACCAGCATTATTTATAAGTAAATCGACTTTACCATTCCAAGGTTCCAAGAGAGCTTTTACGCCTTGACGGTCGCGAACATCAAGGCAAACACATTCAATTACAGCATTCCCTAGCTCATTTTTCAGTAATTCCAAGCGCTCAAGTCGTCTCGCCACGATAACTAATTGCCAACCATTATCTGCTAATTGTCGAGCAGTCGCTTCTCCAAACCCTGAGCTTGCTCCGGTAATTAATGCAATTTTGCTCACTTTCTGTCCCCATTGAATTGTCTAGGCACATATTGTAACGGAAAAGTTCAAATTTTATCAGCTTGGATCTTGTTACCTTTCACATAAGTCGGCAGAATAGAACTATGAAAACAACTTCAGAATCAAAACTATCGAAGGCTGATGAGTTTATCCAACCATCACAATTTGAAATCAATGTTGCAACCAAATATATTGAAGCTCAGTCTAGACCCCTTGAGAAACAATTTGTATTTGCCTATACGGTGAGAATTATCAATAAGGGCACAACAACTGCCCAACTTCTTCGCAGACATTGGATAATCACAGATGCGAATGGCGAAACGCTAGAGGTTCGAGGTGATGGTGTTATTGGAGAGCAACCCTGGATAGAACCCGGAACTAAATATGAATATACTTCTGGCACTGTACTCCATGAATTTATGGGTTGTATGCATGGCAGCTTTACCATGTGTGGTGAAGATGGTATTGAATTTGACGCGCCCATTCCCGTTTTTACCCTAGCCCAACACGATAAATTGCACTAGCTCATCCCATGGCCACTTATGCCATAGGCGATATTCAAGGTTGTAGAGTTGAGCTTGAAGTATTACTTGAACTCATTAATTTTGATCCCACTGCTGACCAGCTATGGTTTGCTGGTGATCTAGTCAATCGGGGGCCCGACTCTCTTGGCGCATTACGGCTGATACATAGCCTGCGTGATTGCAGTGTTATTGTACTTGGCAACCATGATTTACATCTGTTAGCTGTGTTTGAAGCAGGTAAAAATGCCACTCAAATAAAACAAAATCCAAAGGATAATTTTTACACTATCCTTGATGCGCCTGATGCAGATCAGCTATTAGATTGGCTTCGCTTTCGACCTCTTGTTCATGTAAAAGATGATTATTTACTAGTCCATGCGGGAGTCTACCCCTTATGGAGTCGACAAGAAATTATTGATTATGCTGGTGAAGTTGAACGGGTATTACGAGGTAAGGAGTACTCAGAATTTTTTACTCAAATGTATGGTAATCAACCTGAGAAATGGTCATCTGATCTAACTGGAAATGACCGCTTACGTTTTATTACCAATAGTCTTACAAGAATGCGTTATTGTTATCAGGACTACTCTTTGGATATGTTATGCAAAGGTCCAGTGAGTGAAACCCCAGAGGACCTTATTCCGTGGTTTAAGGTCAAGGGACGAATTAAACATCAAGGTTATATATTACATGGCCACTGGGCAGCCTTGATAGAAAAAGAACCCCTAGCTGGTATTATTAGCCTTGATACCGGCTGTGTTTGGGGTAATAAATTATCAGCTTGGTGTTTAGAAGAAAAGCGTTGGTATAGTGTAGCCGGCTACCAAAAATAGAGAGATGAATTGAATGAAGTTTTTAAAAAAATTAGTTTGCTTGAGTTTTTTCGGGATTTTTATCCAAATTGGTCTAGCAAGTTCGACAGTTTTTGCAGAATCGACTAGTTGGAAAAATACCATCGATAAGATCACCAGCTCGATAGTTTCTATCCAGCTTGAGGTCACTAGAGCTTTTGAAACCTCTCGTCCCATGATTAGTCAGGGAACAGGCTTCATCGTTGATGCTGAGCGCGGTATTATCATGACTAACAGACATATCGTTCAACCAGGCCCAGTTACAGCCACAGCAATATTTATCAATCAAGAAGAAGTGGATCTAAAACCAATTTACCGCGATCCGGTGCACGATTTTGGCTTTTTTCAATACGATCCACAAAAACTGCGACATCTCACAGTGAACTCCCTAGACTTGCGACCGGATCTTGCCAGTGTAGGTGTGGAGATAAGAGTTATTGGCAATGATGCTGGTGAAAAACTTTCTATTTTAGATGGCACTCTGGCAAGACTTACTCGTCAAGCACCAGATTATGGTTTACATCGCTTTAATGATTTCAACACCTTCTACTTTCAAGCAGCAAGTGGTGCCAGTGGAGGCTCATCGGGATCACCCGTTATCAATGAACAGGGTAAGGTAATTGCTCTTCAAGCGGGTGGTGCTTTTAGTGCCAATACCAATATGTTTTTCCCCCTTGACCGTGCTAAGCATGCACTGGAACTTATTCAAGCGGGAAAAACGGTAATTCGAGGCACCCTTGAAACAACCTTTATCCATAAAAGTTACGCTGAACTTGTTCGGCTTGGATTAAAAGCTAAAGAAGAAGATAGTTTTAGAGAAGAAGATCCTGAATCTCAAGGTGCTTTGGTGGTTGAGCATATATTACCTGAAGGTCCTGCAGCAGATTTACTGGAGCCTGGGGATATTTTATTTCGCATCGATGGACAACTCATCAGCACCTTTATTCCCCTAGAAGCTTATTTAGATCAGCAGGTGGGAGAGACCATTCAGCTAGAATTTCTTCGCGGTGGTCGATTAATGAGTGGCGAGGTTACTGTTGGCTCCCTTGCAAAGATCACACCTACTCGCTATCTCGAAATAGGGCGGGCCGTTTTACATAACCTAAGTTATCAGCAAGCACGTCATTTGAATCGTCCTATTAGGGGCGTAGTTTTAGCATCAGGTGGATATATGTTTGGTAGCTCAGGTATTGGCGCCGGTTCGGTTATCAGCAGTATAAATAAACAAGTTATAGATAATCTTGATGATGCCATAAAAGCCCTTCAAGATATTCCTGATGGTAAGGAGTTTCCCGTGCGTTATTTTGGCATAAGAGATCCCCATAATCACTCCTTATCCATTGTTAAAAATGATCGCCATTGGCACACAACTAAAGTATGTGATTATGACAAGGTCTCAGGTGATTGGTTGTGTGAGTCCCTACCAGACGCAGTTCCTAAAGAACCGTTAGAAATACAAAATGCTCAACATCCAAAACAAGAAAGTGAGCTGGCAAACAAAATTGCCCCCTCCTTGGTTTGGGTTAATTTCACTACACCCTATGCCATAGATGAAATAGTCAGCAGTCGCACTTCAGGTTCAGGCCTCATCGTAGATGAGAAAAATGGTTTGGTTATGGTAGACCGAACTACCGTTCCTTCGAGTATCGGTGAAGTGCTAATAACTTTTGCAGGCTCAATACAAATTCCCGCAGAGGTTGTTTTTCTTCACCCGTTACATAATATGGCACTGCTTCATTATGACCCTAAATTGCTTGGGGCCACCCCAGTTGCAGCAGCAAAAATATCCAATGTTGAGCCCAAGTTTGGTGATCTCATTCACGCAGCTGGTACTAATTACAACTATAAGATACTAGTACAAAGTAGAAAGGTATCAACCCTTGGTCCTCTCCAGGTTAACGCATCTCAAACAGCAAGATTTCAAGATGCTAATATGATGGTAATTTCAACCGATAGTCCCTACTCACATTCCAGTGGTGTTTTTCTTAATGACGAGGGTGAAGTGGTTGCGATGATCCTCGACTTTAAATCCAATGGTCGTTCGGGTAAGAAAAATTCCTGGGCTGTACCCAGTCAACATATCACTGACCTTCTAGCACTACATGCTTCAGGTACGGGTACCTTGCAGTCTTTAGAAGTAGAATGGTCAATGGTTTCTTTTGTATTAGCTAGACGTTTAGGTATACCTGAGGACTGGTTGGAAAAAATTGCTAAAAAGAATCCTGATAATCACCAACTTCTCACTGTCAACAATACCTGGAAAGGATCACCGGCAGCTAAACTATTAAAGTCAGGCGATTTACTACTTTCCCTTGATGGGAAAATTCTAACCAGTTTCAGAGATGTAGAGTTTGCCGCCCAAAAGAGCAGTGTCAAACTTACCATCGCCCGTGATGATAAGGTCCTTGAAATTGATTTGGACACAGTCACCGTAAGCGGTAAAGGCACAAATAGAGTGTTAGTTTGGGCAGGAGGATATTTACAAGAACCTCACCGTGCACTACGAACACGTTTTGGTATAGACCAACCAGGTGTCTATGTATCTCGTCAGAATTTTGGTTCTCCCGCTCAGCATTTTGGTATTCGAGGATTATTGATCACAGAGGTCGATGAAAAACCTACCCCCAATTTAGACAGCTTTATTAAGGCAGTATCAAATAAAGGAGACCGAGACTCCGTTAGACTTAGGGTCATGGATATCACAGGTAGAGCGCGACTAATTACCTTAAAACTTAATAATAATTACTGGCCAATGGCTGAAGTGATTTCAACTGACACAGGTTGGCAAAAAATAGAACTTTAAAGCAAGCCATTTCTCCTAGTCGCTTCACCCCACATTAAGGATGAACCTCTGCATCAATCAAAAGTTGCATTCAGAAGTTTATTACCTCAGTATTATGAAATGTAAATTGGCCCCAAGGGGAGAAGTAGCATGAAATTTGTATTTATTGGCATTACTCTTTTTCTATTAAGTAGTTGTGCATCAACTTCAGATCTCAACAATATAGAACAGCTAGCTGAAGCAGATCGTAAAACAGTGGCAAGTCTTGATAATAAAATTGAACATCTAGAAGCAGATCGCCTTGCACTTAGCAAACAATTATCGACGCTTGATGGGGATGGAAAATTTTTGAAATCTGAGGCCCTGGCATTGCGAGAAAAAATTGTTATCGTTAAAAAATCCATTGATTCTTATAAAAATCAAATAAGGGTACTCACCTCTAATACAAGCAAAAATACTAAAAATATTAACGCTGTTAAAACTCAGCAAAATACACAACATCAGGCAACAGCTCTTCTAGCAAAAGAAAATAAAGCATTAAGAGATCAAACCCTCGATGAAATAAAAGCCTTGGAATTAGAATATGCCGAAAAGAGAAGGCGGTTAAAAGAAAGCCAAAGTGATGATAGCCGTGATCAAGATAAGGGAGATGATGATGGAAGATAATGATGAAAAACCTACCATTTCAACTGAATTCATAGCTGATAAAAATGCCATTATAAAAACCAGTATTCTCTCAAGCCTAGGCACTGTTCTTGTGGTATTAGCTATCTTTGCTCTTTGGGCTCAAAATCCTCTAAAAGATATACAAACAAATAAACTAACCATTAACACTTATGACAGCCAGATTAAAGAGATCAAAGAGTCGATTAGCGTGTCTCGGGGTGAGCTGGAGAAGCAAGTCAGAAAGTATATTGAAACGAATTATGGTGAGCTTTCTGAGCGTGATGAAAAAGTAGATAAGCTAGTTATTTATTTTAGACAACAGGACGCAAGACTGAGCAATATTGAAGAGGCTTTAACTAAATTCTAATGTTAGTTACAAAGTCTTAGTATCTAATAATACTTTGTAACTTGTCGTTCAAAAGTTACAAACTGATAATCATGTTTATTTTTTTCATCTGCAAGATGTGCTTCCAATGCAACTTGTTCAAAACCGAGATCTGTCCAATCGGGAAAATAGCTATCCCCATCAACGGCTAGATCAATAAAGGTTAAATAGAGTCTTGTGGCTTTACTGAGCATCTGTTCATAGATATTTGCACCACCTATAATCATAATATCAGATACGTCTCCGCAAATAGTGACAGCCTCGTCTAAATCATGAACAACTTCAGCATCCTCACATTGAAAATTATCATCGCGAGTGACCACAATATTTCTACGGCCCGGCAGAGCTTTACCAATGGACTGATAAGTTTTACGTCCCATGATAACTGGGTGTTTTAACGTAGTTGCTTTGAAATGTTTTAGATCAGCAGGCAGGTGCCAAGGCATTTTGTTATCTCGACCAATGGTGCGACCTTTTGCCATGGCAGCAATCAAATTAATTCTTGGCATAATTTAGTCCTAAAAAAAGAGGCACTAAATAGCTACCGGAGCTTTAATGTGAGCATGAGATTGATAATTAATTATCTCAAAATCTTCAAATTTATAATCAAAGATACTGTCTGGCTTGACCTTGATATTCAAAGTGGGTAGATCGAAAGTGTCTCTGGAAAGCTGTTGTTTAGTTTGTTCAATATGATTCAAATAAAGATGGGCGTCGCCACCGGTCCATATAAAATCTCCCACGTCTAAATCACACTGCTGGGCAACCATATGCGTTAACAGAGCATAGCTTGCAATATTAAATGGCACGCCAAGAAACACATCACAGCTGCGTTGATAAAGTTGGCAGGAAAGTTTTCCATCGGCTACATAAAATTGAAACAACAGGTGGCAGGGAGGCAGTGCCATCATGTCTATTTCACCTACGTTCCAGGCAGAAACTATGTGACGCCTTGAATTTGGATTGCTTTTAATGTCTTCAATCAACTGACTAATTTGATCAACACGTCCGCCGCCAGCCTTTGGCCAATTACGCCACTGATAACCATAGACGGGACCTAGATCACCCTTTTCATCAGCCCATTCATCCCAAATGGAAACGCCATTTTCTTTTAAATAGGCGGTGTTGGTGTCGCCATTTAAAAACCAAATAAGCTCATGAATAATTGAGCGAAGATGAAGTTTCTTCGTAGTGACCATGGGAAAACCATCTTGCAAATTAAAGCGCATCTGATGGCCAAAAATACTCAGAGTACCTGTTCCTGTCCTATCACCCTTTTGAGCACCCTCGTTGAGTATTTTTTGCATGAGATCAAGATATTGCTGCATTAGATTGTTTCCATATTTAAGTGCTCACTTCACACTATTTTAAATCAGCTTGATGACTTTTGATAGGCTTTCCTGAGCCAGAAGATACCAATTATAATCATGGGAACAGAGAGTAGTTGTCCCATACTTAATTTAAACCAAAGTAATCCTAGGTGAGCATCGGGCTGTCTGAAAAATTCAATGATAAAGCGTTGTAATCCATAACCCACCATAAATAATCCCGAAACGGCCATTCTTGGTCGAGGTTTCATTGAAAACCAAAACAACAGGCTAAACAGAACCACTCCTTCTAGGAAAAACTGGTAAAGCTGAGAGGGATGACGTAGTAAAAAATCTGGATCAGTGTGAAACTTCATTGCCCAGGGTAAATCAGGACTCGCAACTCGCCCCCAAAGCTCTCCATTGATAAAATTACCAATACGGCCAAACCCTAAGCCAATAGGAATAAAAGGTGCACAAAAATCACTTATTTCAAAAAAGCTTTTACCTGTTTTTCTTGAGAAGTAGTAAAAAGCTGCCATGACACCAATAAACCCCCCATGAAATGACATACCGCCCTCGGTGATACGAAATAAATAGATAGGATCAGCTAGAAATAAGTCCATATGATAGAAAAATACGTAGCCAAACCGTCCACCTATAACAACGCCTAGAAAGCCATAAAAAATCATGTCGCTAACCTGATCTTTATCCCAGCTATTGCTAGATGACTTCGCACGGTAATTGCCAAGACCCCAAGCCGCAAGTAAGCCAAGCATGTACATCAAGCCATACCATTTAAGACCTATGGGCCCGAGCGTCATGCCAAAAAGTTCAAGGGGGCCGAAGGATATGATATCGGGGTTTATTAAAGGTGCTTCCATTGAGAGTCTCTTTTAATTGTTTCTTTTAATTGAGTAAAACCTTAGTACCCACTAGCAGTAAAAAAGTGGCGAATATTTTTGATAATAAGGGTGCAGATATTTTGTGAGCCAGTTTAGCACCAATTGGTGCAAAGATGACTGAAGTAATAATAATTCCCCCAACCGCGGGCCAATAAACATAACCACTACTAAAGGCTGGTAGATCTGCCTGTTGCTGTCCCATAATGATGAAACCCAGAGTGCCTGCAACGGCTATTGGCAAGCCACAAGCTGAGGAAGTAGCAACGGCCTTAGCCATGGGCGTTTTCCAGTAGCTTAGGATAGGAACAGTTAAGGATCCACCTCCTATACCTATCATGGCTGATAAGCAACCTATGAAACTGCCAATTGCGATCACAACTGGGGTTACAGGAAGAGTAACTTCACTACTCAATTGTAATTTAAAGAACATCTTTACTGCGATGAGAATAACCGATACTGCAAATAAATTTGTCAGTAAATGCTCTGACACACCAACGGCCACATAAGAACCTAGTAGGGCGCCTAAAACAATGCCTGGAAGAAATTGCCAAAATACCGGCCACAAAATAGCCTGATGTTTTTGGTGAGCTATCACTGAGGAGATTGAAGTAACAACAATTGTACAGAGTGATGTTGCAACGCAAATTGTCATTAAATGGGTATCATTGACTCCCACTAAAGGTAAAGTAAAGAGTAATACCGGTACAATAAATAAACCACCACCCACACCTAACAGACCTGCAAGAAGACCTGCAAAGGTACCGGTTACAAGGTAGAGGCTGATTTCCAGTAATTCAAATTCAGGCATTTAAAACCTATTATTAGATATATACCCATCATCATTCAAGATGCATGGTTATATATTATCCTTATGGCTTTTTGGGCTGCCATACAAGAATGTTATTGTTGGCTGGCATATTGTGTCGATCTACGAAGATGAGACCTTTTTCATCTGCCATTTCTTCAATTGCTTCAAAGTCTCTTAAACCAGAGTTCGGATCCCTTTCTCTTAACATCTTGTCAAATGCCTCGTTACTGCTAGAGGTAAATTTTCTATCAAAATTAAAAGGGCCATAAAGACAGAAATAACCCTCAGCTGTTAAAATCTGGCCTACACCAGAGAACATTTTTTCAACCATTTCCCAACTCATGATATGACTTGTGTTAGCTGAAAAAACACCTTCGCAACGATCAATAGGCCAAGAAGGTTGGGTGACTTCTAGTTCCAAGGGTCGCCCAAGATTATTGTTTTGATATTCATCTAGCGTTAAATTAATACCATCAAGATATTGCTTTTGATCTGAGGTTTGCCAGAAGAGATGAGGGAACTTTTCTGCAAAAAACACCGCGTGTTGCCCTGTACCACTACCGATCTCTAAAAGTAACTTGGTGTGAGTATAATAGTCTTTGATTATACTAAAGATCGGGGATTTATTATTTTCACTTGCTTGGCTGAAGGGCTTATTCATAATAGCAATATTATATACCTATATTACCTCAAGATGCAGATTAATGGTGACCAGGATCCACCAAATCAGCCAAGCCCCTGTCCTGTAAAACCTCGGTTAGATATTGCTTTATTTCAAAGGACGTTTCATAACTCAAGGTTTTTGCCATGATATGGGAAGCATCGGACATCTTGAATTTTTGCATAACTCTTCTTACCTTAGGAATGGAATGAATATTCATGCTTAAACTAGTAACGACTAAGGCCAACAAGACAATTGTTGCCATGGGATCGCCTGCCATTTATATACCCATGACTGCTAACAACTTTATCCATGGATTCCGAAGATAGTCTGTTGCGTCGATTAAGTATAACGTTTATTATTCTCCGAGCTGTCAACTTGCCAAGCATCATCTTTCTAATAATTTCGTTTGAGTCAACAAAGGTCACTTCCAAAATGCTATCAACATTAAAATATACATTATTTAAAGACAGATTATTCTATCGTTCAATGCTTTCACTTAGTCTAATTTTAATAATAGTCTCTTGTGGTCAAGATCAAAATGATTCAAATTCAAATCAACCCATCGCTGTCAATGAAGAAAACTATCAACCTATCCCTAATAAATTGCAAAACTGGAGCAAAATAAAACAGTCCGGTGTGATCAGGGCACTAAAATTAGAATGGGAGGATGAGAGTAGCTTGCCTCGTTTAGGCTCAACTAGTCTGCATCATATTGAATTGTTTAACCAATTTGTCGAGCAGCATAAGTTAACTATTCAGTGGATTAAAGTTAAAAATTTAGATCAAATGTTTACTCATTTAGATGAATTTAAAGCTGATATCATTCCAAGGCATTTAACGATTACCAAAAATCGTTTAACGAGAATGAACTTCACTCACCCGTTGCTACTCGATAAAGAAGTTTTAATCGCTAAAAAGGGAATAGCTAAACCAACTAAAGACTCTATGATTACAATCTCTGTGCCTCAAGGCACTTCTTATATCGATAGTATTACGGAACATTTTCAAAACTGGCAAGTAGAGCTTTTAAAAGAAGCCCAGAGTTCTGATGAAATCGCAGACTCTCTAATAAAGGGCACTATAAAATACACAGTACTGGATGGATTAGCTGCCAGTACATTGCTGAGTTATCGTGATGATGTAAAGTCACTGATGAACTTTCCTGACAGCAAGAAGCTAGCTTGGGCTGTCAATCAACAGAACAACAGTTTACTGGCTAAGTTGAATGACTTTATTACCGTACATCATATCACCCAAACAGCCAGGCTAAGTCGCACTCTGGATCTGAATGAAATAAAACAGAAAAAATTAGCCTTGCGTATCATTACCCGCAACAGCCCAGAAACATATTTTTTGTGGAGAGGTACATTAATGGGGTTTGAATATGAGCTAATGCGTGAATTTGCTAAGCGTCAGAATGTTCGATTGGATATCATAGTTGCGGATAATTACCAACACATGATAAAGCTGCTTGAACAAGGAAAGGGGGATGTCATCGCCGCCGGGCTTTCCAGAACTGAAGAACGCCAGTCAGAACTGAAATTTAGCATACGTTATAACCGCATCTCTGAATTAATAGTAGCTCATAAGGACAGCCCACCCATTAACAGCTTTGCAGATTTGCAAGGTCGAAACATAAGCATCCGTCAATCAAGCGCTTTTTGGCAGACGGCCCAACAGCTTGCAAAAGAACACGGAGTTAATGTCATTGCAAGTAGTGAGTCGATTCCCACTGAATTATTGATTGCGCAGGTTGCTGATAAAACCATCGACCTTACCATCGCGGACAGTAATTTAATAAGCATCGAAAAGCGCTTCAGAAATAACTTAGTAACACCACTGACATTAAAAGAAAATGTCCCTCATGCCTATGCCGTCCGTGATAATAATCAGCAACTGCTCAAGGCACTTAATGCATTTATTAAAAAAGAGTATCGTGGTACTTTTTATAATGTCATTAAAAGCAAATATTTCTCCAGTGCAAAACGTCTAAAACGATATCGTCAACAGAGGATCTCCGCAGATTCTGACCTATCACCCTATGATCAGCTGGTAAAAGATAATGCGAGAAAATATCAGTTTGATTGGAGACTGATCACCTCACAAATGTTTCAGGAAAGCCGTTTCGATCCGAATGCTCTCTCAGCAGCTGGTGCTCAAGGCTTAATGCAAGTTTTGCCTAGAACAGGCAAAGAAATGGGTTATATTGATTTAACCCAGCCACAGCAATCCATTGCAGCTGGAGTCCAATATATGGACTGGACTCGCGCACGTTTTTCAATAGACTTGCCACTTGAAGAAAAGATGTTCTTTGCACTGGCCGCTTACAACGCAGGTATTGGCCATGTCAGGGATGCACAAAAATTAGCGGTGAAGATGGGCTTAAGTCGAAACAAATGGTTCAATAATGTCGAAAAATCTATGCTATTGCTACAGCAACCTGAATATTACAGCAAGGCTCGATATGGTTATGTCCGTGGCAGTGAGCCCGTAAACTATGTTAGAGAGATTCAACAGAGATACTTAAGCTATGTTGAAGTTACAAAATAGTGATACTTTCAGCATCATTGCTGAAATAAATAAACCTAGTAGAACTTGGGTTGCAGGTAAGTAAATTTTTATCATTGGACTCTCTATTTAAATTAGCCAAGTATAACTTCACTTAAAGCGAGTTTGATGTCATCTAGGCCATAGGGTTTTGATAGCATTATCACATTATCAAGTGTTGAAACTCTAGCGATTACCTCACCGGTACTAAATCCGCTAGCCATTATCACAGGAATGCTAGAATCGATCGAGCGAATTTCTTCCAATGCTTCTTCACCGCCTAGCACAGGCATTAAAACATCTAAAACAACTAAAACAAAACCATCCAATTCTAAATGTAACTGTTTAAATTTCTCAACTGCCTCTCTACCATTGTTTGCTGTGTGAACATTAAACCCCATTAGGCTAAATAAGGCAGAGCCTACCTTGAGGATATCGGGCTCATCATCCACTAAAAGCATTTTCCCTGAATACTTGCTTCTTAAGACTTTTTTATTTTCTGCTTTAGATAGAGTCTTAGTCTCACTAATTGGAAAGTAGAGCCTAAACAATGTGCCTTCACCTAGATTGCTCTCTACCTTTAACCCTGCAGAATGTTGCTTTACAATGCCAAGAACAGCTGACAAACCAAGTCCTCTTCCCTCCGATTTAGTAGAAAAGAATGGATTGAATAAATTTTGTAATGTTTCCTTATTCATTCCGCAACCTGTATCAGCCACTTCAAGAAACACGTACTTACCTGCTGACATGTTTTGCATTGGAAGCAACAGTTTTGCCACTTTTTCAGGAATTACCGTCGTTCCTGTTTTTAGAGAAACATGACCAACACCTCCTTCTAGGGCATCTGAAGCATTGAGTAGAAGATTTAAAATAATTTGCCGTATTTCATTTTGGTCTGCATCAATAAGTGGTATATCCATAGGCAGACTCTGAGTAAAAACGGTCTTTTTTGATAGGGATGATTTAAAGAGATTATTTAACTCTTCAACTTCCATAGACAGGTTCAGAGGCCTCCTGGAAATAACTGCACTTCCTGCATAGGTTAACATTTGGCCACAAAGATCAGCAGCCCGTTTTGTAGCTGAGAGTATGCTCTGAACATAAGAAAGGATAGAAGCGTCTTTGCCTTTATTTGCTATTGTTAACTCAATTAATTCCGCATTACCCATTATAGGTGCCAGCAGGTTATTAAAGTCATGTGCAATACCACCTGCCATAATACCTAAACTTTCTAACTTTTGACTTTGCTGAAGTTGAGCGTTTATTTCTGCTTGCTCAATCTCGGCATTTTTTTCCTTGCTGATATTCTGATAAACAACTACTGCGCCATTGGCTTTTGATGTTTCATCAAGTAACGGAAAAGCTTCTAAATCGAGCCATAACATTTCAAGATTAATGTTATCTTTCAGATTAATACTATTATCAGCATGTGGGGATTTATTTCGATAAGCAAAGGCTGGTATTTCAACAGCTTGACTAGAAAAACCCTCAACTAAAAGTGATTTAATTGCTGGTTCTTGAAAGTAATTATCTTCAAATATATTGTACTGGTAATCCACAGAATTAAATCTATCGTCAACCAACAGCATAAGTTTCCAAAATGACGGATTACCATAATAAAGACTACCATTGGGCTCATAAATAGCCGTTGCAATGGGTGATTGTTCGATAAGCTGTTGAAAGTTTGCTTCTGCTACTTTCAGTTTCCTGGTCGCGCCCAAGTTCATTGCCAATGCAAAACTTAAACCTGAAGCTAGTATGAGTAAGGCAATAGTAATAAGTAGTTGTTGCTTAAATAATTGCTGAGCATCTAACAGTTCTGCACTGACATCGAGTTCAAAATACAGACCTCCCATTAGGGTTGTATTATAATAAATGCCACCTACAAACTCTACCGAATGCTCTAGCAATCTATTAGAGGGTCCGGTGTAATTTGATACCTGAGAGAGCAACGCTGAATCAATAAAACCTGACGGGATTCGATCTTGTTTTGTATCCAATAAATATTGTCCGGATTCAGTGAAAATACTTACGTGTTTGATTCCTTGTTGCTGAATCAACAATTCTGTTATTTTTCTTATATCTTCAACATTATTAAAATATAAAGAATCATTAATCTGATTTGTTAATGTATTAAAGAGGAAGGTGCCACGCTCTTGAGCATTACTGAATGTATTCTTATCTAAATTACTTCCCTTATAAAATAAGATACCCATTGCGAGAAGAGTAAGTGTGAGTGAGAATTGAAAAGCAAATAGCTTATAGGTTTTATCTTTACTTTGAACCGTTTGATTGGTCAGCAGTGCGTTTTTCATTCGACTCTATTTTCTAATAATGGATTTAGAACAAGCATCATGTTCTCTATAGCTTTGATACCCGTTCTACTTTGCTCATCAAGAGGTACAAAGCGCCATTTCCAACTATTAGCCTTTCCCATATTGATTCGGTCTGAATCATTAATTGAGAGTAAAATATGAATGATTTTTTCCTGCAACGCTTCATCAACTCCTGAACGAATTGCGGCAAATTTTCTCGGTATCTCCTGTGTCTCTGCAATCACTACAATATCATTCTTTGTCTGTTCAGACAGTTGCTGGTAATCATGGCTCGATAACACTCCTGCTGCCACAAGATCTTTACGAATTAACAGAAGCGTGTTTTCTTCATCACCAGAAAAAATATAACCAATAGAATCTGTTGGCATAGTATCCCCACCACTTAGAGTCGTCACGTCGGTGAGATTGTAACCGTTACTAATGATGTGAAAAGCCGGCAATAAATACCCTGAAGTAGAATACCTCTCTTGTAATGCAATCGTTTTACCTTTGAGATTTTCAAGAGATTTTATAGCTGAGGACTTGGATGTGATAAATAATGTCTTGTAAGTTCTTTTTCCCATTACCGGTAGTTCAAGAATAATTTTCGTGTCACTATTTTTTTGTACCAGCAGAATAGGAAAACTGCTGTCCATAAGCAAGTCAATTTGATTGTTTTTTATCATCAGAGTAGCATCTTCAATAGACTTTACAATTCTAATTTTTACCCTAGATTCATGCCAACCTAATTCCCGTGCTAAAAGTTGAGCCAGAGGCAATATTTTTTTCATTCTATTGGTGGGAGTATCAGGATCGATATCACCAATTGTTATGGTAACCTTATCAGATACTTCGGTTGTTGATAGCTCTTTTCCAGTGGAGTTCCATTTTTTATTTTTGTCGCCTGAATCGCAACCACTGAGAAGAAGCACAATAATAAACAACATCAAATACTGAATTCGATCTTTATTAGTAGCCATTAGTACTAACCTCATTTTATGCATTATATGTCCATAAATCAGGTGATAATGTTAATACTACCTTACTAGACACAGCTTGGACAATAATAGTTAGTTGTTATCAGTGATATGTTTTGAAGGGTCCATTGATTGATGTAGCACGTCTATAACCCATCATCATTCAAGATGCAGATTAATGATGACCAGGATCCACCAAATCAGCCAAGCCCCTGTCTTGTAAAACCTTGGTGAGATATTGCCTTATTTCAAAGGAAGTTTCATAACTCAATGTTTTTGCCAAGATATGGGAAGCATCGGACATCTTGAATTTTTGAATAACTCTTCTTACCTTAGGAATGGAATGAATATTCATGCTTAAGGTAGTGACGCCTAAGGCCAACAAGACAATTGTTGCCATGGGATCGCCCGCTATCTCTCCACAAATATGTACTGGGATTTTTTCTGCATTTCCAGCATCGGCAATTTCTAAAATAGCCAATAGCATGGCTGGATGTAGTGTTTTGTAAAGATAGGAGACACGGGTATTATTACGATCCACTGCAAACATATATTGGGTTAAATCATTACTACCAATGGTTAGAAAGTCAGCACGCCTAGCGATGGCTCTAATTTGATAAACGGCTGAGGGCACCTCTATTACGATACCTATTTTTGGATAAATAAACTCATCATCACTGTAATTATGCTGAACTTTGATCTCACTATAAATCTGCTCAATTTGTTGCAGACTTTTATCAATCTCAGATAACGTAGAAATCATGGGTAGTGAAATATGTAAGTTTCCAAGTCCTACATTTGCCATCATCATGGCTCGAATTTGAGTATGAAAAATTTCTGGATGGTCAAGGGTAATCCGAATACCACGCCAACCAAGGAAGGGGTTTTCCTCTTCAATTGGAAAATATGGGAGGGATTTATCGCCACCTATATCAAGACTACGGATCACCACAGGTTTGCCCTGAAAGCTCTCTAAAATACCTCGGTAAAGTTTCCTCTGCTCTTCTTCACTGGGAAAACGCTCGCTTTGCATAAATGGATATTCTGTTCTAAATAATCCGACTCCATCCACTGTAGCTTCTAATTCATTTTCTAAGTCTGCTTGTAAACCACAATTGATCATCAAAGGAATATTCACACCATCAAGGGTTGTGGTGGTTTTTATTGACGTATGATGTAGATCTTCAAGCATTTTCTGTTCATCAACTTGAAGCTGCTTATATTGTCCAAGTAAGGCTCTTGCTGGTTTAACAAACAAAAAACTTTTATAGCCATCGACGATGAGTGATTTAGACTCAAGCACTTCAATGGGACAATCTCTAAGCCCCATCAAAGCAGGAATACCTAGGGAACGAGCAAGGATGGCAGCATGGGAGGAAGACGATCCCTTTAAAGATATGATGCCAACCAATTGTTTTGGTGGAACTTCTGCAATCATGGCTGAAGTTACTTGATCTGAAATGAGGATTGTACGTTTTGGAAAGTTTTTCAATGCTAGGTTTTTCTGCTGCAAATGACTGAGGACTCTTCGCCCTAAATCGAGAATATCTGTGGCCCTCTCTCTTAAGTAGGGATCGTCCATGGCGGTAAAACGCTTAACATTTTCATCGATAACCTTTCGCAGAGCTGTGGCAGCTGTAAATTTTTCTGCCTTGATTAGACGCTCAATTTTTTTTCCCAGACTATTATGACTAAGCAGTTGCTCATAAGCCGCAAATAGAGCGAGTTCATTTTTTGCAAGAGACTTTGATAGGGTGGAGGCTAAATCACGAATATCCTTTCTCGAACGAGACATGGCCTTACGTAATTGTTTAATCTCCAGTTCCGGATGCTTAGTTAGACGTTTTGGGAGGCTGGATAGTGATGTCCCAACAGACACTACCCAACCTTTACCAATACCTATACCTGAGGTGCTCGAACTTGCTTTAAATTGTGTTGATATCTTAGGTCGATTTTTCGATTCAATGAGATTACGTAACTCTGCATTGGCAATAATACCAGCGAGCTGAGCACTCAAAGTGACTAAAAATGCTTCGTCTTGTTCACTGAAAATTTCTTGGGATTTTCTTTGTACAACTAAAACACCTAAGCATTCACGGCGATGAATTATTGGAACGCCCAAAAAGGCATGGGCTTGGTCTTCACCACTATTGGGAATTTCAAAAAAGGCTTGATGGGAGCTGCCTTCAGCAAACTTAAGAGGCTCTTCTTTTTGACTGATTAGGCTGATAATTCCTTTACCAGCAGGTACGATTGTTTTAATGGTCTTAGTGGGATTAAAACCAAAATTTGCCACTAGAAAATGACTGTTATCGTCTTTATTACGCAAATAGACAGAGCAAATATCAGTTTTTATTGCTCGACTTATTTCACTTACAATAACATCAAAGGTCTGCTGCAGACCTTCTGCTGCATTAACAGCATGAATTATTGAGCGCAAGATCGATAACATGGGGACAATAAATTCCTATTTTTTCTTTTGAGAATTCCGTCTGTGTCTTTTCTTCCGTTTAAAAGAACCGAGTTTTTTTACATTCAAATAAGGCAATAATTCAGCTAATGCACTTCGATATACCGAGCGCTTAAAATCAATTACACTTCGAACAGGATACCAATAACTTACCCATCGCCAATGGTCGAACTCAGGGCGAGTACCCTGATCGAAACGGATCAGTTTTTCATCTCCAATCAGTTGTAGCAAAAACCACTTTTGCTTCTGGCCTATACAAAGTGGTTTAGAGCCTTGTCTTAAATATCGTGTTGGCAAACGGTAATATAACCAATCGTGAGTTTGCTTAAGCAGTTTTACATCTTCACGCTTTAAACCCACTTCTTCATACAGCTCCCGGTACATGGTCTGTTCAGGTGTTTCGCCCTTATCAACGCCACCCTGAGGGAACTGCCAGGCATTTTGACCGTGTCGTTTTGCCCACAATAATTGACCTTTCTGATTTGAGATAACTATACCGACATTGGCACGGAAACCTTCCGAGTCAATCATCTTTACATCATCCTTCAAATTTTTAATTACCTCATTCTTTCACAGCTAGGCCTCGGCAGCAAATATAATCCTAGAAAAGTTTCTTGGTTCAAGCTAGTGTAGGAAACTTAGACATGGTTTTTAAACAGATTTTTAAATAGGTATATATCCGTGCACACAATTCAACCGCCAACCACTATTGAGCAACTGATGCAAAGGGTAGAAATGATTGCAGGCATGGATCTAGCTTCTCTTGCCCGCTCAATTCAAGTTGATATACCTGAAAATCTTCGTCGAGAGAAGGGCTGGGTTGGGCAAATGCTTGAGAAGGTTCTTGGTGCTACGGCTGGTAATAAACCTGAGCCTGATTTTGTGGATCTTGGCATTGAACTTAAAACACTACCCATTGACTCAAGGGGGTTTCCCAGTGAGTCTACCTATGTTTGCGTTGTTCCCTTAGCTCATACGGTTGGCCTTCACTGGAATAATAGTTTAGTAAGAGCAAAGTTGAACCATGTTTTATGGCTACCTGTTGAGGCTGACAAAAATATACCGCTGGCCAAACGGCGTGTTGGCATGGGGATCCTGTGGCAACCGACTAGTGAAATAGAATCTAAACTTGCTTGTGATTACGATGAGTTTATCGATCGAATTACCCTTGGAGAGGTGGAGGCAATCACAGCCCATCAGGGTGAATTCTTACAAATTCGCCCAAAGGCTGCGAATTCTTCTGTCCTAACCGCAGGGATAGGAGCAGAGGGACAATCCATAAGAACCTTACCAAGGGGATTTTACCTAAGGCCGTCCTTCACGAGACAAATTATCAGCCAATGGAAAAGTGGTTGAGTATTATCTACACTATCAACAGTAAACTGACTCGTCCCCCTTTGGCTCGGACCGGCAACCTCCGGAAAAAACCTGAGCCGTGCCATGACCATCTTTTTTATTCGCTCTTTGGCCACAGTAGATCAATACCCTTCAAATGCGTCTTTAGCTCTTCTTCCCTTCCTTCTTTTGGCCAGCCAACTAGTTGGCTGATAAGCAGTCCATCTTTATAGAAGTAAAGTGTCGGCGTACCCCAGTAAGAAATTTCAGCCCAATCGACTTCGCTATACGAGTACTTCATTTCAAATGAAGGATTCTTCGCATTATGCTCAATAGTTTGATTCAGGTAAAAATCACTCATTGCTGGTGTTATCCATGTAGAGTGCGTCGAAAAAATATTCTTTAGCTTAACTTTAGAGTCAAGCCAATTAAAAAACCTTTTTGAAGGGTTGCAGATAGCAGAGCTAACTACGACTACATGACCCCCATCTTGCAGAACAAAAGGTTTATGCTTTAGTTTTGTTCCAGAATTATTTAAATGTAAWRAKSTRMRWMMYYKAATTGAGTGATCTACACCTATATGAGGCAGATTTGGAAATTTTACTTTAGGATATTTCTGAGTAAGATTTGCTGCCAATTTAAACTGTCGAGAACTAACATAGCGACGAAATAGATTTTGTAGGAACCCGTCAACATTCTCTCCTCTGCTAGTTTTTTCCGATAATATTAGCCGTAAATACTTTAAGTGATTAGGATTATTCGTATAAAAAGCAACCGTATAGATAGCTAGATAAAGGCGATGTAGTTCAGCCGAATTTAGTGATTTAGTTAAATCAGTCGTCAGATGAACTGATATACAAGACTCATATAGTTGACTATATAAATTTCGTTTGTCGTCAACTAATAACTGACGACCTGTTTCTGATATAGTAATTTGAGGTTCTGACATTTCTAATAAGTGTAAATACGTATATATAGCATTCAGGTTCAGAGAATCCTTTGCTTGGCAAGTATTAAAGTTAGTTGCAAGAATCTCAGTGTGTATCAAGAAATTGAATAATATTAACAAAATAAATATAATTTTTTGTTTTCCGAAAATCATATTTATTTTCCCTAAGTAAGAATGGAGGGGAGTATAATTAGCCCCCCCCCCNACAACTATAATGTGTCACCTGAAATTTAACAATTTGCAGTACATGCACTATTTGTTGCTACTATACCCGTGATCAATGAAGATACTTGATTTTTAGGTTTAAGAAGATCATGATTAATACATGCAGAAAATCACCCTATCAAATGAACAGCAAGTTAATT
>NVWF01000040.1 GCA_002746155.1 Gammaproteobacteria bacterium | reverse complement strand
TTTATCCGCAGATGTTATCAAACAAATTGACAGTGCAGCACATATGTTAATGCAAGCGCAATGCCCTGCTATTTTTGCCGGCTGGGGTGCGGTTCATGCCAGTGATGAATTAATAACCATTAGTGAGCACATTGGCAGTGCTGTTGCCACCACCATGCAAGGCATTAGTGCCTTTCCAGCAAACCACCCATTACATGCAGGCTTCTGTTTTGGTCCTGCTGCCGTGCCTGCGGCGCAAAACGCTTTTAATAATGCCGATTGTGTCTTAGCTATCGGCACACGCTTTGGTGAAATTGCTACCGGTAGCTTTGGTGGCAAACTACCTGAAAAGTTAATTCATATTGATATTAACCCGCAAGTTTTTGACGCTAACTTTAAAAGCGCCATTGCCATTGAAGGCGACTCAAAACAAATTTGCCAACAGTTACTTAAATCTTTAACCGCATTAGGTGCAGCTAAAAGTGCTAACCAAATAACACAACAAATTGCTACCGATAAAAAAGCGTATCGTCAGTCATGGTATCAGCATGACTCTAAAGACAGAGTTAATCCTGTGCTGTATTTTGATGAACTCAGAGCACAACTTAGTGATGATGCTCATATAGTGGTTGATGATGGTAATCATACTTTTTTAGCCGCCGAGTTAATGCCTATTCATCAAGCTTATGGTTTCATATCTCCAACAGATTTTAACTGTATGGGCTATGCAACTCCTGCAGCAATAGGAGCAAAATTTTCACACCCAAACAAACAGGTGGTAAGCATTGTTGGCGATGGAGCTTTTCTAATGACAGCCATGGAGTTAGCAACCGCCACAAATAATAAACTAGCAACAATAAACTTTGTATTCAGTGATGGT
Source organism: Gammaproteobacteria bacterium (assembly GCA_002746155.1). GTDB lineage: Bacteria > Pseudomonadota > Gammaproteobacteria > Enterobacterales. The sequence goes on along the minus strand of NVWF01000040.1, from coordinate 20,139 downwards.
CAACTCTCACAAATAGCCCAAGCACAAATGCGTCCCTACAACAGAACAACCTGTACAGATATAGCAACGGTTAATCTGCAAGGAATAGCCCTAGCAACTGGATGTGAATTTCTAGCACTAGACAATAATCAACAACTCAGCGAGATAATCAGCGAAGCTTTCGACTTAGCAGCACAAAAGAAAACAGTCATCGTCGATGTGAATATAGACTACTCTAAGTCAACCTGTTTCACAGACGGGGTTGTAGGAACCAATATTAAACGCCTACCTCTGGACACTAAAGTGAGAATGATTGGCCGAGCAGTTTATAGGAAAATAGTGAAATAAATACTCGCTGCTAAGAAAGCGTTATCGTTGCTCGGCTTGCAGTTTACGCTGCTCAATAAACGAAAGCGCCTTATCCAATCGAGCAAGTGTAGCTTCTTTACCGAGTAAGGCACATAATATATCCATCCCAGGTGACTGACCAGAACCAGTAATGGCAACACGCAATGGCATGCCAATTTTCCCCATACCTATATCAAGTTTAGTCATGGTCTCATCTATGGCATTTTGAATGGAAGCTTCGTTCCAATCAACTAGAGATTCAAATGACACTTTTAAAGTGCTCAAAGCCTCCCCTGCAGTAATTTTAAGATGTTTCTTAGCAGCTTTAACATCAAACTCTTTAAAGTCCTCGAACATAAAACGAATTTGTGAAGCTAATTGCTTTAAGGTTTCAGTTCTTTCAGCATAGAGAGGAATTAGAGCTTCTATAACAGCCGATTTTTTAGCATTGTTTGTAGCATTAATGCCCTGCTCTACTAGATGCCAATTAAGGTGAACTGCAACTTCACTTGCAGGTAGTGTTTTCATATAGTGCTGGTTCAGCCAATTAAGTTTCTTGGTATTAAATGCAGAAGGCGTTTTATTGATTGCTTCAAGGGAAAATAAATCAATCATCTCATCCATACTGAAGATTTCCCGATCGCCATTAGACCAGCCAAGTCGCACCAAATAGTTCAAAAGAGCTTGTGGAAGATAACCATCATCCCTATATTGCATAACACCTACTGCACCATGTCTTTTAGATAGACGTTTACCATCATCACCCAGAATCATCGGTACATGAGCATATTTTGGAATAGGCGCATTAAGAGCATGGAGGATATTAATTTGTTTAGGGGTATTGTTTATGTGATCGTCTCCTCTAATAACATGGGTTATTCCCATGTCCAAATCATCTACCACAACGGTAAAGTTATAGGTTGGAGTGCCATCAGTACGGGCTATGATTAAATCATCTAATTCAGTATTACTAATTTCTATGTGGCCTCGAATCAGATCATCAATAACCACACTAGCATCCAGTGGATTTTTAAAACGGATCACATGGGGTTTATCTTCTGGATAAGCACTTAAATTTCGGCAGCTACCATCGTAGCGAGGATTGTCTCCCTTAGCTTTTTGTTGCTCACGCATGTCATCAAGTTCTTGCTGGCTGTGATAACAGCGATAAGCCTTACCCTCATCAAGTAATTGTTGGATAACTTGCTCATAACGATCAAATCGATCAGTTTGAAAGATAGGCCCTCTATCGTGATCAAGACCGAGCCAACTCATACCATCTAGGATTGCTTGAACTGAAGCTTCTGAAGAACGCTCGCGATCAGTATCTTCAATTCTAAGAACGAATTCACCCTTTGTCTTTTTTGCATAAAGCCAACTAAAAAGTGCTGTTCTAGCACCACCAACATGAAGATATCCCGTAGGACTTGGAGCAAAACGTGTAATGACGGTCATTATTGAATCAATTTAGTGGTTTAAAGTGGGCGCTATTCTACCAGTCTTCGACATTAAGTTAACTATTTCTTTAAAGAGTTTAAAAAAATGTTGACCGCCAACTAATAGACCATTAGAATGCGCGGCACTGGTCGTTTAGCTCAGCTGGGAGAGCATCGCCCTTACAAGGCGAGGGTCGTAGGTTCGAGCCCTACAACGACCACCAAATTTATGACGAAGGCTAGCAGGTTAATAACCGCTAGCCTTTTTTATTTCAGCGACCCCAAACCCTAAACCCTAGTTTGTATCAGCTAATAAAACTGTTATCCTATCTGTAAATAATAAAGGTATGATTTAACGATGAAATACTTACACACTATGGTTAGGGTTAAGAATCTAGATGAGTCTCTCGACTTTTATTGCAACAAATTAGGTCTGATTGAAGTCAGCAGAAAAGAAGTGCCTGCGGGCAGGTTCACCTTGGTTTTTTTGGCCGTATCAAAGGACGACACATCTCAAGTAGAACTCACGTGGAACTGGGATACTGAAGACTATGATGAAGGTCGAAACTTTGGACATCTTGCCTATGCTGTAGATAATATTTATGACACTTGTCAGGGCTTGATGGATGCTGGGGTCACTATTAATCGGCCTCCTCGTGATGGTCACATGGCATTTATACGCTCGCCTGATAATATTTCTATTGAGTTATTACAAGTAGGTGAGCGACTAGAAGTAATTGAGCCATGGGTATCGATGGAAAATTATGGGCATTGGTAGCAGGTATATTATTCCAAAAACTCTGGGAGAGTTAAATGAAATATCAAGCATTAAAATTTACAACTGTTCTCATCGCAACAGGTTTGGCTTTAGCGAGCTGTTCACCTGAAATGGCCAAGGACAATACGGAAAATGTTTCTGTTGAGAGAACGAATTATCAGCCTGATGGCATTCTCGCCAAATCATTGCCGGAGATTGCTGATGCCTTGAACAAGGGCGAGATTACATCCGAGGCGCTGGTACAGCTCTACTTGGACCGCATTCATGCCGTTGATAGAAGTGGCCCGACATTGCAGGCAGTACTTACTATAAATCCCAATGCACTCAAGGACGCAAAAGCGCTTGATGTCAAACGTGCTGCGGGTGAGAAAATCGGGCCTCTTCATGGTGTGCCAATTTTGCTGAAAGATAATATTGAAACCAAGGATCCCATGGCTACTACAGCAGGCGCCTTGGCGCTCAAGGATAATATTACCGGTCGTGATAGTCCTCTGGTCGCTGGTCTGCGCAAAGCGGGTGCGATTATATTAGGAAAAACGAACCTTAGCCAATGGGCAAACTTTCGTTCTGAAGATTCTTTAAGCGGCTGGACAGCACTGGGTGGTCAGGTGCGCAACCCACATATGCTTGACCGTAATCCTTGTGGTTCTAGCTCAGGTTCTGGTGCAGCAGCAGCAGCGTCATTGGCTGCTGGAACTATCGGTACCGAAACTAATGGTTCGATTATATGCCCGTCTAGTGTAAATGGAATTGTCGGTTTTAAGCCAACTGTTGGAATTGTACCTCAGGATTTAATCATCCCTATTTCCGTCTCGCAAGATACCGCTGGTCCTATGACCAAAACTGTGAAGGGTTCGGCGTTGATGATGGATGCCATGTCGCCACTCACACCAGCAGAACACTTTACCACGGGACTTACAAAAGATGCGCTAAAAGGTGTTCGTGTGGGAGTGCTCAGGTTTGCCCAGGGTAGTTTTAGTCCAATTTTAAAGCATTTTGAGACTGCTCTAAAAGACTTAGAAGCAGCAGGGGCAATACTCGTTGATATTAATGACCGTCCCTCCACTCCTGATGACTACAGTAAAATGGCCTATGACCTGTTGAAATACGAATTTAAAGACGGACTCAATACTTACCTTGCTTCCACATCACCTGAGAAGGTTAAAACTCGCACTCTTGCCGAGCTTATTGCTTTTAATGAAGCTAATGCTGAGGTGGAATTAGTGCTATTTGATCAAAGTATATTTATTGCATCTGAGGCGATGAGTTCCCTTGAAACTAAACAATATCAAAAGGCTGTGCAGCTTGTGCAAAAAGCTAGCCGTGATGACGGCGTCGATAAGTTACTCCTTGATAATAATGTTGCACTTCTCGTCGTTCCATCTGGCCCTATTGCACCCCGTGTTGATCCGGTGAATGGTGATGTATGGCCAAGTAATTGGCCGGGCTATGGTTCCGCTGCCGCAAGAGCTGGCTACCCTCATGCCACTGTGCCCATGGGAGGTGTACGGGCTATCTCAGTGAGTTTATCTTTCATTGGTGGTAAAAATACCGATGCAGATATCCTTGGTTATGCCTATGCTTATGAGCAACGGTCCATGAAGCGCCTAGAGCCTAATTATTATACAAATGCGGAAGATTTGCCTGAAGTGGCCAAGGCTATGAATCCATAATGGATGTTAACCATTTAACTTCCTAGTAATGGTAGATGTTTAAGTTGATGATAACGAAGAGATAAAGAAATGCAATGCTTTAACTCCATCACAGGAATTGTACTATCAGTCTTAAGGACAATAGCTCGATTTCCTTCGTAATTGAAAGTGTCACCGTATATTTCTTTAAAAGTATCAACAAGGCGTGTTTTGCAATTAAAGTAAATATAATACCGTTCTGGTGATTTTTTCTTCCAGTCAATCCGCACTGTGCTACCACTTTTAGTTACATAACTTGGTTCGCCCCATTTAAGGGTCTCTTCAAGATCTTCGATTTTATCTTCTTTTGCAACAAGTAAGATTAAACTTCTTACTTTAAGTAATAGTGTCGAAATAGCATCAGGGTATGAGTCAAATTTTTGTTTTACAATTGGCTTCACACTGCCCCCTTAGTTGAAGTTGTATTACACATAACGCCCTGGTTAGATTGCATTAAGCACGCTTGGCCTGTCAACTTCCCAGTTCACGAAAGAGACCAACTGCTAGCTCTGCCCAAATGTATAAAAACAGTATGATGTCTGGAGGTTCGATATTCAACCTAATCTCTCCTTGCTATCTCTAACTTTAGACAGCCTGACTTCGTGGGGAGCCCTCAGACACCGACCCCTAGCTTGATGAATTATGAATAAGCAATTAAAACTGTTTGTGCTATTGATTACTAGTGCTATGCTCAAATTATTATAAATACACTCAAGGAATACTCTGTTGAGTAGTTTAATTCACCGCTCGTTACTAAGCCAACCAACCAAGGCTGTTGCTTGTGATGGGGTCTACATTATTGATAGTCAGGGAAAACGATATTTAGATGCCTGCGGAGGTGCTGCTGTCTCAAATCTTGGGCATACTAACCAAGCAGTAATTGATGCAATAGATAAGCAACTACACTCTGTAGCCTATGCACATTCAGCATTTTTTACTACACAGGCTTTAGAAAATTTAGCAGATCTTCTCACATCTCTAGCACCAGGCATGGATAAAGTTCTTTTTCTTTCAGGTGGTTCTGAGGCAAATGAAGCCGCTTTAAAACTCTGTCGCCAATATTATGTTGAATCTGGTGAGGTCACCAAAAGTATCTTTATTGCTCGAGAACAAAGTTATCATGGTAATACCCTAGGTGTACTAGGTATCGGTGGAAATGAATGGCGTAAAAAAGCTTTTAAGCCATTGTTAAGAGACAGTCATCTCATTTCTCCCTGCTACGAATATCGACTGAAAGCTGAAGGTGAGTCGAGTTACGACTATGGACAAAGAATAGCTAATGAACTTGAAACTAAAATACTAGAACTGGGAGCAGAAAATGTCGCAGCTTTTATAGCTGAGACGGTGGTTGGTGCCACTGTAGGTGCTGTACCTGCTGTTAAGGGTTATTTTAAGCGGATCAGAGAAATCTGTGATCAATATGATGTTATGTTGATTTTAGATGAAATCATGTGTGGCATAGGTAGAACAGGCTCCATGTTTGCCTATGAACTGGAAGGTATAGCCCCTGACATGGTCACATCAGCAAAAGGTTTGGGCGCAGGATATCAAGCTATTGGCGCCCTACTTTGTCAGGATTACATCACCGATGTTATACGTCAAACGAGTGGTTTTTTTCAACATGGTCATACCTTTATGGGTCATGCCACAGCAGTTGCAGGCTCATTAGCTACCCTGCAATATATTCAAGATAACCAGCTTATGGAAAATGTTAATCAGCGGGGAAAGCAACTGCTAAATTGCTTACATTCAAGCTTGGACTCTAACCCTCATGTTGGCGATATACGTGGAAGAGGATTATTTATCGGCATAGAATTAGTAGCCGATAAAATCACAAAAGAACCCTTTCCTGCTGAATTGAAAGTAAACAAGTTAATAAAATCAACGGCTATGGAAGACGGACTTATGTGTTATCCCATGGGTGGCACTATTGATGGCAAGCAGGGTGATCATATATTGCTTGCACCTGCCTTTATTATTACCGAATCTCAAATTGAAGATATAGCAAGGATCATTAGCCTAGTCATCGAAAAAGTGACAAAGGGCTTATAAGTGACTTGTGCTGACAAACCATTGGTAATAGCTGTTGCTCCAAATGGTGCCCGTTACAGTCGAGCTGATCACCCAGAGCTACCACTTACCCCACAACAACTTGCTCAAACCGCACTAGCTTGTCTTGAAGCTGGAGCAAGAATGATCCATCTGCACGTTAGAGACTCAAATAATAAGCATTCAATACAACCTCAGCATTATTTGCCAGCCCTTGAGGCAGTAAAAGAAGCCGTTGGTGATGAAATGATTGTTCAAGTAACCAGTGAGGCTGCTGGGATTTACAGCAGTTCAGAACAAATACAGCTGATGACGGAGCTCATGCCTGATTGTGTGTCGGTTGCTTTAAGAGAACTTGTCCCAGATGATGGCAAGATTGAACCTTTTAAAGAGTTTATACATTGTTTAACTGCAAAGGGATGCCTTTTGCAATACATCTTGTACGATGAAACTGACTTTGAACGCTATCAAAATATGATATTAACTGGCGTTATTCCAGAAGGTGGACATTCAGTGTTATATGTACTCGGCCGTTATACTAAAAGTGCCCCTACCCTTGAAATAGTTTCTCAATATAAGTCTATATTAACAACTGAAATACCCATAATGGTCTGTACCTTTGGAGCCAATGGCAATCAAATCTTAGCGCGTTCAGTTGAGCTAGGTACTCACGCGAGAATAGGTTTTGAAAACGGTTTTTATCTACCTAATGGTGATATTGCTAGAGACAATGCTCAACTCATCGAACAAAGCATAAGGTCTTTTGAATCATCGGGTAGGAAGTTAGCAAGCCTTGAACAAGCAAGAGTCTTACTTGGACAAGAACTAGGTCAGTAAACTTATCAAGCATCCTAAACCTGTCCATGTTATTATCCCGCACCATTTTTAAGCCTTGAAAACTAGAGTTATTATGAAACTAATCATCAAACTTTTTCCTGAAATTATCATTAAAAGTCGCTCATTGCGTAAGAACATGACCATGCGACTTTGTAATAATATTCGAAATACCTGTCGAGATATTGATACCACAATCAGTGTTAGAAATATGTGGGACAAGCTTGAAGTTAATATTGATGGGGCAAATGAACAACAAAGAAAAGAAATCATAGAGCGATTAGGTTGCACACCTGGAATTGATAAAATTGAAGAAGTCATACGTCATCAGTTTGAAACCCTAGATGATCTAGGTAAGTTAGTGGTTAAACACAATGCACACCTAATCAAAGGTGGTACTTTTTGTGTAAGGGCTAAACGCAGTGGTAAACATCCCTTCAAGTCCTTTCAGGCTGAGCAAGAACTAGGTGGATACCTACTAAGAGCGGTGGAAGATACCTCAGTAGATCTCCATACCCCTGATATTACAGTACGCATCGCAATTAAAGATCAGCAGGTTGATCTCATCGAAAAGATTCATCCAGGTATAGGTGGTTTCCCCTTAGGTACTCAAGGTTCTGTTTTATCGCTACTATCAGGAGGCTTCGACTCAGGTGTTGCAAGCTATATGACCATGAAACGTGGTTATTGCACGCATTTCTGTTTTTTTAATTTAGGTGGAGCAGCTCATGAAGTAGGCGTAAAACAAGTAGCAGATTACCTCTGGAGAAAATATTCATATTCCCACCGAGTTAAATTTGTCACAGTGCCCTTTGAAGATGTAGTGGAAGAAATTCTAACCAAAGTGCATCACTCTCAAATGGGAGTCGTGTTAAAAAGGATGATGCTAAGAGCAGCTAACAAAGTAGCTTCCAGAATGAAGGCAGGCGCCCTAGTCACAGGAGAAAGCCTAGCTCAAGTATCAAGTCAAACGCTGCCTAACCTAACAATTATCGATGAGGTGGCTGAACACTTAGTTATTCGACCATTAATCGTTATGGATAAATTGGACATCATTAAAACAGCCGCAAAAATAGGCACAGAAGATTTCGCTAAACACATGCCAGAATACTGTGGAGTTATATCAGACAGACCAACATCCCACGCGAAAAAAGATCGAATAGAAGCCGAAGAAGCAAACTTCGATATGACTGTATTGGATCAAGCAGTGAGCGACTCTGAAGTAGTAAAAATAGACGAAGTGCTAAATTCAGTAAAGACGCTTCAGGATGTTGAGGTAGTAAAAATCCCAACCGTTGACGACATCATCATCGACATAAGACATGCCCATGAAGAAGAAGCCTCTCCCCTTCACTTAACCAATAATGAAATACTAAAGATCCCCTTCTTCGCCCTCACAAAAAAAGCACCTGAACTGGATAAAGATAGACGTTACCTCCTCTATTGTGACAGGGGTGTTATGAGCCAACTTCAAGCCTCACAGCTGGCAGATGAAGGATACAGCAATATCCTAGTCTACAAAAATCAATAAACCTTAATCCAATATCCTTCTAACATATGGCATTAAGATTGCTTTAATCTTGTTAAACAAACGTCATGCAACTTAACTAAATCAACAATCTAGACTAGTATGTTGCCATGGAAAGTTAATCGGGAATTACTATGTCATTACGAAGTAACGTATTTTTACTATTCGGTGCACYTCTAGCCATACTGCTAGGGCAAGAGCATTTAGCTTTTTCCCAAAAGTAACTCAGCTCTGAAATCATCATCCAGTGCCGCCATCTTCAGTTTGCGTTTCATGCTGGCTTTGCGAGTACTGTCGTTACTCACAATATTTAAAGCCAGCTTTCTAAATGTATTCATCACTTCTGCGCCATTGCCTCGTCGAATGCGTGAGTCATCTTCCTTAAATGTCATATCTAATGTCCAGTGTAAACTATTCTCAACTTGCCAATGATTACGAATGATACGGCCCACTCTTTGTGCATCGAGCGCAAGAGAACTAATAAAATAGCGCGTTTCCGTCGTTTCCTTATCACCGATTATACGTGTGGCCTCAAGACTGATAACTGTTTTAATACTTGACCAATTTTCTTCATTTGTCAGCCAGTTAGTGTTTATTTCCAATTGTAGGCACTTTCTAATTTCTATTCGACCATGCCCTGCATCTGTTTGTTCATAGGTTGAGTGTTCAATACCTTGATATTTTTCTCGCCAGCTTTTTTGAAACCACGCTTGAACCTCTTTGTTTAAAACCCCCTGATTTCCTTTGAGAGAGATGACATAATCAGCTTCTTTTTCAATTATTTGACTGGTGATCTTATGTTGGCACCCCATGGCGTCCATCGTTAATACGCAACCTTTAACGTCTAACAACTCTAAAAGCTTTGGAATAGCTGTAATTTCATTAGATTTGTTATCTACCTTGTGTTGACCGAGTACTAATCCATTTCCACAACTCCATGCACTGACCATGTGCAGTGAATTCTTTCTATCTTTCGTTGTAAAGCTGCCTCTGGCGACTTTACCGTCAATTGCTATGACATCAGCATCTATTTGTTTAGCGATATCTTTTACCCAATTGACAAAGCACTTTTGAATACAACTTGGATTGATCCGACTTAGTACACGCGCTATCGTATCATGTGTAGGTATGCCGTTTTTAAAGGGGAGGTATCGTCTTAACCATGTTAGTTTTGCATGACCGAAATCTTCTATATCTTCCCAACCCTCTGCCCCTGATAGCACAGAGCATACCGCTAGAAATAAAATATCTATTAATTGGTGGCGTTTATTTGATTCTCTAGGATCTTCTATTTTTGAAAAGTGAGTGATGAAATTATTGTCCATGTTAGGAAACCTTTGAGTTATTGTTTCCTGATCTGATCCTCAATCTGTAAATTAGTTCAATCTAAATGATCTTGCCCTAAAGCAAACGGTTAATTAGGTCAAATATTATAAAAAACGGAGAATTAGTCTCCGTTTTTTTATAGCTTGCATGTTATGCTAGTTCATAAGATCAAGTTTTGAACTAAATGCAGGTATTAGATTTGGTATATTCAAGCTTTAAATATGTGACTTTACTAGTTATATTCATTAGCCTTTTTTCCTGTGGTGCTGGAGGTGATAGCTCCTCAACTGATGACGGGGTAGAGTTAAACCCTGATTTCAGTGATTTACAACCCTACTTACCTAATGGACCATACGCAGCCCAATTAAAAAACTGTGTTTCAATTGTTAATATACCCGACTCCTGTAGTTTGAATCAATTGCCTCCCATTGGATTAGACAACAGTACACCAACTATCGATGATATTTTAAATCACCTAGTGGTCTCCCATATGTGGATGGGCGATAGAATGCGTGATTTATTAGAAATGATGCCAGCTGACATACTCCTCTTACTGCGTTCAAGTACAGCTATTGTAATTGATGCTGATATAAGACCTGCATATTTTTGGCAATTAACCGGTGCCATTTATATTGACCCTGCTCTCCTATGGACCACCAATGAAGAAAAAGAGACCATTGATCCGACCGAAGATTTTCGCTCAAATTTTGGTGACGAACTCCAGTTTAAACGCCTCTGGCGATACATTATTAATAATGACTTTGCTTGGACAAGCTATTCTCTAACAGGTATTGAGGAAAGGACAAATGCTGATAACTTAGTGTTAACTACTTGGCTATTTTACCATGAACTTGCCCATGCTAATGACTGTCTACCATCCTCTGAATTAGATAATTTAGCGAGGGGGGATAGTTATTATGAAAACTTTTTGACCATTAGAAACAGTGGAAAATGCATTCAAGACCGTTTAACTGCCTTGTACCCACTTAATTCTGGGATATGGCACTCTTTAGCGAATGTTTTATATAAAGGGGATGACGCAACAAATCAACAAAAGACCTACTCAGCTGAATTCGTGGCTGCTGAATTTATCACCGATGTGGCAAGCGATACCTACAGTTATTCTTCCCTTTGGGAAGATACGGCTATGTTGTTTGAAGAAATCCTAATGAAAAAGAATTTTAATGCAGATCGAGATCTAGTCTTTGTCGATTTTTATGACACCTTCACTTGTTCAGAAGTTCTAGTTAAATGGGGACAAAGAGGGCGTTTAGGTGATTCTGACGTTATTGAACGAGCAAGATTTATTGTAGGTGAGCTCTTGCCGGAAATAGACTTTACAGAGCTTTTTGCCAATCAGCCCGCGCCATTTAATATCCCACTTGATGTGTCTTATTGTATTACTGATTACTCATCACAAAATGCAGGAAAGCATCAACAATCTACGAAAGCCATGCAAGTAAGACTACAAAATCAACATAAAATTGATTAAGTTAATTAATCAAAAAGTATATTAAAGACTTCCTTGTAATGTTTAACAAACTGAACATTCATACCTTCTTTTAGATAACCAGGTAGTTCTTGATAAACACCTATACAGGCATGGGGCAGAATCAAGTTTTTAAGTTTTGCCCGTCGAGCAGCAATGATTTTTTCTCGAATTCCACCTACGGCTAAGACATGCCCTGTTAAGGTCATTTCACCTGTCATGGCATAGGGAAGTTTCACCTTCTCGTTTCTAGCCAGTGATACTAAAGCGGTAGCTATAGTTATACCTGCACTTGGACCATCTTTTGGCGTTGCCCCTTCAGGTACATGCAAATGGATAAAAGAAGAGTCAAAAAAGTCCTCACTGATTTGACTGTTACAAAAACGTTTAGAAAAGCTACCAGCCACATAGCTATAGGCTATCTCAGCGGACTCTTTCATCACTTTACCAAGGTTACCAGTAAGTTTTAGTCCTCGAGTTTTCTGGTGAACGCGAGCCACTTCTATGTTTAAGGTGGTGCCACCTAATGAGGTCCAAGCTAGTCCTGTCATAACGCCAACATCTTGCATGGGTTGCTCTTGATCAAAGCGAGCCTGCCCTAAAAATTCAACGAGGCTTTTGCCTGAAATATGAATGTTTTTACTTTTCCCTGTACTGATCTTCATCACTAATTTTCGAGCAAGTCGTCCCAGTTGTTTATCGAGGTTTCTAACGCCAGCCTCCCGTGCATAATTCTCAATAAGCTTTCTTAGAGCTGCTTCAGATATGTTAAATTGAGAGGGGTTTAAACCCGTTCGTTCAATTTGCCTTGGTATGAGGTATTTTTGAGCTATTTCAATTTTTTCTTTCGTTAAGTAGCCCGATAAACGGATGATCTCCATGCGATCAAGCAAGGCACGGGGAATGGTATCAAGCTGATTTGCTGTGCATATAAATAACACAGATGATAAATCAACTCTTATATCGAGATAATGATCGAGAAAATTATCATTTTGTTCCGGATCAAGTACTTCAAGTAAAGCCGAAGCTGGATCACCTTGATAGGAAGATCCAACCTTATCAATTTCATCTAACATGATCACAGGGTTTGAAGTTTCAGATTCTTTTAATGCTTGAATGATTTTACCCGGCATAGAGCCAATATAAGTACGTCGATGGCCTTTAATTTCTGCATCATCTCGCATTCCGCCAAGAGAAAATCGGTAAAACTTTCGTCCCAATGCATTAGCAATTGAACGTCCAATGGATGTCTTACCTACACCAGGAGGTCCAACAAATAACAGTATAGAACCTGATATTTCACCCTTGAGATTTCCCACGGCAAGAAATTCTAAGATACGTTGCTTTACATCTTTTAACCCGGCATGGTCACGATTAAGAATTCTTTTAGCGCCGATAAGATTTAAACGGTCCTTAGAGTAGACACCCCAAGGCAAACTGCAAATTAAATCAAGGTAGTTACGGGTTACCGCATATTCAGGAGATCCCGTTTCAAGTATGCCAAACTTGGATAGTTCTTCATCCACGCGCTTTTGTGCTTGTTTTGGGAGAGTTAAACTTTCTAGTTGTTTATTAAATCTATCAATGTCAGCAGTTCGATCATCCTTAGCAATACCGAGTTCCTTTTGGATGGCTTTTAACTGCTCTCTTAAAAAGAAGCTACGTTGCTGTTCGCTCATTTTATCTTCAACTCGCTGACGGATTTCCACCTGCAGCTCAGCAACTTCAAATTCTTTTTGAATTAATTTTAAAACCTTTTGCATCCGTTGTGGTAAATTTACTGTCTCAAGAATGTCTTGCAGAGCGTCTTTGGTTGCAGTGGTTAAACTTGCAGCAAAATCCGTTAGGGCAGAGGGTTCATTGGGATCGAACCTATTGAGAAAATATTTTAGCTCATCACTATAAAGTGGATTAAGTGGCATTAATTCTCTCAGTGCATTAATAATTGCTATGGCATAGGCTTTTAGCTTTTTGTCATTTTTATAATCTGGCTCTTGAGGGTAATCAACTTTAACGCGATAGGGAGGTTCATCTGATAGCCATTCTACGATCCTAAATCTGTGGATACCCTCGGCGATAAATTGAACCTTGCCAGAAGCCATTATCGGATGATGAATACTTACCAGTGTTCCTATTGGAAAAAACTCGTCAGCTGTGGCAGCATTTTGTTCAGGTGTTTGGGTGAGTATTAATCCCGCTACCTGTTCTTGGGTATCAGAAATTTTTTCAATGGAATCACGCCAAATCTCTTCGCTCATTAAAATGGGTAGAGTTTGAGGTGGAAAAAAAGGACGCTCAGTAAGAGGCAACAAATAGATTTCAGATGGCAGGTAATCACTTTCGTCCTCGAGGGTATCTGGCGAAACTGCATCTAATTGATCCCTGAGGTCTTCTTCCTTTTTGGTCACGGTCTTTTTATTCATTGGTTATTTGTTCTCTTTTTGTAAATGTTAATAGTTTAAATGTTAAAACTATTAACGTAAATGCTGATCGAAAAGCTGAATGGTAACATTATCACCCACAGAAATATTACCTTTATTTTCCTCTAATACAATATAGCAGTTAGCGGTTGAAACTGAGGTTATTTTTGCAGAGCCTTGGATGCCTGTTGATGATACATGCCAAGCTCCATTCTCATTCAAATAGGCTAATCCTCTTTGATAATCTCTACGGCCCGGCTTTTTACGAAGAGACGAATCACACCTTGCCTTTAGCTTTAAAGGGAGAGTAAGCTGATTACCAGAAAGCTTTTGCATAGCGGGTTGAACCAACAAATTAAGTGTCACCAAGGCTGAGACAGGATTACCAGGCAATCCGAAAAATTTACAATCTTTTATTGAGCCTACGGCTATAGGTTTTCCAGGTTTCATGGCTACCTTCCAGAGGTCAATAGTACCTATCTCTTCAACAAGTGTTTTTACATAATCGGCTTCACCCACAGAAACCCCGCCACTGGTGAGAAGTACATCTGCTTGGGAGGAGGCTTTTAACATCACGGCTTTTATTAACTTGGGATCATCCTCAATTAAACCAAAGTCAAGAACCTCAAAACCAAGGCGTTTACATAGCGCTATTACCGCATAACGATTGCTGTCGAAAATTTGACCTGGCTCTAGTTCATCACCTAGGGCAGCAAGTTCATCRCCCGTTGAAAAGACTGCGACTTTTAATTTTCTGTAAACACATACCTTGTTATATCCAAGTGAGGCTATAACGCCGATATTTCTAGGATTAACCCCTTGGCCTTTGGCTAATAGTTTTTCTCCAACCTTAACTTCTGAGCCTTTTTTGCGCACATGCTGCCAGACTTCTGATGGAAAGTTAAAGGTTATTTCATCGCCATCAGCACTGACATTCTCCTGCATCACAACAACATCACAGTCATCTGGAAGACAAGCACCTGTCATAATTTGGATACATTCACCTGAACCCACTTTACCTTCATAGGGATGACCGGCAAATGATGCTCCAACCATTCGAAGGCTTGTATCACTTTGCAGAGAGCTTAATTTTAAAGCATAACCATCCATGGCTGAACAGTGCCAAGGAGGCAATTGTCTATTGGATAAAATATCTACTGCAAGGATCCGATCAAGGCTATCAGCCACCAGGATGGATTCGGTTTCACTTAAGGGCTCAATGGAAGCAAGAATTAGGTCAAGGGCTTCATCAAAAGGTTTTAACCCCGGAGTTGAGCAGAAATCTACGGCCATAATGAATAAATTTGAAATTATTAAAAGGTAGGTTAATTATAAAGTGCTTTTACTCGGGGGTCAGTATAAAAGTCATCATATGTCTTATTAATAACCTCTCAAATTGCTACTGGTTGACAAGAAAGTCTAAAGAATTATAAAATTTGGTCGATAATTGTACACTAGGGTCAACAATTCAACCTAACTGGATAGGTTAAGCTATGAGCACTATTAACAATATACCTTTTGATATAAATCGTACGCCAACAGAACGAAATTCAAGAGTGAAACCTACTGGCACCACACCGGTATATCATTCTGATTCTATACGTGGCATCAATAAAGACACAAAAAATCAAGAAAGGCGACGTGGTCAAAATCGTCGCCAGAGAATACTAGCCACCTCAAAGAACAAGAGACTACTCATTAAACGACGTCAAGATAGACCCTTATCTAAACAAGCTGCTGAAACTGCCGAATTACTAGAAAATGCTCACCCTGCCGGTGGTATTATCGACCTAGAAGTTTGAACTCAATCGAGTAATATTTTCTTCACTTGATTTTTAAGGCCTTAACCTCTTCTTCTCTTTTTAAATTCAGGTTAAGATGAGTATTATCTTAATGGCTAGCAAGTAGGGTTAGAGAATTTAATGGAAATATATCAGCTCGACAAACTGATGGAAGAAACACGACAACTGGCTGCTAAATATCGAGATGCTACCGGTCAACCGTTACCAGTGAGTCATGATTTAGCCTGTTATGATGCTGTGCGTTATCTGAATTTAAAAACACCTGAAAAGCCTGAAGCCAGTGTTGATGCCCTAGGTGTTGGTGAGCTTGAAGGTAAGAAGTTCCAAATTAAAGGACGGGTGCAGTTTGCTAATTTAAAAGGTAAACAACAACGTATCGGGCAACTTAATCTAGATGGCAACTGGGATATCTGTTTATTAGTGATCCTCAGGCAAGATTATCAAGCTGACGTTATTTTGGCAGCTGATAAGAAGGCCATTCAAGAAGCCATTGGTGATAAAAAAATAAATAAAAGAGGTGCCATGACAGTTTCTCAGTTTAGAGCCATAGCTGAGCCTGTATGGGAAACAGAGCAGCAGGATGCTGATCTCGACTTACAGGATGTATAATGAACGAATCCACACGCACAAAATCTGTATCCAATACGGATAATTCCAACATCAATAGTTTCGACCTTCTGGGCAACGATGGTCCTTTTAAGCATGCTATCGAAGGCTTTCAACCTCGACGGGTTCAGCAACAACTTGCAAAAACTATCGATCACACCTTAAAAACCAGAACTAGTTTGGTGGCTGAAGCAGGTACGGGTATTGGAAAAACATTCGCTTATCTTGTACCCGCCGTGAGCTCGAAAAAGTCAGTTATTGTATCCACCGGTACAAAGAATCTTCAAGATCAACTATTTCAGAAGGACTTACCAAAAGTTTGCAAGGTACTCGGTATTAACTCTCGCCTAGCCCTGTTAAAAGGACGTAATAACTACCTCTGTATCCATCGTTTGGATATGGCTTTAGCCGATGGAAGAATGTCCAGTCGACAGGCTAGTCATGATTTACAGCTAGCAAGCCGATGGTCTTCGGAAACACGAAATGGCGATTTAGCCGAGCTAGTTAATTTGGCCGATGACAGTGAAATTCGACCCCTGATCACCTCAAACGCAGATAATTGTCTGGGTCAAGACTGCCCAAGTTACGAAGACTGTTACGTCCTATCTGCCCGAAAAAAGGCCCAACAGGCTGATATCGTGGTTATTAATCATCACTTACTTTGTGCTGATCTGGCCCTTAGAGAAGAAGGTTTTGGGGATTTATTACCTGAAGCCGATGTGATCATAGTGGACGAGGCCCATAAACTTCCCGATGTGGTGACACAATTTTTTGGTAAGTCCATATCCAGTAGACAACTGCTTGAACTTGCATCCGACATGCGGGCTGAATATCTCACAGAAGCCAAAGATTGCCGTGAGTTAGATGATTCAGCCAATGAAATAGAACAATGCATAAAAGAGTTTAGACTTGCACTTGGAGAAGAATCTCAACGTCTTGCTTGGGAGCGATTTAAATCTAAAAAAGCCGTTGTTGAAAATATTGCACAGTTAACAGAATTGTTAGACAGACTAGTGGAAATCCTTGAACCCTTAAGTAGCCGAAGTCGCGAACTTGAATCGTGTCATAAACGTGCACAACAGTTATTTAATGCTTTTGTTGATCTAACTGCTGATGTTACCTCTGAAATGGTCCATTGGTGTGAAACTTGGCAGCGCTCTTTTCAAATTCATCAAACCCCTGTGAATATCTCTAAAACCTTTAGAGAGCAGTGGAAGAAGCAGGGTGGTAGTTGGATCTTCACTTCCGCCACTCTAGCAATTGATGGTGATTTAAAACACTATCAACAAGAGATGGGCTTAACCGAAGCTGCAACACTATTACTCAATTCACCCTTTAATTATTCTGAGCAGGCATTAATGTATCTGCCCAAGGGATTGCCTGAACCTTCGGATATTAATCATCCTATTGAGCTTATGAAGTCTATTTTACCCGTGCTTCGCGCCAGTAAAGGACGGGCCTTTTGTTTGTTTACCAGTTACCGTGCTTTACAAAAAGCAGCAGAATGGTTATCAGAAAACGGTCAGTTTAAAATTTTTATTCAGGGTACAGCGGACAAAACAGAGTTACTACGAAGGTTTACAGAGCACAAAAATGCAGTTCTTATGGCCACGGCTAGCTTTTGGGAAGGTGTCGATGTGCGCGGTGATGATTTGTGTTGTGTGGTGATTGATAAACTACCCTTTGCGGTCCCCTCTGACCCTGTGATCCAGGCAAGAATATCAGCTTGCAAACGTGCTGGTGAAGATGCCTTTGCTAAGTTACAACTGCCCCAAGCTGTGATCAGTCTTAAACAAGGTGCTGGTCGATTAATTCGTGATCAAAAGGACAGGGGAGTGTTAGTGTTAGGTGACCCTCGGTTGATCAGCAAAAAATATGGTGGAGCTTTCATCAATAGCTTGCCTGACATGCATAAAACCCGTGATATTGAATTGGTTAAAGGATTCCTCGGAGAAATTAATTAATGAGTTTAACGCTACTCGCCATAGAAACTTGCAGTGAAGCCTGCTCAATCGCATTATTAATTGATGGCAAGGTGTCACAGCTGGTATCAAATGAACCTAGGGGGCATGCTGATCATGTACTGCCCTTTGTTGAAAAACTTTTGCGACAAGCTGATATTTCTCTTAAAAACCTTGATGCTATTGCTTTTACCCGTGGGCCAGGAGCCTTCACAGGAGTAAGAATTGGTACTTCCGTTGCCCAAGGCTTGGCTCTATCATCAAATTTACCTTTAATTGCTGTATCTAGTCTTGCTGTACTGGCTCAGACCAGTTATCGCCATACGGATCTGACTCATTGCATCCCAGCTCTAGATGCTCGTATGTCGGAGGTTTATGTTGGATTTTATCAACTTGATAACAATGATTGTATGGTTGAACTAGAAAATGATCAGGTTGCACCAGCTTTAGATATTGCTTGCAGTAATGAACAGAATATTATTGCCCAGTCTGACCATTGGCAAGGCTATGGCCCTGGCTGGACGAATTATCCTGATCAAATGCAGCAACGATTTAGCAACTGGAAGGTGGCATATCCTGAAGGATTATTCTTTCCTGAAGCTTTGGATCTTTTAACCTTAGCAGAGGCTCAATACCAAGACGGCAAACTACTTGATCCTGCTGAGGCTATGCCAGTTTACGTTCGTGATAAAGTGGTTAGGGGCTGAGGTTGTATTGAACTCCTCACCTTATTAAGTATATACTTATTTGTTCAGATGATTTTTTATTGGTTAATAATTTAAATGATAATTTCAGGTTTTGGGCCACAAGCTAACACTCAGTTCCCCCTAAGAACTGTGCCTACGGCTGAGAGTGGTTTAAGGGGAGGATCTGAAACTAGCGTCACTTCAAATAACAACTCAGTGAAATCTACTGAATTAACTACAACTCTCTTTCAGTCCGTTCCGGCAAGCCCCTCAACTAATCAATCAACCTCTTCTAAGAGTGAACTCAGTAATATTGAGGCGAATCGCCGTCGGTTTGAATTACAAACTGAATCTCAAAATGCCTCAGGTATGACAGGGAGGGCGCTACAATCCTTTAATGATGTTGCTAGTTTCGAACAGAAGGACGAACTTTCCAGCCTCTATGGTATTGATATCTACATCTAGCTAGGAATGAATACCACTCCTGCCCCCTAATAATAAGTCAGCGAACACACCTTTTTGACCATCAGAGCTTATATAATCACTGATTTGCACAATTCGATCACCATTAGAAGTTATTCTATCAATGTTTGAATAATTAAGATTTATAGAACTGATATCAGTTTTGGCTAATTCAGAAATAAACTGTTCATTATCAATTAACCGCATGAGTAGTAGGCTATTAAAGATATTATCCTTTGCATCAATGAGTCCATCACCATTGTTGTTAAGACCAAGTGCTATGAATGCATTGTCGTTTGTTGTGATGCTAGAGGAGTTAACTTCCTGAACGGGATCATTTAATAGCCTGCCTTGTTTGGGGGAAAGTAATAATCGACTAATTAATTGGTATAAAAGAGAGTTGTCTTTTATGGTTTTTATTTTGTCCGAAAGCTCTGTGACAGTACTTGTTGGGCTAGTCGCCTTATTTTGAATATTTGCTATTCTTCTTGCCACTTGCCCTGTGAAGCCTGTGGATAGAAATATGGGGGTAAGGGCCATGAGAATTGCCTCACTAAGTAATAAATCCTAATAGTCTCTTATCGACAGGAAAAGTATTTTCTTGAACAAATAATAACCATGTTAAGCGTTGGTCCACAGCCTGTACAGCAATTCTCGGTGAAATTTAAGTACCCTAGTTTAGTGCTATCTGTACCATTATAAAATATAGTTTTCGCAGTAAATCGGCCATTTTCGATATTTTAA